>NZ_SJPQ01000001.1:327677-655355 GCF_007859945.1 Pseudobythopirellula maris | reverse complement strand
CCGACCCAAGTTCTTCGTCGGTCTCGGCCTTGACCCCCGGTTTGAGCAGGTGCGGTGCGGGGTTATCGCCCGCAGCGGCTTGTTCGGCGGCTTCTTTTTTCGCCTCGTCGAGCTGCTTAGCGGCGGGCTTTTCGGCGTTTTTTTTCTTCGGCTGAGACATCGCTGCAATCGGGTGTTGTGGTGCGGCTCGACTCGCGGCGCCGAGGCCGAGCGCTAGTCGGATAGACGCCAAGAGCCGAAGATTCTAACAAAGCTTTCACCTGGGGGGCATCGCGGCTTGCGTGGCGCCCGTTTACGATCGTTCCCTTTCTGACTTCGCAACTCCGCTCGCATCCTTGGCCAACGAACCCCCACCTCGCCTGAAACGCGTTGCCGTCGCTCTGCTCAAACTGGCGGTGGTGTTGCTGGTCGTGTGGTTCGTGGGGGGCACGGCGCGCGACGCTTGGCGGCAGCTGACCGAGCAAGAGGTGCGCGTGCGGCCGCTCTACGGCGTGGCGGCGGGACTCATGTTCCTGACCTCGTACCTGCCGATGGTCTGGTTCTGGCGGCAGACGCTCTTGGCGCTCGGCCAGCCGGCGCCCGCGGGGCCGTCGCACCTAGCGTTCTACCTGAGCCAGCTCGGCAAGTACGTGCCAGGCAAGGCGGCCGTGGTCGTGATCCGCACCGAGCGGATGCGCGGTTCGGGCGGCCAGCTTGGCCAGGTCGCGGCGAGCGTGTTCTTCGAGACCCTCACGTACATGGCCGTCGGCGGGCTGATCGCCGCGCTGCTGCTGGCCCTCGGCCCGGGCGAGCACCCACGCTGGCTCGAGAGCTTGGCCGCGGCCCTTGGGCTCGCTTGCCTTACACCAACGTTGCCGCCGGTGGCTCGGTGGCTCATCCCGCGCCTGACGCTCAACCGGCGTCAAGGCGACGCCGCCGCGCTGGTGGGGCTGAACCTCGGTCTCTCGATCAAGGGGTGGTGCTCGTCGCTCGTCGCCTGGGGCGGCATGGCGACGAGCTTGTGGCTCACCCTCGCGGCGGTCGGCGCCGAGCCTGCCCTCGACCTGGCGACCGCACGGGCCTGCCTGCTCTCGGTCACGCTGCCGGTCGTGGCGGGATTCCTGTCGCTGCTGCCGGCCGGTGTGATGGTGCGCGAGGGGCTCATCCTCACGCTGCTCGCCCCGGTGGTGGGGGAGGGGGGCGCGCTGTCGGCTGCAGTCGCGTTGCGGCTGATCTGGGTTCTCTCGGAAGCGGGCCTCTGTGCTATCCTATATGGGGTGTCGCGTCGGAAAGGAACAGCCGAGGCGGACGCCAGGAACACCCCGTCAAGGGAATGACGAAGCACGCATGCCGAATGACGAACCTGCCGGGCTCGCCAATCGCTTTCGTCATTTGTCATTCGGATTTCGTCATTCAACCCTTCCGGCTTTGCCCTCCATGCCCCGTCCCCTAACCGTTGTCGTGCCCGTGCTCAACGAGTCGGCGAGTCTCGCCGAGCTTGTCGCCGAGCTGCGCGCCACGGCGGCGGCGAACGACTACGCGATGCAAATCGTGCTGGTCGACGACGGCTCGACCGACGGCTCGTGGCGTACGATCCAGGGGCTAGCCGCCCAAGACCCGTTGCTCGAAGGGGTCCGCTTTCGGCGCAACTTTGGCAAGGCCGCGGCGCTCAGCGCTGGCTTTGGCCAAGCGGAGCACGCCGTCATCGTGACGATGGACGCCGACCTGCAGGACAACCCGGGCGAGATCCCCAAGCTGCTCGCCGCCCTCGACGGCGAAGGCGCAGGCAAGGAGCTCGACGTGGTGAGCGGCTGGAAGGTCGACCGCCAAGACCCGTGGCACAAGCGTTGGCCGTCGTTGGCGTTCAACCGCTTGGTCAGCGGGCTCACGCGCGTGCGGCTGAACGATCACAACTGCGGCCTGAAGGCGTACCGCCGCGAGGTGCTCGACGAGGTGAGCCTCTACGGCGAGCTGCACCGGTTCATCCCGGTGCTGGCCGCCTCGCGCGGCTTCCGCGTGGGCGAGGTCGCTGTCCACCACCGCCCGCGCAAACACGGCGAGTCGAAGTACGGCGCGTCGCGGATCTTCAAGGGGTTCCTCGACCTGCTGACGGTGAAGTTCCTGACCCGCTTCGGCGACCGGCCGCAGCACCTGCTGGGGGGCGTCGGTTTGGCGTCGTTCTTGGCCGGGGCGGCCGGGCTCTCGTACTTGGCGGTCCGCTGGGGCGTGTCACGAGCCTTGCCCGGCATGGAGCCGATCCACCTGCACGAGACCGCGGCGATGTTCTACTCGATCGCGCTGTGCGTCGTCGGGTCGCAGTTCCTCTCGATGGGGCTGATCGCCGAGCTCGTTGCGTCGATGCTCCACCGTGAGGGCGAGGCTTACTCCATCGCCGAGCACGTCGACGGCAGCGAGCAGGCCCCTGCGGAGCGGCCCGCAACTGACACGCACAGCGACCAACGAGCCGAGGCGTCATGAGTTCTCCCACGCCTGACCCCGCTAGCGACCCCAACCGGCCGCTGCGCTGGGTGGTCTACACGGTGCTGATCGCACTGGCCTTGGGGCAGGCGGCGGGCAAGATCCTTGCCGTCAACGCCGTGAACGTGCAGAAGCTCGAGCAACGCCGCGTCGCCGCCGCCATCGACAAGGCCCGCGCCGAACTCACCGCGCAAGGCGTCAAAGGCGAGGAGTTCGAGCGCCAGCTCGCCGAGCGCAGCGACGACCTCCGGCACGCGATGCGTTTGCAGCGGCCGTTTCTCAGCGCGAACGACCGCAGCCGCTGGATGGCGATCCGCGCCATCGCCGAAGAGGGCGACCACGAGATCGAACGCTACCTCGGCGAACCGACGTGGGACACGATCGACATGGTGCAGCACCGCGGCCGCGACGGCGAACTGCACCAGTACAGCAGCAAGCCGCCGCTGCTGATGGTCCTGATCGCGGCGCCGTATTGGTTGATCATCCAGACCACCGGCATGACGCTCGGCACGCACCCCTACGTGGTGGGACGCATCTTGATGCTGCTCGTCAGTGGCGGCTCGCTGCTGGTGCTGCTTGCGAGCGTCGCCCATCTCGCCGAGCGGTGGGGGGCGACCGACGCCGGCCGCATCTTCGCCGTCGCCGTCGCGGCGCTCGGCACGCAGCTCTCGGCCTTCACGCCGGTGCTCAACAACCACCTGATCGCCGCCGCCTCGGCGGCCGTCGCCCTGGTGGCGTGGTCGCGGATCCGTTTCTCGCCCGACAGCGCCCGAGCGATCGACTTCGTCGTCGCCGGCCTGGCGGCCGCGTTCACCGTGGTGAACGAGCTGCCGGCGCTGGCGTTCTTCGTCCTCTTGGGAGGCGAGCTGCTGCTGCGCCACACCCGCGGCGCGCTGGCGTTGTTCCTGCCGGCCGCGGCGCTCGTGGCGGCGGCGTTCTTCGGCACGACCTACTGGGCCCACGCCTCGTGGAAGCCGCCGTACGCCCACCGCAGCGAGACCGACCTCGCCGACAACTGGTACGACTACTCGTACACGGTGAACGGCCGCGAGCGCGACAGCTACTGGCGCCGCCCCAGCAGCATCGACCGCGGCGAGCCGTCCAAGGCGACCTACGCCTTGCACACGCTGGTCGGCCACCACGGCGTGTTCTCGCTCACCCCGGTGTGGCTGCTGAGCGCGGCGGGCGGGCTCGCTTGGCTGCTGCGGGGCGACCGGGCGCGGCGCGAGCTGGCGCTCGGCGTGCTCGGCTTGTCGGCCGTCTGCCTGACGTTCTACATCGGCTTTAGGCCGCAGGGCGACCGCAACTACGGCGGCATGACCAACGGCCTGAGGTGGATGTTCTGGTTCGTCCCGCTGTGGTGCGTGCTGCTCATGCCGGCGGCCGATCGCCTGCTTCGCAGCCGCGGCGGCGCCGCGTTATGCGGCGTGCTCTTGGCGTTCTCCGCCCTCTCGGCGAGCTACCCGACATGGAACCCCTGGACCCAGCCGTGGATCTACAACTGGCTGGATCACTTGGGCTTCACGCTGATCTGAGAAGAAGAATGGGACGCGGATTGGCGCGGATCAAGCGGACGAACGCTGATCTGATTTCCATCCGCGTTCATCCTCCCAATCTGTGTTTATCCGCGTTCCATTCTTCTATCGCGAATATCGCGAAAAAAAACCCCGACCAAGCTTGGCCGGGGCTATTCGTTGGTTGTTTTTGGCGTTGCGACTCAGGCGTCGCCCGACGGTGCGCCGCCGGCCATCGCCTTCTTGATCAGGCCGACGATGAGCGTGAGGATCGCCCCGCCGCCGGCTCCGGCGCCGGCGTCGCCCAAAAGGCCGCCGCCACCCTCGCCAAGCACTTGCTGCAGCATGGGAAGCAGGTCAGCAAGTTGCCCAGCGCCGACTCCGCCGACAGCCCCGAGCACGGTGGCGAGGATCTTGCCGATCGGCAATTTTTTGAGCAGCGCGCCGACCACGTTGCCTCCCGCCGCGCCGCCGATCAACTGGATGAGGATTGGTATCAGAGCTTCCATCGAACTTGTCTCCGCCTAAGGAATCGGATGGTAAGCCACTTCGCTGTCTTCCCGTTAATGGGCTCCCCGATTATGGGGGGCTCGGCGCCTCACTGCTAGCGCTTGGGTATGAAACCGAGAGGATTACCTCGCGCTGATGCGAAACCACGCCTGCTGTAGTGGAAGCCTCAGTAAGCTTGGTTGCGGCCGCAAACACCATCTTTCCGGGCGATAGACTCCCTTAACGCCTTTGTGGCTTTGAGTGAGGCTCTCACTCCTCGTCGTCGCGCAGCTTCGCCAGCGCGGCGTAGTCCTCCACGGTCGAGGTGTCGCCCACCAGTTCCTTGCCGGCGGCGATGTCGCGAAGCAGACGCCGCATGATCTTGCCGCTGCGTGTCTTCGGCAGCGAGTTCGTGAAGCGGATATCGTCCGGCTGGGCCAGGGCGCCGATCTCCTTGCGGACGTGCAGCTTGAGCTCCTTGCGGAGTTCATCGGTCGGCTCGGCGTCCTTGAGCGTAACGAACACGGCCACGGCCTCGCCTTTGAGTTCGTGGGGCCGGCCGACGGCCGCCGCCTCGGCCACAGCCGGGTGCGAGACGAGCGCCGACTCGATCTCGATCGTCGAGAGCCTGTGGCCCGAGACGTTGAGCACGTCGTCGATGCGGCCCATGATCCAGTAGTAACCGTCCGAGTCGCAACGGGCGTTGTCGCCCGCCAGGTACTTGCCAGGGACCTTGGACCAGTAGACTTCCTTGTAGCGATCGTCGTCACCCCACAAGCCACGCAGCATGCCTGGCCAGGGGTGGGCGACCGTCAGCATGCCGCCCTGGTCGGCGCCGACCTCGGCGCCCTGTTCGTCGACAATCTTTGGGATGACGCCCGGTAGCGGCTTGGTGCAGCTGCCCGGTTTGGCGGCGATTGCGCCCGGCAGGGGCGACATCATGATGCCGCCGGTCTCGGTTTGCCACCAAGTGTCGACGATCGGGCAGCGTTCGCCGCCGATCTTCGTGTGGTACCACATCCACGCCTCGGGGTTGATCCCTTCGCCCACACTGCCCAGCAGCCGCAACGAGCTGAGGTCGTGCTTGTCGACGTGCTCGTCGCCCCACTTGATGAACGCCCGGATCGCCGTGGGCGCGGTGTAAAAGACCGAAACTTTGTACTTCTCGATGATCTCCCAGAAGCGGTCTTCGGCCGGGTGGTTGGGCGCGCCCTCGTACATCACGCAGGTGGCGCCGGCGGCCATCGGTCCGTAAACCAAGTAGCTGTGCCCCGTGATCCAGCCGCAGTCCGCGGTGCACCAGTAGACGTCGTCCTCTTGGTAGTCGAAGACCCACTCGTACGTCTTCTTGGCGTACAGGTTGTAGCCTGCCGTGGTGTGCTTGATGCCCTTCGGTTTGCCGGTCGATCCTGAGGTGTAGAGGATGAACAGCGGCGCCTCGCTGTCCATCGGCGTGGCGGGGCAGTCGGCCGACGCTTCCTGCATGAGGTCGTGCCACCAGTGGTCGCGGCCCTCGGTCCAGGGGACCTCTTGCCCGGTCCGCTTGAGCACCACGCAGTGCTCGACGGTGGCCGACTTGGCCAACGCCTCGTCGACGGTCTCCTTAAGCGCGAGCGCCTTGCCGCGGCGCCAAGCGCCGTCGGCGGTGAGCATCACCTTCGTGCCGGCGTCGTTGTTGCGGTCGGCGATCGCCTCGGCGCTGAAGCCGGCGAAGATCACCGAGTGGACGGCGCCGATCCGCGCGCATGCGAGCATCGCGATCGCCAGCTCGGGGGTCATCGGCATGTAGATCGAAACGCGATCGCCGGGCACGACGCCGAGCGACTTAAGGGCGTTGGCGAACTTCGAGACCTCGGTCTGCAACTCGGCGTAAGTGAGCGAGAGCGAGTCGCCCGGTTCGCCCTCCCAGAGGATGGCCACCTTGTCGCCGCGGCCCTCGGCCACGTGCTTGTCGACGCAGTTGTAGCAGGCGTTCGTCTTGCCGCCGACGAACCACTCGGCCACAAAGGGCTGGCTCTGCGGCTCGTTCCAGCGGAGCGTCTCGGTGAACGGCTCGAACCAGTGCAGCTCTTCGCGGGCGAGCTTCTCCCAGAACGCCGGCGGGTCGGCCGCGGCCGCCTCCCACACCACCTCGTACTCGTCGAGCGACTTGAAGTGGGCCCGGTGCGAAAAAGCCTCGGGCGGCGGGAAGAGTCGCTCTTCACGCATCACGGTGTCGATCGAACGGGAAGTCTCGGCGGAAGACATAACGGCCTCACGGTGTCTAGAACTAGCTTGTCGAAGAGAGAGCCCCTGATTCTAGTTCAGCAGAACCGCGAAAGTAAGCGCTGCGAGGAGCCGCGCGGAAGAGTCAACCCACGCCGCACGGTCTGCCGGCATAGCGGTTTCACGCCGCGCTAGACCGAGTCGGCAGAACGAGCGTCCGCCCCGCGACTTGGCCGGAGAGGATCTCCTCCACACGCCCCGCCACGCCGTCGAGGGTGATCTCGGTGATCATCTTCGCGGGTAGTTCGACCCGCCAGTCGCCCGCCAGCCGGCGCCACATTTCCAGCCGCGGCTCGCGGGGGCATTTGGCCGAATCGATGCCGGCAAGCGTGACCCCGCGCAGGATGAAAGGGTAAACGGTCAGCGGCAACTCGGCCCCGCCGACCAGTCCGCAGGCCGCCACAACGCCGCGGTGCGCCGTGCTGCGCAGCAGCGTGGCGAGGGTGGCGCCGCCGACCGTGTCGACCGCCGCCGACCATTTTTCTTTGAGCATCGGCCGGCCGCTCTCGTCGACCACCGCCTCACGCCCCACGACCGCACTAGCCCCCAGCTCGCGCAGCATGGCTTCTTGTTCCGACTTGCCGGTCACCGCCGTGACGCGGTAGCCGATCTTTGACAAGATCGCCACGGCCAGCACGCCCACTCCCCCCGTGGCGCCGGTCACGACCACGTCGCCCGCCTCGGGCGCCACCCGATCGCTGACCGCCGTCACGCACTGCGCGGCGGTAAAGCCGGCCGTGCCGTAGATCATCGCGGCGCGCGCATCGAGCCCGGCGGGCATCGGAACGACCCACTCGGCAGGCACACGCACCAGGCCCGACCAACCGCCCCACGACGCGCCGCCCAGGTCGTAGCCGGTGACCAGCACTTCGTCGCCCGCCGATACTGTGTCCGACGAACTCTCGACGACAACGCCCGCACAGTCGATCCCCGGCACGTGGGGCAGGCTCGGAGCAACGCCCTTGTTGCCACGGCTGGCCAGCGCGTCTTTGTAGTTGAGCGAGGAGTAGCCGACCTCGATCAGCACCTCGCCGGCGGGCAGGTCGTCACGCCCGAGCCACTCGACCGAACCGGCGGCTCCTTCGGGTGTGTCGCGGACTAGGAAAGCGGGGAAGCGTGGGGTGGTCGTCACGGCAGGGCTCGATGTGGCGGGTAAGAAAAGCTGGCAAGCTAGCTGACTTTTTAAAGACGGGTGAATCCAAAATAAGGGAACCGTGCAGCGACTGCTAGCTGACCAAGTGGCGCGCATTGCTGCCAGCTCGTTGGTCCAGAATCTTCTCGAGTGGTCGACGAACCACTCTCGATGTCGTGGCGTAGGAACCCAATTGACTACGTACGCGATGGCGCCTCGATGGGTTTTTCGGGCTTGCGTAAGTTTCTCAACGGCGTGCAGGGGCGCGGCTCGCTACGTGTGCCGTCAGAGCCGCCGTTGGCACGTGGTATGCCGGTCAAAAGTTGCGGCATATTCTCGCACTGTTTCGCACAAATCGATCTAGATTCCGAACACCTTCGGGAGCGATATTGCTGTTGCGGACAAGTCGGCCGCAGCTAGCCCTAATAAGCCAGAGTTCGATTGGTGATCGAACGACGGCGTCGTAAGGCGGCTCTCTTCTGCTAGTCTCTCTTCCCACACGGACGCGGTAGGAACCAACATGAATGACGCACTGATCGTGCATCAAGCCGAAAAGAAACTCGGCTCGAGCTCCCATCTTTTCTTGCGCCACGTGCGTTGCGACGCTCAACGTGGCGTGCTCACACTCGACGGCACCGTGCCTAGCTTCTATCTGAAGCAGACCGCGCAGAGTCTGGTCGAGCACGTTGACGGTGTGAATCAGATCGTCAACGAACTGGTCGTGGTCAACCCTTACGGGGTGAGCAGCGAGCCGATGCGGCAGAAGCCGGTGGCCTCCGCGGGCTACTGATTCTACTGGGGTTCACAGTCAACGGCTCGCAGCAGCGGCCACCGCTGTGCGGCCGGTTACTGCTTGAGTTCAATTGGCAAGCGGTCGATCTTGGCCGCCAGGATGAAGTCGTTTTCGCTCAGCCCGCCAATGGCGTGGGTCCACAGTTCGACGGACACGTTGCGATACCCTTCTAGGTGCAGGTCGGGGTGGTGCCCGTCCTCCTCAGCGAGCTCAGCGCACGCCTCGAAGAACCTCATGCCAGCCATGAAGTTCTCAACTACCCATTCACGACGGATGCGCTTTGCGTCGTCTGTCAGCCGCCAGTCGCCCAGCTGCTTCAGCTGGTCACGCGCTTCTTGAGGGCTGCACGGCTGCACGCCACCCTCGCAGGGCAGGCATTTCTTTCCGACCAGTTCCTCGGTGGTTCGTACCGTCATAACTTCTCCGTTTTGACAGGGGGGAGTTGGGGGTTTTAGGCCATCGCCACGCACGGGTTATGCCGATCGATATGCAGCCTTGCATGACCTACCAAAGCGGCCCAAAGGGGGTAGCGAAAAAAAGTCCGTGACATCTTCGAGACCATTCGGCCGCTGTGAAGTCTCTGTTGCCTTTACCGCCGTGCGATTACGCCAGTAAATGTGAAATATTGATTTTTCCGTGTCACTTTGTGTCACCTGTACTAAGACTCCACAGTCGGTCCAAATTGCACAACAGCCTGTGGCAGAAGGACTTAAATAGCTTGACCAGAGGGAAAGTTGGCTTTTCACCGCTTTGGTGCGAAGGTTGCTATTCCATACGAGTGATGCAACATTCTCGTCACAGCTATCGAATAGATAGCAAATATCTCGCATGAAGTGAGACAAAACGCCCAGCGGCTATGGCTGACGGCTATGGCATGCAAGGCGTTCCTTTTCCGATGCATGGGGGGAAGCATTGTGACATACACTGAAACCGCCAGTTGCGGCGTTGGCGATCCGGTCTCGGTATTACCAGCGAAGACCAGCCCTGTTCAGGTGGTGGTTGCCATGCGTCACCGACTCGACGCGGAGGCGTATAGCGCCCAACTCGGCGTATCGAAATTTTTGACCCCTTCGATGGCCGATCCCGAGTCGCTCATCTCGCGATTCAACTCTTCTACGTCGTTTAGCCACAAGGTGTTGCTGACCGACGACCCGCGATTGGCTCGCGCGGCCAATACGTCTTACATGCCGGTCGTTTGGCTCGTTGACCCGGCCGACAAATCTGCCGTGCAGAGCAAGCACAGCCCCAAATCGTACAAGACGGTTCACCGTGTCTCGCGTCGCTGTGGTTGGAGGACCCTCGAGGCTGCCCTGAACCGGTGCGCCGACTCTACGACATCTGCCGATGGCTCCGAGGCCGCCGATTCGCTCGACCCGCTCAACGGCCTCACACGCCGCGAGCGGGAGGTGCTCGCCCTAGTGGGGCAGGGCATGTCGGTCCGTGAATGCGCCGAGGCGCTCTCGATCGCCGAGAGCACGATCGACAACCACAAGTACCGGCTGATGAAGAAGCTGGGCGTCAAGAAATCGCTCGAGCTGATCCGCATCGCCCTCCGTAATGGGGTAATCGAGCTATAACTTCCGTCGCGGAGAAGCGATGCTTGCGGCGGCCGGCGCCGGTGCCGGACGGGTGGGCTGTAGTTGTGGTCTCTCGGGTTGGGGCAAGGCATCGGACGCAGGGGGGAGGCTTCTCTGTGCGTCGAGGGCTCGGGGGGGTATGCTTGGGGAGTGGGCCTCGTCGGTTCCGCTCGCCGAAGCTTCTATTGAGTATCCCCCCTGACGTCCCTTCCGTCCTGCGGAAATGCCCAAATACGTTGTCCGCCACGGTTCGATGCGTAGCCTCGGGGTTTTCTCAACCCGGTCGCGCGACACGTACGCGCGTGGCCACCAAGTGATCGCACGCACGAGCCGCGGTTTAGAGACCGGCGAGGTGTTGTGCGAGGCCTCCGAGCATGTGCTATCGCAAATGAAGGCGCCCAAGGGGGGCCAAATCTTGCGGCTCGCCTCGACCGAAGACGAGGTCGAGATCCGCCGGATGGGTGTGCAGCAAGCCACCGAGCGGGAGCTCAGCGAGCAGAAATCCGCCGAGCTCGGTCTCGAGCTCAAAGTGGTCGATGTCGAACGCCTCTACGGCGGCGAGCGGGTGGTCATCTACTACCTGGCCGACGAACGGGTCGACTTCCGCGACTTGGTAAAGATCCTCGCCAAGGAGTTTCAGACCCGGGTCGAGATGTGCCAGATCGGCGTTCGCGACGAGGCGAAGCTGCTGGCCGATTACGGCGACTGCGGCAAGCCGGTCTGCTGCAACACGCACCTGAGCGACATGCCGCCCGTATCGATGAAGATGGCGAAGCTGCAGAAGGCGACGCTCGACCCGACCAAGATCTCCGGCCGTTGCGGCCGTCTGAAGTGCTGTTTGCGGTACGAGTACGACACGTATCGCGACATGCAGCGCGAGCTTCCTCGAGTGGGCGCCCAGATTCTGACCAACAACGGCCGGGCGAAGGTGCTCTCACAGCAGATCCTCTCCGGCGAGCTGCTGGTTCAGACCGAAGACTCCCGGCGGGTCGTGATCCACAGCTCCGACGTGCTGACCGTGCTGGAGACTCCCAAAGAAAGTGGCGGGGCCAAGGGCGGGCCGAAAAGCGGCGGCGCCTCGAAGGGGGGCGGCGCCAAGGGTGGCGGCGCCGGCAAGCAGGCCGCCAAAAGCGAGGCGGGGGCCGACAAGCCCAAGCCAAAACCGCCCGCCTCCTCGGATAAACCAGTCGCACAGGAAAAGCCCGTCGCCCCTGAGAAATCAGACGACCGGTCTCCATCCACGCCGCCCGGGGAGCCGCCGGCGAGTCCCGATGGCGGGAATCGCGATCCTGAGCCAAACGCTTGATTCAAACCCGCACCCAGTTGTTAGAATAAAAAACGTGGCGGGGCGGGCGCCGCCGCCCTAAGACTACTGATTTTCACTCCGCTCCCGCAGCGCCCTTCGCCCCGGTGGCGTTCAGCGCACACTCACGCAGGCGTTTTCACGTGTCTCACCGAACCATGCTCGATCCGAAGCACCCGTTGGCCGAATTGCTCAGGCGCGACGACCGCTACCACTTCGACGCTTACGTGTTCGTGTTCGACGCCTTGCGCTACGCTCAGGAGAAGCTCGGTCTCGGCGCCCCGGTCGAGAGCAGCGACGAAGACGAGGCGGCCGACGACGAAAACCCGTTCGAGCAAGCCGGCGACGAGGAGGGCATGGAGCCCGAACGCCACGTGACCGGCCAAGACCTCTGTCGGGCGATCCAGGGCTATGCGATCGACCGCTACGGACTGATGGCCCAGAGCGTGCTTGGCCATTGGGGAGTGCGCACCACGGGGGATTTCGGTGAGATCGTCTTCAACCTGATCGACATCGGTCAGATGCGCAAGACCGATAGCGACCGCCGTGAGGACTTCGACGACGTTTACGACTTCGCCGAGGCGTTGGGACAAAAGCAGGTGTTCGCCGTTGGCGCCGCCGGCGCCGACCACGACGAGGAACGCCACTCTTGAGCGGCGCGGACCCCGGCCTATCTGAGGACGCCGCGCCGCGCAGCGCGACACTGCCCCCCCGTCGGCTGTCGCGCCAGGCGACACTCGCCGCGGTGCTACTGGCGGCGTGGACGCTCTTTCTTGCTTGGATGGCGTTCGCGGGCTGAGCCCGAGTCGATTTCTCTGTTCGGCGCTTGGTTTGCACTGCTCGAGAGGTTTACGATTGACCCCATGGCGCGGCTCGCCACGGTCGACGCTGCGTTTCGCAGCATTCTTACGGCATCCACGACACGGAGAACCCAGGCATGACCTTTTCACCTGCTACTCGCACGCGGCGTTTTGCGCTCGCCTTGTTCGCTTGCACGCTAGCCGCATCGACGATGGTCGCCCCGGCGATGGCGACTCCCGACGGCCTTGGCGACTGCGTCGACCGGGCGATCGGTTTCCTGCGCAGCTCGCAGGCCGAGGACGGCTCGTTCAGCAGCCACGCCGGCCCGGCGATCACGGCGCTCGTGGCCACAGGTCTGATGGAGAACGGCCGCAGCCCGAGCGACCCGATGGTCTCCAAGGCGGTGGATTACGTTGTGCGATTCGCCAACGAGGACGGCAGCATCAGCTCGCCGCAATCGACGCACCGCAACTACGAGACCTGCGTGGCGGTCCAGTGCCTCAAGGCGACCGGCGACACGAAACACAAGCCGCTGCTCGACGCCGCCGAGAAGTTCCTCAAGGGCCTGCAGTGGGACGAGGAAGAGGGCCACGGCCCGACGAGCACCAGCTACGGCGGCGCCGGCTACGGCAACCACCGCCGGCCCGACCTGTCGAACACGTCGTTCCTGATCGAGGCGCTCCACGAGCTCGGCACAGAGGCCGACGACCCGGCGATGCAGAAGGCGTTGGCGTTCGTCAGCCGCGCCCAGAACCTCGAGACCGAGCACAACACCACGCCGTTCGCCGATAAGGTGAACGACGGCGGCTTCTACTACACCCCGGCGGCCGGCGGCTCGAGCCAGGCGGGCGAGACGGCCAGCGGCGGCCTGCGCAGCTACGGCTCGATGACCTACGCGGGCCTGAAGAGCATGATCTTCGCCGGCCTCGACCAGGACGACCCGCGCGTCGCGGCCGCGTTGAAGTGGATCGGCGCGAGCTACACGCTCGCCGAGAACCCCGGCATGGGAACGAGCGGGCTCTACTACTACTACCACACGTTCGCCAAGGCCTTAGACGCGGCCGGCGAGTCGGTCGTGGTCGACGCCGACGGCGAAGAGCACGACTGGCGCCAAGATCTCGTCACCAAGCTTGCCGAGCTGCAGAAGGAAGACGGCAGTTGGATCAACGCCAACGAGCGCTGGCTCGAAGCCGACCCCAACCTGTCGACGTCGTACTGCTTGCTGGCGCTGGCGCACTGCCGCGGCGAGTGAGTCGAGCGTCTTGTCGGCTGCTCCGGGCGCCGTCAGCTTGAGCGTCGGCTGCCGGTGCAGCAGGCGAGCGCCGCCATCGCCATGAGCCAAGCACTCGGTTCAGGAACCGTGCTCGTGGTCTCGTAACTCATAACGACCTTGTCGGATGACGGGTCGGTCAGTTGTCCGAGGAACATCAATGCGTCGCTGTGGTTGTCGCGGATCGCGAACAGAAAAGACTGGTCGGCCGTGAACTCCTTGGGCTCCGGCGGATCGGGCAACACCGAGGTCAACCCGATAGCGATCGCCGTGGCGGCGGCCGCTTCCGTGCCGCTCTCGCTGACGTCGATGAACGTTTTGTGCAGCACGTCGCTGATGGCGAAACTGCCGTCGGCGAGGTTCGAGAAGTCGGCGCCGTTGCTAAAGGATTCGGTCAGGCCCATCTCGACAAGCGGATTTTTGAGCGACATCGTCGCCTCGTACTCGAACTTCGGGAAGGCGACTCTCACCTGTTCATGAGACAACGAATCGAAGTCGGACTCGAGCCGCTCCTCATCGTAAGCATCCACCAGTTCCTTGAGACCATCCGCCTCGTCGGGCAGGATGACGACCATCGATAGGTCGTCGCCCGCGTATGGCATCTCGAGCATCTGGTAGCCGTCGAACTCGCCGTAGCGGAAGGTGTCGGTCTGGTGCATCATCGAGGCGGTCGCTACCGAGCCATCGCCAAGAGTGAAGTCACGATCGCGCGTGCTCTGCTCGAGGAACTCGTGTTTCCACAGGCTGTTCAAGTAGACCGCGTTGGTGAGCACCACCCTGGTGTCTTGAGTGACCGAACCTCCAGGGAGCAGGTCCTTGATGCGGTCGTTGGTTTGCTCTTCGACCCAGTCGTTGATGTGCTCGCGCGACGCCTCGGTGTCGACGTAAAAGTTGAGCCGCTCGATCGGCGACTCGTAAGAGTCGCGATTGATCGCTTCGAATCCGGGCTTGAGATGAAGCCCTTCTTGCGCAAAGACGCGGTTGGCAATCCGCATCTCGCGCCCGTCACGCTCGGTGTTCAGGTCGGCGATCAGCGACCCAAGGCCGACGTGCGTGTCGGATGAGAAGCCAAAGACCCGCTCCATTTCATGGGCCGTGCCGCCTGCCGCTCCGGCGTAGGCCATGCCGAAAGCGGTGGTGATGCTCAGCGGCGAGATCAAGGCGTTGTCGCTCGCCTTCAGCTGGCTGAAGAGATCGTAGCCGAAAGAATTCAGCCCGGTCACCGCCCCGGTGGTTGCGTCGGGCAAAGCGCCCCGCTGGTGGGTCGGTATTGGCTCGCGGAACCCATCGAGCTGGGCCGTTGCCGGAGAGGCCACGGCGAATAGCAGCAGGCCACAGAACAATTGGCGGACTAGCATGGCAAGATTAGGTGGGAAAAGGGGAGTTCGAAATCGACTGTTCCTACCCATCAAGGCCGAACAGGCACTTCGGTGTCACGCGTTTAGACAGGTTGCGTCATGGTGGGCCCAGGAACGATAGAACGGGGGCTATCGAATCGGCTCTCTGGGTGTCGTGTCCGTGATACAGATTAACCTGCACTAACACTATACGCATCAAGTTTCACTCGAACGCTTCGCCATGCAAACGAAGCTGGCTCGATTCGATTCCCCCTGAATTCCTGAACGCCCATTCATGGCCTCCCCAGGCCCATAAGTCATGGAGGCTGTCGCATGTGCTGCCCCAAGCCCTTCGGCGATACTTGCCGGCCGGCTTTGGACTTCGACCGTAAGGGGTGATCATCTTGTCGCCGCGTGACCCGGCCGCCGGAAGCGGCCGGGTCGTCCGCGGTGAGTCGGCCGATCAGCTGATCGTGTCGACGTTGTTCGCCAGATCCGTGTAGTCGACCTTCTCGGTCGGGTCGGTGCCGTTGAGGTACTCCTCGACGTTGGTGTAGCCGTCGTTGTCGGAGTCTTGGCTGCCGTCGGAAGCGGAGGCGGGGTCGAGGCCGTGCTTCTTTTCCCAGGCGTCCGGCATGCCGTCGCCGTCTTGGTCGGCTGGGATCTCGTTCTCGTCGGCGGCGTACTCGGGGTAGCCGCCAACCTGGTCGGGATCGCTGACGATGCCGTTGCGGTGGGTCACCTCGCCGGAGCGGACCATCTGGACGACGCGTTTGTCGACGGGGTCGCGACGCGGGAGCGTGGCGCCCGCCTTGGCGAGGACATCTTCAAAGGCTTCCGTGGCGGTCTGCTGGTTGACCGGCCAGCCCTCGAAGGGGGTGTGAACGCGGGCGTGCTCTAGGTCTTGGGCGCTGCCCTCGATCTTCATGCCCTTCCAGTTGTCGGCCGTCACGTCGGCGTGGCCCTCGACGAGGTTGCCGGCCACGTACCACTTGCCCGCTCGTTTGTCGGTTTGGGGGTACCAGTCGCCCCGGAATCGGCTGCTGGGCGAGTACATGTCGCGTTGCTCGATGCGGGCGATCGTGCTGAGCATGTTGTCGTTGGTCGCCGGGCCGGGCTTGTAGTAGTTATTGATGACGTTGATTAGCGAGGTCTCGTCGCCGCCGTCCATCGTGCGGTGGCGCCAGTTGAAGATAACGTTGTTTCGGTAGTCGAACTCGCCGCTCATGCCGATCGACGGGTTGCGCCCGGTGTTGCAGGCGAACAGGTTGTGGTGGAAGGTCGAATCGACCCCGCCCCAGGTGCCGCCGAACTCGTGGCCCGGTTTCATGCCTTCGCTCGAGATGCAGTACTGGATCGTGAGGTTGCTCACGGGGCCTTTGACCCGCGTGATCTTGCCGGGCTCGTTGGGGTCGGGCATCGGGGCCATGCGGCGGTAGAGCGACAGGTTCTCGTCGCGTCCCCAACTGGCGGTGCAGTGGTCGACGATCACGTGGTGCTCGGGGTGGCCGCCGATGTTGTCCGAGCCTTGGCCGCCGGAGGTGAGACCGCGCCGCACGCGCAGGTGGCGCACGACGACGTTGTGCGTGTTGATGTCGAGCGAGGCGTACGCCAAGCAAACGCCGTCGCCGGGGGCCGACTGGCCGGCGATCGTGATGTTCGGGTGATTGATCTCGAGGTTCGACTCGAGTTCGATGACGCCCGCCACGCGGAAGACCACGATGCGCGGGCCCTCGGCCTCGAGCGCTTCGCGCAGGCTGCCCGGTCCGCTGTTGCTGAGGCTGGTAACCGCGATCACCTTGCCGCCGCGTCCGCCGGTGGTGAACATGCCGCCGCCCCACGCGCCGGGGAAGGCGGGTACGCCGTAAGGCATGACGAAGGGCAGGGGCGGGGCCATGCCGGGCTCGGGCTCTTGCACCGTGGCGCCCGCTGCTTGGCCGAACGCCTGGCAGGGGATGAGCAACGCCATAGCCAACGCGAGACAAGCCGTGGGGAATCGATGGTTCTTCGGCACAGAAAGACTCCTGGAGCGTAGGTGATCAACAAGGGGAGGGAGGAGACGTGTCGTCGCCGTGCGCATCGTGACAGCGATCGCGATGCGCACGGCGCTTGAGTTCTACAGAGCTCAGCGCGCCGAACGCTTGCCGCCGGCATGGGCCGATGTGCACCAGCGAGGCGTTCCCTTAAAGGGGCGCCCGGCGCGTGGTTATTTTAGCCGATTGGCCGCTGGGCTGCCCATGGCCCGCCGCCCTGCGTGGCGGGGTGGGGGAGCTTGAGTGTCGGGGTTCTCACCGACGCTGCTTTGGCGTTCGGCGCCCCTATAGCTTTTCCCC
This sequence comes from Pseudobythopirellula maris, assembly GCF_007859945.1. Lineage (GTDB taxonomy): Bacteria > Planctomycetota > Planctomycetia > Pirellulales > Lacipirellulaceae > Pseudobythopirellula > Pseudobythopirellula maris. The sequence goes on along the minus strand of NZ_SJPQ01000001.1, from coordinate 638,084 downwards.
CAAGTCAGCCAACGGCGACCGGTTCAGCCAACGGCGACGGGCTCGGCCGTTGGCAGGTCGACTGCACCGAGTTCAGGCGGCACGCAAACTTGTTGCTCGCCGCCGGTCTCACCGCCGGACTCGTCGTGCGACTCGCAGTTGTAAGCGGCCAGTTTGTTGAGGCCGTCGAGCGCGGCGACCTTGTAGCACTCCGCCATCGTGGGGTAGTTGAAAACCGCGTCGCGGAAGTACTCGATCGTGCCGCCGAAGCTCATCACGGCTTGGCCGATGTGCACGATCTCGGTGGCCGCCTCGCCGATGGCGTGGACGCCGAGCAGCTGGAGCGTTTCGCGGTGGAAGAGCAGCTTGAGCATGCCGGTCTTGTCGCCCGTGATGTGGCCGCGGGCGATCTCCGAGAAACGGGCGATGCCCATCTCGTACGGCGCGTGGTCGGCGGTGAGCTGCTGCTCGGTCTTGCCGATGAGCGAGATCTCCGGCACGGTGAACAGGCCGTAAGGGATTTCGCCCGACGGCGGGCAGGGGACGCCGAACATGTGGCAGACGGCCTGGCGGCCCTGCTCCATCGACGCGCTGGCCAGGGCGGGGAAGCCGACCACGTCGCCGACGGCGTAGATGTGGGGGACCTCGGTCTGGAACGCCTCGCTGCACTTCAGCCGGCCGCGGTTGTCGGGGTCGAGCCCGGCGGCGCCGAGCTTGAGTCGGTCGCTGTCGCCCTGACGGCCGACACTGAAGAGAACGGTCTCGCCGAGGATGCGTTTGCCGCTTTCGAGCTCCACCGCGACGACGCCCTCGCGGACCTTGCGGACCTCGCTCACCGCCTCGCCGAGGCGGAACGCCACGCCGAGCGAGCGGCCGTGGTAGACGAGCGAGTCGACGATCTCGCGGTCGCAGAAATCGAGCAGCCGATCGCGGCCGTCGATCACCGTCACGCGCACGCCGAGCGTGGCGAACATCAGCCCGTACTCGATGCCGATCACGCCGCCGCCCACGACGACCATCGAGCGCGGGATGCGGTCGAGGTCCAAGAACTCGTCGGAGTCGAAGACGTTGCGGCCGTCGAACGGTATGTGGTCGGGTCGCGCCGGGCGTGTGCCCGTGGCGATCAGCACGTGATCGGCCTCGACCACCTGGGTGGCCTCGCCGTCGTCGAGCTCCAGCTTGTTGGGCGACAGGAAGCTCGCCTCGCCGAAGTAAGTGTCGACGCCGTTGCGGTCGAACTGGTCCTGGATCACTTCCCACTCGTTGCGGCTGACCTGCTCGAGCTTCTGACGCAGGGCGTCCATTGTGATCGACGCGCGGTGGCGGTATTGGTCGCCGTAGACCTCGCGTTGGCGGAAGCCGGTGAGGTGGAGGATCGCCTCGCGCATGGTCTTCGACGGGATCGTGCCGGTGTGCAGGCAGACGCCGCCGACTAGCTCCTTGCGGCGTTCGACGATCGCAACCCGCTTGCCGAGCTTCGCCGCGGCGATGGCCGCCTTCTGTCCGCCGGGCCCGCTGCCGATTACCGCCAAGTCGTAACGCATGGTCGTGTCTCTTCCGTCGATGTAAGGTTATCGCCTCCGTGGGCGCGTGGCGCCCGATGGATAAACCTAGGGCGTGAACAAGCCCGGGGCCTGTCGCCGTGCGGCCTGCGGCATTCCTACGGAGCGGCTGGGGCCGGTCGCGCGGGTCGTGGGGGTTGGGGCGGGGCGAGAGAGCGCCGCCCGCTCAGGCGAACCAGGCGAGGATCTGCGCGTCGTCTTCGAGCGTGTCGACCACCAGGTCGGGGCCTTCGGCCTCGATGACTTCCACCGGCGTGTGCCCGGTCGGCACGCCGACGGCCAGGGCGCCGATCGCGTGGGCGCAGGTGATGTCGTTCGGCGTGTCGCCGATAACGACCACCCGCTCATGGCCATCGTGGGCCGAGAGCGGCTCGGCTTGGTGCCGCGCCCGGGCCAGGGCGACCGACGCCGCGGCGATGTCGTCGCGCATCGGCAGGTCGTCGCCGAAGCCGCCGAACGCGAAGCGGTCCCATAGGCCGTAGTGCGAGAGCTTGGCCTCGGCGCCGCGGCGGATGTTGCCCGTCAGCAGGCCGATCTGCACATCTCCCTGCGCCTCGAGCTTGTCGAGCAACGCCACAACACCCGGCAGCACCGTGCCGACACACTCGGCGAGCTTCTTGGTGAGCCTCGGCAGGTAGCCCGCTTGGAAACGGGACCAGTTCTCGGGCGTGTCGCCAAGCTCATGGATCTCGAGCAGGTCGCCGGCGATCGCCCGATCGCTGCGGCCGGCGAACGAGATCGATCGCGAGATCTCCGGCACGCCGAACTCCTCGGCAAACGTTTGGGCGAACGCCTGGACGCCAGCGCCGCCGGTTTGCACGAGGGTCCCATCGATGTCGAATAAGCAAGCTTTCATGACAGCGATTGTAGGGCGAGACCGGCCGACGGCAACGGTCGGCTCGTTCGACAGGCTCGTTGCTAAGCCGTGACCTTCAGCCCGGCGATGCCGCCCACGATCAGCAGCAGGAATAAAACACGCCACGCGGTGACCGGCTCGGAGAACAGGGCGATGCCGAGCACCGCGGTCCCGACGGCGCCGATGCCGGTCCATATGGCGTAGCTGGTCCCGATGGGCAGTGTTCGTACCGCCATCGCCAAGAGCACGAGACTGAGGACCATGGCGACCACAGTCAGCACGCTCGGCAAGGGCTTGGTGAACCCGTGGGAGTATTTCAGGCCAACGGCCCAGCCGATCTCCAACGCGGCCGCTACGAACAGATATACCCAGGCCATATTGATCTCTTCGATTCCAAGGTGGCGGTTGGCCGCTCGGCGGTAGCGCTGGCCGCCTCGCGCTATTTGAGCGGCGGCAGGCCAGCGGCGTTGCGGTGGGTGTTGAGCAGCGCGAACGCGCGTGGCTCGAGTTTGAGCAGCTTGAGGAGCTGCGTACGCGAAACGCCGAGCCGCTCGGCGGCCGCGGCGTCGTCCCACTCCGTGGCGGCGAGTGTGTCGAGCGCCTCGGCCAGCAGGGCGGGGAAGTCGGCGTGGCCGGGATTCACCGAGATCTTGCCGCCGCGGGTGCGCCCTGTCCACAGCGGGCTCGGATCGGCGGGCGCTTCGTCGCGGGTTTCCAGGGCGAGGTTCACCCGCAACCGACCGACGGCGACCTCGTGGTTGGCGTGCTGGCTGCGACGCTCGTTGGCCTCGGCCACGACGCCGGTCGGCGTGTGCGTAAGCACCACGGCGGTCTCAACCTTGTTGCGGTGCTGCCCCCCGGGGCCGCTGCGCCGAAGGCGGCGTGCGTCGCACTGCTTGAGTAGCTCGTCGATCGGCAGCTTGGCGGGGTGCATTAGGTTCACCACAGAGAGCACAGAGGACACAGAGTAGGAAAGAAGGAACGAACGGTGAAGAATGGAACGCGGATTAACGCGGATCAGAACTGGAGCTAATCCGCGATAATCCGCTGCATCCGCGTTTATCCACGTCCTATTCGTCTCCGTCCTTCTCCGTGCCCTCTGTGTCTCTGTGGTTAATCAAGCAGCTTCGCCACGTCGAGGGCGAAGTAGGTCAGCACCCCGTCGGCGCCCGCTCGTTTGAACGCTACTAGGCTTTCGAGCATCGCCCGCTCGCGGTCGATCCAGCCGCGTTCGGCGGCGGCCAAGATCATGGCGTACTCGCCGCTCACCTGATAGGCGAACGTAGGCGCGGCGAACGTCTCCTTCACTCGCCGCACGATGTCGAGATAGGGCATGCCCGGCTTGACCATCACCATGTCGGCGCCCTCGGCTAGGTCGAGCTCGACCTCAAGCAAGGCTTCATCGGTGTTGGCCGGGTCCATCTGGTAGGTTTTTTTGTCGCCCTGGCCCAGGCTCGACGTGGAGCCGACCGCGTCGCGGAACGGGCCGTAGAAGGCCGAGGCGTACTTGGCGGCGTACGCCATCAGCAGCACCCGCTCGAAGCCGGCGTCGTCGAGCGCCTGGCGGATGCGGCCGATGCGGCCGTCCATCATGTCGCTCGGGGCGATCACGTCGCAGCCCGCCTCGGCCTGGGCGATCGCCTGGCGGCAGAGCAGCTCGACCGACTCGTCGTTCACCACGTAGCCGCCGCGCACCAGGCCGTCTTGGCCGTGCGACGTGTAGGGGTCGAGCGCCACGTCGCACACGACGCCGACGGCGTCGCCAAGCTCGGCTTTGATCGCCCGGGTCGCGCGGTTGATGAGGTTCTCGGCGTTGACCGCTTCGAGGGCCTCGTCGGTCTTGAGCCCGGGGGGCGTGGCGGGGAACAACGCCACGGCCGGGATCCCTAGCTTCGCCGCCTCGGCCACAACGCCGGCCACGGCCGCGATGGGATGGCGCACGACGCCCGGCATTGAGGCGATCGGCTCGGCAGCGTCGCCCTCGCAGACGAACAGCGGCCAGATGAGGTCGGCCGTCGTGAGCGTCGACTCGGCGACCAGCCGCCGCGACCACGCGTGCCGCCGCAGCCGACGGGGGCGGGTCGAGGGGAACGAACGGGCGGCGGGGCGAATGGGGTTGGTTGGCATGGCTCTGAGGCTCATCGCGGGCTTCTGGGCGAACACTTCCGTTATCGGGAGCCGCCCACTTAGAATCAACGGTCCGCCGAAAAATTGAACCGCCACGACGCGAAGGACGCCAAGAAGGAAAAATGAAGAATGGACAGGATCACAGGATCGGCAAGGAGATCAACAGGATGATTGTTCTTGCCGTCGATCCCTTTTGTATCGGGTAATCTTGTCTGCTTCGTCCTTCCTTGGCGCTCTTGGCGCCTTGGCGGTTCCCCCTCACTGCTAAAACGCCATGAACGATCCCACGCCCAACGCCGAACGCTCCATGCCCGCCGGGCCGCCGGAGATGTCGGTCGGGCCGTTCCGCTTTACGAGCGTGGGGGTGCGCATCAAGGGCCGCCCCGATATCGACGCCTGGAAGGGCCCGCTGCAGTTCGCCCTGTGGTGCCAGCGGGCCGGGCCGTGGTGGATTGGCGACCTGCTCAACGCCGGCGAGGACAACTTCGGCGAGGTCTTCTCGCAGATGTGCGAGGGCGCGATCTCGGGCGATCAGCTCAACCGCTACGCCTCGGTCGCTCGCCGAGTGCCGATCGGCAACCGGTTGGCGTCGCAGTCGTGGTCGGCCCACGTCGCGGTGGCGCGACTCGACAACGCCGGCCAACGCCGCTTCCTCAAGCTCTCTGAAAAACATGGCTGGTCGAGCGAAGAGCTGCGACGCAACGTGCGCGACTACCAGCGGCAGCGGAAATCGGAATAGCCACGACGGTCATGACTAAGCAGGATGTTGCCCACGAATACGCGCGAACCGTCGAATCCCCTCCCCCACAGGGGGAGGGGATTACTTTATTCGCGAGTTTTCGTGGGCGGCTTTTTCTTCTTTCCTGACTTCGTCGTGTCCGTTGTGCCGTCGTGGTTCATTTTTTAGCGGCCAGATATTAGATTGCCGCATCATCCATCGCTTCCAAGGCCAAATCGGCTACTCGGTGAGCGGGACGAACTCAAACTTGCCGCCGTCGAACAGGCCGAGGTCGCTGAGCTTGAGCGCTGGGATGACCAGCAGGGCCATGAAGCTGAGCGTCATGTAAGGCGCCCGCAGCGGCGAGCCCCACGCTTTGACGAGCCTGTCGAGTTTGCCGTACGCCTCGCCCACCTCCTGGCACGTGCCGGTCGCCATCAAGCCGGCCACGGGCAGCGGCAAGACCTCCGAGGCGCCGTCGGCCGCGCACGCCGCGCTGAGCCCGCCGCCGGTGCGCATCACGAGGTTGATTGCCTCGGCCAAGTCGTTGTCGCTGGCGCCGACGGCGATTACGTTGTGCGAGTCGTGGGCGACGCTCGAGGCGAGCGCCCCACGCGTGAGCCCGAAGTTCTTGATGAACGCCACCGCTGGCTCGGCCTTCGTGTATCGGTTTACCACGACGAGCTTCAGCACGTCGTTGGCCGGGTCGCTCTGGTAGGCGTTCGCCTCGATCTTGGCCGGCAGCGACAGGCAGCCCGTCACGAGCTGGCCGTCGACCGCCTCGATCACACGGATCATCTCGCCCACGGCGGGCGCCTTGAGGGTGTCGGCGGTGACTTCCTGCGGAGTGAATTTGTTGGCGACCGCCGGCTCGACGCGGGGTAGCAAGGTTTTGCCCGACTCGGCCACGAGCTCGCCGTCGATCCAGGTGCGCTTGACGCCGAACTCGCTGAGCGAGTCGATCTCGACGAAGTCGGCCGGGTCGCCGACGCGGAGCTGGCCGACCGGCAGGGAGTAATGCTCCACGGGGGTGACGCACGCGGCACGGAGGGCGTCGTAAACGTCAACTCCGGCCGCCACGGCCCGGCGGAGCAGCGTGTTGATGTGGCCCAGCGCCAGTTCGTCCGGGTGCTTGTCGTCGCTGCACAGCATCGTCATGCCGGGCGCCTCGCCGATGAGCGACACGAGGGCGTCGAAGTTGCGGGCGGCGGAGCCTTCGCGGATCGAGATTTTGCAGCCCGCCGCGAGCTTGTCGAGCGCCTCCTCCTTGGTGAAGCACTCGTGGTCGGTCGTCATGCCGGCCGCCACGTAGGCGACCGCCTCGTCGCCGCGGAGGCCGGGGGCGTGGCCATCGACCGGCTTGCCGAGCTGCTTCGCCGCGGCAATCTTCGCCAAGCACTCCGGGTCGCCCCCCAGGACGCCGGGGAAATTCATCATCTCGCTGAGGTAACCGATCCGCGAGTCGGCGAGCAGCTGCTCCACTTCTTCGACCGTGATCACGGCGCCGGCGGTCTCGAACGTTGTGGCCGGCACGCACGAGGGGGCCCCAAAGCAGAATTTGAACGGCGAGTGGCTCGCGTTCTCGAGCATGTACTCCACGCCCGCCACGCCAAGCACGTTGCCGATCTCGTGCGGATCGGAGACCGACGCCACGGTGCCGTGCGTCACCGCCGCGCGAGCGAACTCGGTCGGCACAAGCATCGAACTCTCGACGTGCACATGGGCGTCGACGTAGCCGGGCGTGAGGTAAGCGGCTGCGGGCTTCTCGTCGCCGAGCCGCTCGATGGCGGCGATCTTGCCCCCTTCGATACGGACCTCGGCGTAGTAAGTCTCGCGGGCGACAACGTCAACGAGGTTGGCGACAACAGAAAACTCGGCGGGCATAGGGCTTGGTAGCAGGGCTTGCTGGGAAGGAAGTGGATTGCGGCGTGGGCTTGCGGTGTCTGGCCACGGCAGGGCTGGCGAAGGGCGATTATAGCGGGCCCACCCCGCAGGGGCGCCAGCGTTGCGGGCGGCGACTCTGACGGTTGGGGTGACTTTTCCGAAAGTTCCGGGCCCTGGCGTCCCGATACCCTCTCTTGAGCAGCGATCCAGGGGGGCCTGGCGTCGCTGACAACGCGCCAGCAAGACGCGGGACGCCTGAGGAGAATTCCGTTGCTCGACCGCCTTTGCGCGGCCCGCGAACCGACTACGCCCCCCGTAAGGATCATAGCGATGCGTCACCACGACCCGTCGAACCGCCGCGCCGCACCGGCCGCGACCCTGCTGCTTGCCCTCGCCATCACTCCCGTCGTGGGGTTCGCGGCCACCGAGGCCGCTGGCGATGAGCTCGCCTGGCAGTCGAGCGGCGTACGCCAAGCCTCCCACACCGCCGCGTCGAGCACGGCGCCAGCGGCCAAACGGCCGACGGCTCAGGCGCCGGCCGATCGAACCACCGCCCAAAGGCCTGCGGCGCAGGCCCACTCGACGCAACGCGTCGCGTCGGCCGCTCCCAAGCGGACCGCGGCGCCCCAGACGGTCGCCCCGTCTCTTACGGCTTCGGCGAACGCGTCGCTCGCCACTCTGGCCTCGGCCGGCGTGAACGCGGCGCACCTCGATCCGGCCGTCACTCAGGCCGGTCTGTTCCACCACGGTGGTTACGGCGGCGGCTGCGGGTGTGGCGCCTCGTGCGGCTGCGGCGACGATTGCGGCTGCGGCCCCGTCTGCGAGCCGGGTTGCGGGTGCGAGGAAGCGACCTGTGGCGTGCCTTACTACGAAGAGCCTAGCTGCGGCTACACCGAACCGGGCTGCGGCGCGGGTTGTGGCGACGCCTGCGGATGCGGCGACTACGGCGACGGTTGCGCCGTGTCGATGGGCTCCGACTGCGTTTGCGGCGACGTCGGCTGCTGCGGCGAGTGCGGCTGCGGCGACTCGTGCGGCTGCGCCAAGAGCCTCGGCGGGTGCATCGATCGCGGGGCCGTCCCGCTGGTGCTGTGCGTGCCGCCGATCAAAGACATCTCGCTCTTCTCGGGTGTCCACGGGTTCAAGAACCCGCTCGACGGGACCCGCGATCAGGGCAACTTCGGCTTCCACGAGGGGCTGAACATCGGCGGCAAGATGGCTTGGCTGCCGCTGCCGCGCCTCGGCTACCAGATCGGCGGCCAGGCGGTCCACAGCCAGCTGCACGGCACGCTGTCGCCCGGCACGGACGACTCGCACACGCAGGCGTTCTTCACCGCGGGCCTGTTCCATCGCAAGAAGGTCGGCATGCAGTACGGCGTGGTCTACGACATGCTCCGCGACGAGCGGCTCGGCTCGGAAGACTACAACCAAGTTCGCGGTTTGATCAGCATCACGAACCCGCGCGGCAAGGAAGTTGGCTTCGAGTTCTCGACGCACGTGAGCGAAACACAGACCGCCGCGAGCTACTTCCGCACGGTTGACCAGTACCTGCTGTTCTGGCGGCTCCACGGCAAGGGCGACGGCGAGTTCCGCTGCTACGGCGGCTTCAGCGACCAGGGCGACGGCATCGTTGGCGGCGACATCCACGTGCCGCTGGCCGGACGCTGGTCGTTCGAGTCGGGATTCCGCTACCTGATTCCCGAGAACGCCGACGCCGCCAATGGCGTGATCGACGAGGCCTGGAACCTCGGCATGAACCTGGTCTGGAACTACGGTTCGGGCCCGAAGCGGCGTAGCGACAACATCTTCCGTCCGATGTTCTCGGTGGCCGACAACAGCTCGCTGATTGTCGACCGGCGCCCGTGAGCCGAAGCGATTTCGAGCGATCTAAGCAGAGTAGGCAAGCCGCCGGCGAGGGTAATGAGCCCCCGCCGGCGGCTTTTTGCATGCTGGGAGCGGATTTTGGGCCGCCCTCCAGGGGGGAGTTGTGGAGGCAAACGCCCGGCTAAAGGCGTCTATCAAAACGGGCCCCAAAACCTTATACTGCCTCACCTTATGCGGCTCCTACGGGCGTGACGACAGCGAACGTCAACGGGGGCAGCCACCGAACACCCCCCATTTCCGAGGCCTCCCCGTGCGAAGCCCGCAGCCAGAGTCGCAGCCAATGCTGTCGGCGACGACGCCGCGACCCGCACAGGGCGATGGCTCGATCCGCCCCTCGCACAACCAACTCCATGCCCACACCGAACAACTCCTGGGACGACCTGCTCCGCGACATCGGCGTTGAGTCTGATCAGACCGCCGGTGACGACGTCGCCAGCGAAGCTACCGACAACTCAGCTGCCGACAACGCAGCTCCTGTCGAAGAAGCTGCCGCCGAAGAGGCGGCTAGCGAAGCTTCCACCGCTGAAGAGCCCATCGAGCACGAGATCCCGCAGCAAGCGCCCAGCGGTTGGGACAGCTTGGTCGACGAGCTGGGCGTGACGCCGACTGCGGCCGCACCGCCGTCGCCCGCGCCGGCCGTTCCGCCGACGCCCAAGCCGGCCGCCCCGCCGGTAGCGAGGAAGCCGGCGCCCAAGAAGCCCTCGGCATGGGACAGCGACCTTGCCCCGGCGACCCCCGCTGCGAGCGAGGAGCCTGCTGAAGCGTCTGCCGCCTCGACGGCCGAGCCCACCAAGGCCCCCAAGCGATCCAAGCCGGCCCGCGATCCGTCAACCACCCCCAAGGCGGCCCCGAAAAGCCGCGGGTTTGGCGCAGGAATCGATGGCGTTGAGGGCGACGGCGCCAGCAAAGACGCCAGCGAGACCGCGAAGGATGAATCGCGTGACTCGGGTCAGCCGGCCCGCGGCGGCGGAGAGTCGGCCGACAGCGATCAAGAAGACGGCGAGAAGAAGCCGCGTCGCCGACGCCGGCGTCGTGGACGCGGACGTGGCGGCCGCAAGGACGAATCGGCTGGCGACGAGCGTGATTCGGAAGACGCCGACAGCGACGCCACCACCCCGGCCGTAGCCAGCGAGGCGACGACTGACGAGGCCGCGGCGACCGACGAAGCTGTGGAAGAACTCGCCACGCCCCCTACCCCTGTGCAGCCGGCCTCGGAGCAAGCCGCCGCTGAGCGACAGGCCGAGGCCGAGCCGAGCGGCTTCTCAAGCTGGTTCCCGTTCGCCGGTCGCAAACGCGCCCGGGCCACCGCTCCCACGCCAACGGCTGAGCCGAAGGCGGTTGAGCAGGTCGAAGAGGACGAGAAAGACAAAGTCGCGGCCGCTGTGAGCGAAGGCGCCGAGACCGCCGACGCCGAAGAGGACAAGACCGACGAGAGCGGTGAGCAGAAGCCGCGTCGCCGGCGGCGCCGCCGGCGCGGTCGCCGCAAGAGCGAAGGCGACAGCGAGAGCAACGAGGAGAACCCGGACGCCAGCTCCGATTCCGATACCGACGCCGACGCGGATGGATCGGCCGCCTCGGAAGAGGCTGACTCGGAAGAGGGCGATGAAAAGCCGCGTCGTCGCCGGCGCCGGCGGCGTGGCGGCAAGTCACGCTCCGAGGGCGGTGACGAAAATAGCGGCGATTCGTCGGACGCCTCGGAAGCCTCGGCCGAATCGAGCGAAGACGACGATGAGGAAGAGGTCAAACGCGTTAGTCACAAGAACATCACGTCGTGGCAAGAGGCGATCGGCGTCGTGGTCGACGCCAACATCGCCGCCCGTCCGGAGCGGATGAAGAACAACCGCGGCGGGCGTGGCGGACGCGGCGGTTCGCGTGGCGGGTCACGCGGAGGACGCGGGCGCCGACGCGACAGCGGGAGCAGCAGCAACAACAGCTCTTCGTGAGCGGTTCCGCGACGCCAACTATTTCGCCAACTGCGGCGCTAGCTGCGGCCCCGATTCGGCGTCATCCTGCGTGCGGGCGGCCTCGCGCCACAGCCCGACAAAGGACTTGCGCGGCGCGGGCGTAGCTTGCGCAGGCTCGGCAGCCCACGGCTCTTGCGCGGCGCTAGCTGGGGCGGCTGCGGCTGTGGCTGATTCTGCTGTGATTGACGCGGTCTGGTAAGCGACCGGCGTCGCTCGACCCTCGATGCCGATCTCGCTGAGCGGCGCTTCGGGTCGCTGGGCGGGCGCCGCGCCGCCGCTGCCACAACTCTCGCACTTCTGCAGTGCGGCGAGCGCCGTCATCCGCACCCGCTGTGATCGTTCGCCCGGGTTGCCGTCTTGGTTGCCGCCCGAAACGCAGACCGACAGCGCCTGGACCACGGCCGGCGTGCAGCAACAGCCGCTCAGCAGCGAGCGGGCCGCCTCAAGCCGCACGCACTCGTCGCTGTCGGCGCGGAGCGCGGCGATCAGGCCCGCCTCGGCCTCGGGATAGTAACGGCAGTCGAGCCCGGCGAGGTAGGCGACCGCTTCGCGGCGGATCTTGGCCTGAGACTTCTCCAAATTGATTTTTGCAGCCGCAGCCACGGCGGGGGGCGGTGGTGGGGGCGGAGCGGGAACGGCGCCCGGCGCCATGCCGATCGGCGCCGCGGCGTTTTGCTCGACCGCGGCGGCGAAATGGTTGTCGGGCGGCGCCGGGATGAGGCCGCCGCTCATCGCGCTGAGCGGCCGAACCGCCTTGCGCAGGAACCTGCCGAACTCGGAGGTTTGGCAGTGCAGCTTCATCCGGCGGTAGGTCCAGGCCGTCTTGCCCCAGAAACCGCGGTTCGTGGTTTCGGCCTCAGCCGCGGCTGGCGAGGGGAAACCAGGCAGGGATTGCGCCCGCGTCTCTCCTGCGCAAGCGGCAGCGGCCGCCAGCAGTGCAGTCGCGATTAAGAGGCGTTGGGCCTGTGTTTTGTAAGGCACGCGGGCTATGGGGGGTCGAGTAAGCACTTTTTGGCCGCTACCACACTGGCCGGCCATAGTCGGAGGGTCGGTTGTGACGATCACATCAACAGTTCCGTTGGTCGACTTCTCTGTGTTTCGGCAATCGACCCGACCCACCGCGCTAAAAACCTCGTCTGTCATCCACGGAATCCATGCCTCACGCCAAGGAACGCCCACGCCGCACACCGCTCTCCTTCGGAGGGAGCCCGCTGCGCCGTGCGTTCGTGCTGCTAGCGGGGCTGGCGGTGGGGCTCATGGCTTGTGAGCGTGTTGTGGGCAAACCGCCGGAGGTGATTCGCTTGCCGCCGACCGGCGTGGAATTGCAGACACCGCTTGTGCTTACCCCAGCGACAGAGGCGGACAAACAGCCGTCCGCCGACGATTCGCCGAACGCCCCTTCGCCCCCCGGAACGGCGAAGCCCAAATCGACCCCACCGCCTAGGCCTACGCCTACGATCACCCCGCCTCCGACGCCCAGCCCGCCGCGACGACTCCCGACACCGGCCCCGCAGACCGCTCCGCTACCGGCCCCGCAGCAGTCGGCAGCGCCGGCGCCATTGCTCGAGCCGCGTTCGGTCGCCACGCCGCCCTCGCCCCAGAGTCCGCTGGCCGCGTTGGGTGAGATCAGCTTCTGCGATTACTGCGGGGGCGGCTGCCAGGGCGGGAGCTGTTGCCCCGACTGCCAGGGGGGCTCGAAGAGCCACCGCTTCTTAGGAGCGGTTTACCGGGGGCTATGCTGCCCCGACCCGTGCTATCAGCCGGTGTGGCGGCCTACTGACGACGCCGCGTTCTACACGACCGCCGCGCGTCCGGTGAACCAGCAACGCTTCCGCTGGGACCACGGCAACGATCTTGTCACGCCCGACCGGGCGGAGTTCTTCTGGGCGCGGGCCGACACGACGGGCGCCGGTCCCCGGCCCGCCGCCGGCGGCGATCCGGCGTTCGGGCCGGTCGACTACGACGAGATCCGCCATTACACCGAGGTGGCCCACGGGTCGTTTGGCGCGTCGGTGGAGTACAGCTACCGATCGGTCGAGTACAACGGCGCCGGCGCGGCCGGATTCGGCGACCTGACGATCGGCACAAAGACGATGATCTTCGACACCGAGCTGATGCAGATCGCCTTCCAGATGAACACGCACGTGCCGCAGGGCTCGGCGCGCAAGGGCTTGGGCACGGGGCACGTTTCGCTCGAGCTGGGCCTCGTGTTCGGCCTGAGCCTCACGCCCGACACGTTCGTCCAGGCCGACGTGAGCGAGTGGATCCCGCTGGGGGGCGACGCCGACTACGCCGGCGCCGTGGTGCGTTATAACGCCTCGTGCAACCACGTGCTTTGGCGGCCGCACCGCTGCATGCCGCTCATCGCTGTGAGCGAGCTGAGCGGCTGGCGTTTTCAAGACGGCGCGTTTACCGGCCCCACGGCCGCCCAAGCGACCCGCGCCAGTGGTTCGACTTACCTGCAAGGCTCGCTTGGCATGCGGCTGTTCTTCTGCGACCGGGCCGACTTCGGGGTTTCTTACACCCGCCCGGTGGGCGACTACAGCTGGGTTGATTCGATGTTCCGCACCGAGCTGCGGTTTCGGTACTGAGTGTGCTTCCCCTCCCCGGTAGGGGGAGGGAGTTTTTTACTCGGCAGCCGGCACGGTTGGCGCTGCGCGATCCCAGTGCCAGCCATCGAGCACCCCGCCCGGTGTGGTTGCAACGGCAACAGCCTTGCGGGCGTGGTGGCGTTCGAGCAACTCACTCGCGAGTTGCTTGCCGAGCGCGGGGTCGACCGTCGGCGCCGCCACAGGCTCGGTGGCGGGCAGTTCGGGCGCCTTGCCGGCGGCCAACGCCTTCTGCTTCGTTTGGATCTGCTCCTTGTTCTTGGCGGCCATCTCCGCCGACTTCCGCCGCTTCGCTTCGAGCTTGGCGATCGCCTCACGCTGGGTCGGCACGAGCATGTGCATCTGGCGCTGCGCCATCCACGAGACGCGGGCCAACTCGCGGCGGAGCCGCTCGTCGATGGCACCCTGCTGGGCGTCGCCCAGTTCGCGGTGCAAGTCGGAGAACGACTGCACAGCCCGGAAAATCGAGCTCTCGTTCATACGGCTGCTCCTGGTAGGAATGGCTTGTGGGATAACGGTTCGACGCGGGCGTCGCACCGCGGACAGAAGGCGGCCAACCAATGCGCCGACCACGGGCCGCTCCAACTTGTTCCGATCGACGCGGGCAGCAGGAAGTCGCCGCCGCACGCCGGGCAGGCCCGCCACTCGCTCGGGTCGCTCGTCGCATCACGCACGGCGACCAGCACGCCGCCGATCACTTCGGCCGACGGCGCCGACGGCATCCACCGCTCATGCAGCCGCTGGCGCCGCATCCGCACAAACGATCCGCCGCTTGGCCCGTGGTTGGGCCCGTCGTTGGGGCCGTCGTTGGGGCCGTGGTTAGGATCGAAGAGCGTGACCGAGTCGCGCCGCGCTCGCACCACGGCCGAGAAGTGGCCCTCGGGCCGCCCGGGCGTGATCAGGTGGTTGAGCACCACGCGCCAACCCATGGCGTGCAAGGCGTTGAGCGCCGGCGGCGCTTTGCGATCGGCTTGCAGGCAAACGGCTGACAGGCCATGGCTCAGGGCGTCGTCGGCCAAGCGGTGCGTGCGGATGCGCGGCTCGCCCGCCGAATCCGGCTCTGCCAACCGGCGCCAGATAGCGGGAGCGTCGGCCCGCAGGCCGAGCGAGGCGTAGACCCGCGCCAGGGCGTGGGCGCCGCAGGTGCGCTGGTCGCGATGGATCGAGAGCGACCGGCTCCGCTGGTTGGGAATCGTTCTGCTGAAAGTCTTCATTGGGGTTCGCCTCCCGCGGCCGCTGCGAACGAGGTCATTCCGGTCTGCACCTCGGCGGCGAGACGCAGAGACTGCATCAGACGGCCTTGGCGTGTTGGCGGGTCGGGATCGGCGGCGGCCTTGAGCACCGCGTTGGCGACGATCTTCTCGGCCAAACCGGCCGGCGGAGAGACGGCGGGGCAATCGGCCGGGGCGATGCTGCCCCCCGCCCAGAAGGGCGCCATGGCGAGCGCTCCCCAAGGCTTCTCGCCGCCCGCCTTGTCGGCGATCGCTTTCGCCTCGAGCCGTTTCTCGTCGTCGGGGCACAAGACCCACTCGACCGCGGCGTCGACGGCCGCCGACTCGAGGCCTTCGACTTTCAGCTTGAGCCGTTTGATGTGGTCCCAAACGCAAAGGCTGCCCCACCACACGGCGCGTCGCGGCCCGAGGCTCACGGCCGCCAGCAGCACGGCGTCGCCCAGGCGGCCCTCGTCGATCAGCCGGGCGAAGAACGCGTCGGCGGTCTCATCCGGGTAGGGGGGGCGGTCCCACGACCCGGCCGACGGCGCGCGGCTCAGCAGGTCCGTCGCCATTTCGGCGTCGGGCTCGGGCAGGTCGTGTTGGTCGCCGAGGAACATGGTCGGTCGCCGCGTTATGAGCACGCGAACGCTGCGTGCAGAAGGTTGATTCGTTGATCGCTGTGGGGGTCACGCCCGTGGGGACGCCATCGTGTTCAGCCGCCTAGCATCACGGTCGGGGCGCCCAAGACGATGGCGCCGCCGTGGGCGAGGGAGTCGCCCATCCGTGCGGCCGGCATGCCGCCAACCATCACGGTCGCACTCCCTTTGACCACCGAGTCGGGCGGCCCAACGCAGACCGCCATGTCGCCTACCACCGAGGCGGGCAATCCGGCCATCAGCACCGTGGGAGCGCCCGGACCGGTGATCGGCCCGCCGACATGCGGGATCGGCGGCACACCGGGGGTGACCATCGGGCAGACGTGCATGTCGGTCAGGCGGGCGGCGGGGGGCATGGCGTTTGGTCTTCAGTTCGGATGTTGGTCGTCATGATTCCCCTCCCCATCAAAGGGAGGGGAGCAATTTAATTCACCATCACCATCGCGCCCTTCACGGTCGTTTGGCCGGCGGCCGAAAGTTCCGCGGAGGCCGTGCCGGTGGCCGTGAATCCGTTCTGGGCGGTGTGTGTGATGTCCATCGCGCTGGTGGTTTGGCCCGAGGTGTCGACCGCCACGCTGTTCGAGCCGCTGCTCATCGTGACTCCCGAGGTGGTGATCTCGAGGCACGGGCCGCCGGAGCCGACCGTCAGCTTGATGCCGTCGCTCGTCATCGCGATGACGGCCCCGCTGTCGCCGCCGACCGACAGGTTGATGCTCTCCGGGTCGAGCACCGCCTTGCTGCCGCTGTCGCCACCGGTGGTGATGGTGATCGTGCCTTGGTCGCCGGTGGTGGCGTCGATCTGGCCGACGTCGCCCGAGCGGCGGATCTGGAAGGCGGCCGGGCCGCAGGCGATCGTCGTCTGGCCGCTGGCCGTGATGGCCACGGCGCCGTTGTCCTCGCCGCCCCCCTGCGAGTCGAGATGGATCAGCGACGGGTCGGTGTCGTCGTCCGCCTCATCGCTCGGCCGGGCGCGGACCGAGACGTTGCGGGCGCCGGTCATCAGCAGCCCGTCGTAGCACTCGTAGACGTCCGCCTCCTCGTCGCTGCCGAACTCGATGTCGACATCAACGTCCTCCGGCTCGTCCTCGTCGCCAGACGCGTCGACGCCGGCGTCCGAGTCGTCGCCGCTGGCGTCTGAATCGGCGTCGGAATCATCGTCCGAGTCGTCCCCGGAATCGTCGCTATCCGACTCGGCGTCGTCGGCCGAGAGATCCTGTGAGGCCGCTGCCGACTCTTGTTCGGAGCTGATCTCTTCGCCCTTCGAGCTGAGCGATTCACCTTGATCCGTGGCGGCTTCGGCGAAGGCGGTGATCAGCGACGCGTAGTCGTCGCCCAGCACGTCGGCGTGGTCGTTGAGGCTCGACGCCTCGCCTTGCTTGTCGATGCCGGCGTCCTGCGTGCCGAGGCCCTGCTCGTACTCGATCAGCAGGTTGAGCAGCGTGCCCGAGAGCCCGCGCGGGCCGAGCAGCCGCATCAGCACCTCGAGCTTCTTGGAGTCCCTCCCCTCGTTCAGTGCGCCCAGCAGCAACAACGCCGTCGACGCCGAGGCGATGCCTCCCACGTACTGGGTGCGTGTGTTCGACTCGGCAAAGTTCTCGCGCACGCGGCGTGTGACCTCCGCGCCGTGGCGGATCGTCGTCGACGGGCCGTAGTGCAGCGACCGGCTCGAGCCGAACACGCCCGACCATTGGCCCATGGGGAAGGCGTAGTCCTGGATCTGCTGGGCCTGGTCGTCGTCGACCCAGCCGAGCGGATCCATGACGATACGCATGTTGCCGCCGAGCACCACGTTGCCCACCGACGCGAGTGGCATGCCGCCGGTGATCGTCGAGGTGTGCCCGAAGTTGAATTTGATGTCGGACTCGAACTGCGTGAGGGCGAGCTTCTTGCCCCACTTCTTGGCGAGCGCGGCGTGCTGGCCGTCGATCCCGGAGACTTTGGGCTTAGCCACACCGCCGCCGGCGCCCGAGCCTAGCGAAGCGAGCAGCGACCCGCTCATCCGCACCGCGGCGCCCGGCACGTGCTGGTGCTGGCTCTCCTTGGAGCGGACCACGGCGTGCCGCTTGGAGCGGACCTCGACGTGCTCGTTGCCCGGCTCGTCGGAGAACGTGAGTCCGCCGAAGTCGACCGCCGGGTTGCCGTTCACGGTGCACGACTTCACGCCGTTCATGTCGGCGTGCAAGGGCATCGGCATTGGCGGCATGTTCTTGGCGTTGTAAAGGCTGCCGACGATCACCGGCCGGTCGGGGTCGCCATGCTCGAAGGCGACCAACACCTCTTGCCCGTGCCGCGGCCAGAAGAAGGCGCCCCAGCCGTTGCCGGCCCAAACCTGGGCGACCCGCACCCAGCAGGAGCGGTCGGCCACGTTGGCGGTTTCTTCCTGCTCGGAATCGTCTCCATCGGCCCCGCCTCCCTCGGACGCGTCTCCTTCGGCGGCGGCCGGCTCTTCGCCCTCGGCGGGGGCGTCGGCCCGGCGGTCCCAGGGGAACCACACCTTCACGCGGCCGTATTTGTCGCAGAACAGTTCGCGGAGCTTCTTGGGGTCTTCCTCGTTGGCGGTGAGGTCCGACACGACCCAAGCGCTCTGCACGCCGCTGATCACGGGCTTGGGCGTCCGACGCACGGGCCGATAGACCAGGTCCGACGGCTGGCAGACGAACGCGTTCTCGTAGTGCAGCTCGTCGTCGGAGGGGGCCGACGTGAGGCCTATGCCGAGCTCCACTTGGTGGCTCACGGCGGTCACTAGGTAATCGCCGTCGGCGTTGAAGTGGCCCTTGAGCGTGAACACGTGCCCCGCAGCCAACGGCAGCACGTCGCTGCGGGCTTCGATGGTCAGACCAACCAGCGTAGCGATCTCGCTGCGCAGCCGCGCCTCGGCCACGGCGTCGTCGGCCAGGTTCTTGATCGGGCTTTCGTCGAAATCGGCCGGGTCGGGGTCTTGCTCGGCGGTCGCCACGCTGTCGTAGCGCGAGGCGTAGCCGCCGGGGTAGCCGAACGACTCCCAGGTCTCGCCCGTCGGGTTCGGTTTGTGTGTCACCGTGCCGACCGTGAAGCTCTCGGCCAGATCGCGTTGGCCCTCGAGCGGCTTGCGAGGCAGCTGGAAGTGCGGGTCGTGGCAGGTGAAACGCGTGGGAGTGAGTTGTTGGGTCTTCGTCCAGCTCGTGACGGCCACCTCGTCCTGCACGCCCCCGTCGAGCTGGCGGAAGACCACGTCTTCCATCCCCTCGGGCTTGGCGCATTGCGAGGAGTCGTCGCAAAGCACGAGTGTGTGGTCGTCGTCGGAGTGCTCGAACCAGTAAAAGAGGCCCGCCTCTTCAATCAGCCTGCTGAAGAACGCGAGGTCCGATTCGCCGTACTGCACGCAGTAGTTGTGCGGCTGGCGGTCGTCCGCGTGGGCGAAGGTCTTCTTGACCGTCAGGCCGTCGAGCAGGGTGTCGAGCACGTCGTCGACCTTCTGGTCCTGGAAAACACGAAAGCCTGTCTGCAGCCCTAGCAAAGCGAGTTTTGGCTCGACCACCGCGTCGTAGTAGGTGAAATCCTCGTCCTGCTTGTGCTGCGAGAACCGTGTGACCACGCCATTCCACGACCGCGACTCGCTGCCGGGCACGTCGACCGTCACGGTGACCGATTGCCCCAGCAGGTCGGAGAAGTCGATGTCGTCGCGTTCCGAGACGAGCGCCAGCTCGAACCGGAACAACGAGCAGAGCCCCTCGCCGCCGGAGAAACGCGTGATCAGCAGCGACTCGTCGTCGAGCGGAGTGTCGATCCTCAACGCGCGGTCGTCTTGGCTCGGCTCGTCTTCGTCTTGAGCGTTATCGGGCATGCGTTCGTTGCGGGAGAGGGTGGCGCGGCGCCGTACGGATTCAGTTCTTCGGCTTGCTGCGAGTAGGAGAAACGGCAAAAGGAGTCTGCCGGCGAGGAAAACCGCTCCGCGTGCGTCGCGGCTACGGGTGGCGCGGGTCGCGCCGGTCGATCGGGTTGCGACGGGCCGACCTGAGGGGCGAAGCTTGTTGCTTTTTCACCACATCGCGCCCGAGAGGGTGGTAGGTTTCTACGGCGCATTGCGCCAAGGTTCGCCCCACTCCCCCAAAGCGACCTCGCCTGGCGCCGCGATGCCCTCCGATCCTCCCTCTCGTACCGCCAACCCCCTCCGCCGCGCGCAGCGTAAAAGAATGGCCATGGCCGCTCTAGGCCTCACTGCGCTCGGCGCTTTGGTGGCCACGCTGTTGGTCGCCTCCGCGCTGCTGCGCCCGCCGCAGCCGATCGAGTTGGTGACCGTGGGGGCCCACTACGCCACGAACCTCTCCACGCCCCACAACGCCGCTGGCTGGCGTGGGCTGCTGGGCGCCAGCCGCCTTGGCGAAGACGCGCCGCTGCTGCGGCTGGTCTCCGAGCCGCTGATCCATGCCGCCCCCGCGCCGCTCGTTGCCGACAGTCGTTTCGAGTGGCGGCAGGCGGTGAGCAAGCTCACTGGCCCGACGGCGGTGCTGATCGTCTCGATGCATGGCGGGGCGGATGACCAAGGACCTTATCTGCTGCCGACGGACTGCACGCCGCTCGACGGCGCTAAGAACCGGCTGCTGGTGAGCGATCTGCTAGACGAACTAGCCGAATTGCCGGCCGAGCAGGAGAAACTCGTCGTGCTGGACGCCGCCGCCTGGACCGGCGACTGGCGTTACGGTTCGCTCGAGAACCGCTTTGCGGAAGGCTTGCGTGGGCTCGACGCCCGGATCGCCGCGATTCCTAATCTGGTGGTTCTCTCGTCCAGCGACGTGGGCGAGCGGTCGTGGAGCGACCCGGCGACCTGCGGCAACGTGTTCCTCGAGGCTTTTACGCGTGGCCTTGGCGGGGCGGCGGACGACACGAACGACGACGGACGCCTGAGCGCCGCCGAATTGGCCGACTACGCCCGGCGGGCGGTTGCGGTCCGTGTCAGCACGACCCGCGGACGAACGCAAACGCCGCTCGTCTTGCCGCTGGGCGCCACGGGCGCAAGCCGTGCGGCGGCGATGGAGCTGGCGGTGGCTGACCCTCATTTCGAATCCCCCCCCCAGTCATGCGACGAGCCGCCGCTCGAAGCGATTGGCCTCCGCTGGCTGGAAACGCAGCAGCTGGCCGCCGCGTTGATGGCGCCCGAGACCACCGACCCGGTGGCGTGGCGCCGCTACCGCCGGGGCGTGATCCGCTGGGAAGAACTGCTGATCGCCGGGACGCCCGAACTTGCCGCGCAGGTCGACGCCGATCTCGACGACTGGGCCCGCCAGCTGTTGCACGGCGTGGAGTCGCCCTCCGAGGCGAGCGACCCGGTGCAACTGTCGCGACCGGAGGAGGGCGGCCCGCTTGGGCCCGCGGCCGACGCGCTCGTCTCGACACTCTGGGCCACGCCGGCCGAACACATGCACAAGGCGTGGGAAGACGCGGTCCAGGCCCACACGCCCAGCGAGACGCGTGAACTTTGCTGGCTTGTCTACGATCGGTTGCTCAACCGCACGACCGAAGACCCCCAGGGGGCATTGCGTCGGGCGGCGGCGGTGGTCGCCGCCATGGGCGAGCCGACCGCGCCGCGTCCCTGCGAGGCGCACCTGCTGACGCTCCTTAGCGACGGCCTGCCGAGCGACCTGTCGGACCTGGCCTGGGCAGACGCGCTCCGGCTCGTGATCCACGTACGCCGGCTCTCAGAAGATATCCTGACTTCCCGCTGCGACGCCGACTCGGTTGAGACGCCGGCCATGCTGCCTTGGATCCAGCGGTCTTACCGCGAAGCCGACGCGATCCGCCGCGCGGGCGAAGACGAGCTCTTCGGCGGGCTGAGCTACTTGCCGCGCGCGACCGCCTCGCTCCGCGACGCTGAGCAAAGGTTCGTTCAGATCGACCAGCGCGCGGGCACCGTCCACGCCGCGATCGGCGCACGCGACAAAGCGTTCGACCTGCTGCCGTTTTATTCGGAGTCCGCCGCAGCCGTGGTTGCCTCGGACGACAATTCTCAGAAAGAGATCGCCGCCGCCGTCGCGACACTCGAAGCGGCTTGGGACGCGGCGAACGAGCTAGGCGACGTGCTACTGGCGGTCGATTCGTCGGGTGCGGCCGAGGATGAGGACGTCGAAGCCCTCACCGCCGCGACCGCGGCGCTCGGCAAACGCATGAAAGCGACACGCCGGGCGCTGGACCGCTGGCGGAGCGGGTTGGCCAATCGCTCGGGCGCCCCGTTTTGGAACAACCGCCCCGCCGCGTTGCGTGTGCCCGACCTAGAGGTAGGCGACCGGCTCAAGCTGCTCGTAGTGAGCCACACCGGGGCCCCGACCCCGGACGACGACGCGAGCCCGGTCGCACTGGCGGCGGAGAGGATCCAAGCGTGCCGTTGCGGCGAGACCGAGCGCCGCGGCCGGTTGGCGTTGGCCTCGATCGGCGCGCGTTTGTTCGACCGAGCACTCGGCGACCACAACGCCAGCCAGTCGGCCCAGGCGTCGCTTGCGCCGCATGAGGGCGCCCACGACCCACGCGCCTTGGCGCCGCTAGCCGCCGATCTGGCTCGCGCTCTGAGGGGTCTGCTGTCGAGCGACGAGCAAGAGCTCAGCACGCCGATCGCCGCCGACGAGCCGCAAGAGCCGGCTGGCCACTGGGCCGAACACGCGGCGGTCGAGCGGCGACTCGAAACCGGAGCGCTCGAAGGCGCCCAGGCGCCCTCGCTGCGACGCTTCCGCCGGCAACGGGTATGCGAGTTCAACCTCTGGCGGACCGAGCGGGTGATGGCCGACCGTTGGAACGGCGCCCTGCCGGGCGCCGACCCTTACTATCGCACCGCCGCCGAGGCCTACCTGCAACGCGCCGATCAGGCCCTGCCGGGTCGCGCCGAGGTGGCGAGGCTGCGTCGTTTGATCGCGACGCCGATGAGCCTCAGCCTTGTCGGCCCCTCACGGGTCGATGTGGTCTCGGGCGCCACGCCGCCGCTGAGCTATCGCGTGGTTGGCGCGGGCGGTATCGGATCTCCCACGGTCAGTGTGACGACGGGCGAAGGGCTGCGGGTCGAGGTCCCCACGGCGGGCGAGCGTTTCTTGCCCACGATCGAGGGCGACGACGCCGACGCGCCGTTTACCGTCGTGCTCTCCGTCGATTCGGATGCGGAGAGCGATGACGAAGAGACCGTGGTGGGCGACTTCGAAGCGCGGCGGATGGGGGTGTCGGTTTGGTTGCGCGGCCACCGCGCCGAGCTCGATTCGCCGATTGTCATTCACCATCGGCCCGAGTTCGAGGCCGACACGCCGCCGGCGCCGCTGCACGCGGGCCTGGCGATTCGCGCGCCCGAGACCCTCGAAGGCGGCCAGCGGACCGGCGGGGTGGCGTTCGTCCTCGACGCCTCGGGCAGCATGGGCCCGGTCGGCGCTCCCGGCGACTCGAAGTACACGCAGGCGGTCGAGGCGCTCACCTCGCTGCTGGCCGACACACCGGCCGGTGTGCGGGTAAGCGTTTGGGTCTTCGGGCAAGCGGTTGGCCAGCAGAAGACGGTCGAACAGGCCGAATCGACGATCGAGTGCGTGCTGCCTCCCACGAGCTGGGACCCTCAAGACACGCGTCTCGCGCAAGGCCTCGCCGATCGGCTCGCTTACCCTCGCGTCGAGCCGTGGAACGAATCGCCGCTCACCCGCGCCATCCTCGCCGCCAGCAACGACTTGCGTGATCTGTCGGGGTATCGGGCCGTGATCGCGATCACCGATGGCTTCGACAACCGCTTCGCCAGCGACGCTCTCGCCAACCCCGCCGGCCGGCCGATCGCGCAGGTGCTCGCCAAGGAACTCGCCGGCTCCGGCGTCGCGGTTCAGGTGGTCGGTTTCCAGGTTTCTGAGGGCGAGCTGTCCGACGCCCGCGAGCAGTTCGCCTTCCTGAATACGATGAACCCCGCCGGGCGTTGGTGGGAGGCCGACAAGCGGCACGAGCTTGAGGCCACGCTCCGCCGGGCGCTCGCCGCGCCGCGCAGCGTGGCTATCGAGCCGGAGGACCCCGCCAGTTCGGCCAACGCGGCCGAAGCGTTGCTCGCCGGGACCGATACGAATCACTTGTGGCAAACCAAGCCGCTCGCGCCGGGCGTCTACCGACTGCCGATCGGCGCGGGTTCGGCGCCTGCTCAGCGGGCCCGTCTGGCGGGGGGCGACCTGTTGCTGCTCGCAATGCAAGACTCGCTCGGCGCCACGACTCTCGCCCCGGCGCCATTCGCCGCCGAGCGTTTTCCCGAAAAGCCGGCCCGTCGGGCTGGCGATTGGCGCGCCACGCTGCTCAACCATCGCCGCTTGCCGGACGGTTCGACCTCAACGATGCTCTGCCTGGAGCACACGCCGCTGGGCCCGGCGTCGCCCGACGCGCTGCTCGGACAAACGCGTCCGGCCGACCTATGGATCGAATCGCCCGGTCTGACGGGCAGCGCTCCGCAGGTGGGTTGGCGACCGTACTATGGCTACCCGGCGCCTTGTTGGGAGGTTGCTCGTCGCCGTCATCAGTCTGAGGAATCAGGACCCGATCAGCTCGCTGTGTGGTGGTCGTGGCCCAAGCCTCCCGCTCCCTCGCGGGTGGTGAGACGCGGGGCCGATTACGAGCGGCTCGTCGACCTGGTCGGCAAGTCGTGGGTGGTCGACGGCGAACCGGTCGAGGCGCTCCGCATCGCGGTCGAGCGGCGCCGGCTGCCGAACGCCGATGGCCCCCCCACGCAACAAAACTGCCTGGTTGTCGAGCTTGGCGCCAAGGCGCCCTACAAGGTTCGGCTGCACGGCTTGGAGACCGCGGGGCAACGCCACAAGTGCTTTACCGAAGCGGGCCGCTCGGTCGGCTTGTTTTGGCCGGTCGACCCCGAGCGTCTCGACGAGGCGATCGCGGGGCTCGAACTGGTTTCGATCGAACGCATGAAACGCGAGGCGGAAGAGCGTGGTCAGTCGGCCAAGTTCCCCGAGGTGGCGCCCGCCTCGCCTGTCGACAACCGACCCACCCCGGCCGTCGATTGGCTTGGCGCGGTCGGTTCCTGAGCCAATCGATCGTCGCCTCTTAGACCCAAATTCGACCAACCCGCCAGCAACCAACCGCCCGCCATAGGGAGCTACGATGGGCCCCGAAGCCCCGCTGCACCGCCGATCAAAACGGACCCGCGCCCTGACCTGGGCCGCCGTGGCCGCCTGCCTTCTGGGCGGCCTGGTGGCGGTCGGCTTGCTGCTCGGACCGGCGCCCGACGTGTCGCTCGTGGCGGGCTGGACTAGCCATTTGCGAACGCCGCTGGTGGACGATAACTTGGCCGCCGCTGGCGACCGCGACGCGCTCGCCAGCGGCGACTACTTCGCCCACGACACGTTCCACCTCGATCGCAGCCTGTCGGCCGAGCTGCTCCGCAGCGCGCTCGCGACCGAGGCGGTCGAGAACTCGGCGGCTCGGGTGGTCTATGTCTCCGGTTACGCCACGCGCGACGCCAAGGGCGCCGTGGTGCTGATGACCAAGGAATTCATGCCACTCAAGGCCGAGGGAGGGCTGCCGCTCGCCGAGCTGCTGCAACAACTCCGCGACAGCGGGCCCCCCACCTTGCTGGTGCTCGATCTCTCGTTCGGCGTGGTGAACGGCCAGCACGCCTTGCTGCCTTGCGGCGTGGGCGAGGAGATCCACGCCATGCTGCAACGCGAGTCGCGGCCGGACTTGGTCACGCTCGTCGGTTGCTCACCGGGCGAGTCGGTTTCGAATCTTGCCGGCGCCGGTCGCTCGACGTTTGGCTACTTTTTTGAAGCGGGACTCGCCGGCGCCGCCGACGGCTACAACCCGTCGGCCCTGACCGACAGTCGGGTCTCGGCCCGCGAGTTGGCCGCCTACGTTTGCGACCGCGTGAAGACTTGGACCCGGCGTTACGGCCCCGCGGCGCAAACGCCGCGCGCGGTGGCGCTCGACGACGTCGACTTTGTAGTCACCGCCTGCCGGCGGGCTCCGCACGGCGCCGCGCCCGTTCCCGCCGCCGAGGAATACCCCGTCTGGCTGCGTGAGGCATGGGATCGCCGCGACGCCTGGCTAGCTGCTGGCGCCAATCACACGATGCCGCGTTTGCTCAAGCGGTACGAGGCGGACGTGCTCGACGCGGAGCGTCGCTGGCGCAGCGGCGCCGATTCGTCGGCGATGAACAAGTTGATGGCCAGCAACGCCCGCTCGCTGATCCAAGAGCAGGAAGACGCCCAGCGGTTGCTCGAGCCCGACGCCACGGTCTCGCTAGCTCGCTGGGAGCTAGCCGTGGGGCCGGCGCCGGCGGAGCTGACCGCCGCTTGGCGGGCGGCGCTCGAAGCCCCCGCGCCTCCCGCACCGGCGGTTTCTGAGGCGCTGGTCGCCCTCCGCACGGCGGCCGACAAGGCGGCGCCCGAGGCCAACGCCTCGGCAGCGGTGGCGGCGCTGATGCAATCGGATGGCGACTTCACGGCCCAACTGGCCATGACGCACGCGGAGCTCAGCCGCGGCGCCCCCGAGCCGCGATTCGTCGAGACCGATACGATCGCTCGCCTCGCGGAACTGCTGAGCACCGACCACGATCTGCCCGCCACACTGCTGCGTGAAGTTGTTCACGCCACGCTGCTCCGTGAGAAGGTTTGGGCCGACGCGAAAACGATGGCCTGGGTCGCCGGCAGCCTCGCCCGAGCCGATCGCCAAAGGCGGACCGCCTTGGCGATGCTCCTCTCGCCGGGGTTCGCTTCGCGCGATCAATCGCAACAGCTCTGCGAGACCGCCACGCACATCTACCACGGCGTCGAGAACTGTCAGAGCCGGCTGCGTGCGGCGTTGTCGCTGCGTGACCGCGCGATGCGCGTGCTGCCCTTAATCGCGCCTCAGGTGCGTCTGCACGCTTCGTTGCGAAACGACTGGGCCGAGGCGGCCGCGTTGACGGAAGGACTCGCCGACGCGATCGACGCACTCCCCCGGGATGCGACACTCGCTGAGCTCGACGGAAACGTCGAAGCGATCCGGGGCCTCGGCCTGCACCTCGAGTCGCTGCTGCGATCGCTGCTCAAGGGCGCCAGCAACCGTTCGACCGACGCGCTCGCCGAGAGCCTTCGCCAGGGTCTAACCGATCAGCTGCCCTCGGCTGAGGCGCTGCTCGCGACGCCGCTGCTAGGCGCGGCGCAGCGGGAGAGGCTCTGCCTGGCGGCGTGCGCCGCCGCGGCGGCCCAGGCCGAGCCGCTGCAAGACTTTGCCGAGCAGAACAGCAAGACGATCTTAGTCACTGCGGCACGCGACAGCTTCAAATTCGCGGCGCCCACGGGGGGAGACGCCACTACCGTAAGCGGACCGAACGATAGCGTGGCCGAAGCGCGTTTCACCGCGGCGGTACTGCGGCTCGCCGGGTTCCAGACAACCGACCTCGATGCCCCGATCGAGCAAGCCGCTGCAAATCCCACCCCCGAATCTCTGCAGGCCTTGCTAGCCGCGCTCCGGGCGCAGGTTCAGGACGCGTTCGCCCGAATCTCTGCCAAACCGGACCCCACGCTCGCCGAGCGCGCCTGCCGAGTGTTGCCCGCCGAGTGCTTCAGCAACCTGCTTGACGCCCGCCTCGCTTCGCCCACCTTGCTCGCCGAGCTCGATGAACGCGCTGCGGCCCGCAAGCTCAACGCGGGACGCCTGCTGGCCGAATCGCGCGACTTGATCGGATCGATCAGGTTGGCCGAGGCGGCTCAATCGCTCGACGACTCGGTCGTAGCGACGTTGCCCCGGGTTGTCGATGACAAACCGACGGGTTCAAAACCTCTGGAGCTAACGAGCCTGTCGGAGCATCAGACGACCGAGTCACTCACTTTCCAGGTGCAGTGCGAGAAGGGCGCTGATCTCGCGGTGGACGTGTTGCAGCCAACCAACTTGCTGCGGGTCGAAAAGAAGTTGACGCCCCATGAGAGCGGCGCGGAGGTTGAGCTTAAGTTCCGCGTCCGCGACGACGCGACTTACGCGCAATTGGCGGCGACTTACGGCGTGTTGCTGCGGCTGGCTGAGGGCGACCATGTGCGTCACCTCCCCTTGCCGATCCCGGCCATCGCCGCCGTGAGCCCGGTCGAAGTGTCCGTCGAGTACGCCGGCGTGCGGCGTGCGCTGAGCAAAGGGCTCGTGCTACCGCCGACCGCCGCTAGCGAACCGCTCCGCTTGTTCGTCAAGAACCGCACCGACGGGCCGCTCGGGCTGGAGGCCAGGGTGCAAGCGGGAGCTCTCTACACGGCGTCGCTGTCGCTAAAGGCCAAGGGCGAGGCGCCACTGAAATTGGCCGCGCCGGCGGCCGCGGCTCCGGCCACGGGTCCAGCCGCTGTGGCGGCCAACGATCCGGTAGCGCTCAGCAGCATCCGGGTCGCTATCGTCGACACCGCCACCAATCACACGGTTTACAAACAATCGGCGCGTCCCACGATCGCCGAGCCGACCGGTTACATCCGCGTGCTCGGCGCCCGTGTCACGCCCGACGAGTCGGGCGTGCCGGTGGCTCGGTTGCGGCTCGAGCGTTTGCCGGGCGCGCCCGATCCTTTGCGGGTCGAGGCGGCGTTCGTCGCCGTTCCGGCTGGCGAGGTCCCGTTGGTCGCCGGCGGCGAACTGGCGACAATCCTGACCGCAAAGCGGGGCCAGGCCACGCTGCAAGCTTCGCTCTCTCCGCCGGTTGGGGGTGATCCGACGCTGCGCGGCGCGCTCTCCATCAACGGCGTAAGCCGGTCGATGGTTTGGGAAGGGGACACCCCCGCGTTCGGCGGCTCGGCCGAGCTGACCCCACGCTTCAGGCCGATCGTCGACATTGCGGTCCCCGAGATGCTCGCCGCTGGCGATGTGCTGAACTACTCCGTCGATGCGTCGCCGGTCGGTGCGGATTGCTCGCTGCAAGTCGCGTTGCTCCGGGCTGGCTCTGCGGGCGGCATCGTGCGTGAGAGAAGCTTCGCAACGGCCCGCGCGAGGCGCCTTGAGATGGGCGCCCAACTCGTCGAGGGCGCCTTGCCGTTACGCACCGTCATAGGTCCGCAAGCCGACGCGTTTGAAACGACTGGGTTGGCGGGAAGATACACGTTGGTCGCTGCGGTCTTTGACGAACGGGGCGCCGAGATCGCCCGCTCCACACGCAAAGTAGTCATCGACGCCGATCCCGCGGGGCTGGCGACACTGTCGCTGCCAACAAAACCGGCGGTCGGCGGCGCTCCGCTCGCCGTGACGGTCGACGCACAGGACGACTTATCCGGCGTCGGGCAGGTGCGACTCTATGTTGGCGTGCCGGTGGGCGGGGCGCCGCCGAAGGGCGCCGCGATCGTGCCGGCCGTTGCCGATCCGCACAACCCGAGCCAGTGGGTCGCCGCCGTGCCGATGCCCGAGGGGACGCCCGGCGCGTCGCTCACCGCCGAGGTGACCAACGGTGTAGGGCTCGTGCGGAACATCGTGCAGAGCGTTGAACTGCTCAGCGCCGAAGCGGCGTCGATGGGTAAGATCGCCGGCATGGTGACCGAGGGCGCCCGCCCGCAGCCAGGCCTGGCGGTTGAACTCCGCGACCCGGAGCAGAAACCTGTCGCCGAGGCCCAGACCGACGCCGAGGGCCGCTTCAGCTTCGACGCCGTCAAACCGGGCAAGTACCTGCTGTGGAGCGTCAAGCACCAGTCGCAGCGGGTCGGCTCGGTAGGCGTTGATGTTGAAGCGGCGGCCACGACCAGCGCGGCGGTCGAGCTGTCGCTCTGAGCTAAGCGGTCAGCTTCCCACCTAGTGTGTAGCTGCGGGAGGCGTCTCCGACGCCGACCACGGTATGCAAGCCTCTGCGGCAGGCGACGCGTTATCGGCGTCGGAGACGCCTCCCACAATCCAGCCTGCAGGGACCGCCCTCTGTGGCGGTCCGAACCCCGGCGGAAAATCATCTGCCCCCCGACTTCACACAGCGAGAAGCGGGTGTTTGTACGAAGCAACTCTCCTGCAGGGACCACCCTCTACGGCGGTCCCAACCCCGGCAGTAGAGCACCCACCCACCGCCGCAACGCCGAGAAGGTCACGCCCTATAGAAGCTCAGGTCTCCTCAGAATACCAACAGCACAGCGGTGAAGATCACCGCCGCGGCTACCGCGCCGTATCCGGCAGCGACCTTGCGGTTTCGGTGAGACTCTTCGGCCAGGGCGGCGGGGGTCCATTCGGCCCGCGACGCTTCGGCGACAAGACCGTCCATCACGCCCGTGCCGAATGCCTGGGCCCCAGCCACGCTGTCGCCGCTGGCGAGCAGGTAGCAGCCCAAGAGCGGCCATGGGCCGTTCTCGTCGCCCGCCAAGCCCTCGGCCAGCAAGTCTTGCAAGCGGTCGCCACGTTGGGCGATCTCGCACTGGAACTGGAACAGGGAGGCGTTCTCACGAACGTCGTCCGGTTGGGCGGAGCCATTGGGATCAAAGCTCAGCAGTCGCTGGCACAAAGCCGGCGCCATCGAGCGGGTCAGCCAATTGACCGCACTGCGGAGGTCTTGTTCGGAGGTGAGTCCCTCGGCCGGCAGTTCAACGCCGAAGCGGCGTCGTTTGCGGTCGGCGGTGAGGGCTTGCAAGAGCTGCATCCCGCCGGGGGTGTGTTGGATGTCGGAGACGATCGCCACGGTCGGGCAGCGGGCGCCAGAGGCGGCCTCGATGCGGTCGAGATCGTGTTCTATGGAGGCGGCCATGGCGTCGGCCGCGCGTTGGTCCTGGGCGGCGTCGCACGTGACGAGCACCGCGGCGCCGCTGATCGGTGTGGTCGGCTCGCGATCGCGGCGCACCAGACGCATCAGATGCTCGAGCCGGTCTCCCGCCAGGGCGACCTGATCGGCGTCGAGCAGCGGGGGGCGGTCGAAGGTCGTCTCGGTGGCCGACCAATCGCCCTCACCCTCCCAATCGGTACCTGTTTCATCGGCGTCGGCCGCCATGGCCGAGGCGGCGACCAACGCTGCGTCGTTGTCGGCCTCGGCGCCGGCCCTCAGGGCGACGGGTATCTGCTTCTCGCTCGCCGCCAGGGCGGGAGCTGCCTGGGCGGTGCGTCGCGAAACGCTGCGCTCCTGAGCAAGCCGTTCGTTGCAGTACGAAACGGCCGAAGCCTCCTGACAAAAGACATAAACCGCCTTATCGTCGGCCACCACGCGCAGCGGGGCATTGCTGTCGGCCGGCAGAGGGCCCACTCGGGGCATAATCTCCAGCGCAGCGACGGCGTCGCTTGTGCGGCCACCGGGCTCTCCCAGCACCATCACCAGGGGCGTTTTCACCAAATCGACTCCGCGCCTCGACAGGGCGGTAGTCGCCTGGCGCCAGGCCCGGTCGACATCGGGGAAAGGCGAGGCGGCGTCGGGTTCGCTCAGTGTGCGGTAGGTCCAGAAACCTACCCAGGCGATCGCGTAGCCCAGCAGGAACAGCGTTGGAAGCCACAGCTCGCGTAGCAACCGGCTGGGGGCGTGGACCGTTTTATCGAGCCCAAGCCAATTGTTCAGAAACCACAAGCCGACCAGCGTAGCGACCACAAGCAGCACGTGGACCACGGCGGTCGGAACGCCGCCCGACATGGCGCCGCGCCCCAGACTGACGAACGGGGCGACGGCCGCTCGGAGGACGCCACGCGTAAGACTACTGATAAAGGCGGTCATGCCGATTACTCCAGAGGCCGGCGATCGCAAGTGGGCCGGCGGGGGATTTAGTAGGGGGCAGCTAAGGGTGGCAGCGGCCGCTCAGCCGAGCAGACGCTGGACCAAGGAGTAGGTAAGCAGCGGCAACAGGCACAGGACGACGACCGCGGCCACGGCGGTCATGCGTCGCAATCGTGCGGCTCCGCGCAGAAGCCGCGCCGGCTGGCGTCGGCGGGGCAGGGGAGACGTGCGGCCGGGCGGGTGGGGCGCCCGGGCGGCGCGGGGGCGGGTCTTCTCGACCCACGCCTGTAATTTGGCCGGCTCGTCACGCATCCGGCCACGGAAGCCGAGCGCAACGCAGAGGAAATAAGCCCGCAGCGCGTCGTCGGTCGGCTGCGCCTCGGCGAGCTTGGCTTGCCGCCAAAACTCCCACGCCCGGTCGTTGCCGCCGTAGAGCTCGGATTCGAGTTTCCGTTCGTTCCAGGCCTCGGCCCACTTTGAGCGGGTGGTGAACATCTCATCGATCCAGCAGACGACCGCGTAACGAGCCCCGCGGTCGCCTGCGTCGCTTGAGCCGGCCGGGATCGCGAGCAACAGGCTCGTGAGAGCCGACTGCTCGCGGGCCAGATCGCGGCGCTCGCCTCGTTCGACCGCCTCGTGCAATCGCAGGACGTGTTGCACGGCGTCGTGCACGGCGTCGTTCGCAGCGGTTCGCCCTTTGAGGGGGGTTGTCGGAGGCATGGGCATTCTCGAACGCTGTCGAGCGAGGGCAGTTGTTTGGTTTGTGACGGAGACTCCGCACAAGCCACCAACGCGGTGAAGCTTCTGTGCCGGTGCGGCGCAGAAATATAGGCCACGCCAAGCGCCGCCGCTCGTTTCGCAACCCGGTTGAACAAAAAGTGAAGCAATCGGGCGTTGTCGGCTCACTGCACGCCGGGGTGACCTAAGTTCCTTCATCGGCCCGCCGCACGAGTGGGCCCTATGAGCCACCTCGGTCGTCGTTTTTCACATGTCTTGGGCTGATTGCGAAACGCTGCTGCAGCCGCTCCCGGGCGATTCGCCCGAGGGAGACGCGTCGCACTTTGCGATGACGCTCGCCCCGGACGTGCGCGAGTTGCGTCGCGAGGAAGCGGCCGACGAATTCGACGACGCCACACGCCCCGAAAACCTGAAGCGGGCCGATTGGCCCGAAGTGGCCCGCCGCTGCGAGGAGTCGCTCGCTTCCAGCGCCAAAGACTTGCGGACCGCCTGCCTGCTGGTCGAGGCGCGAACCCGCCTCGACGGCCTCGCCGGCATGCGGTCGGGCCTCGAAGTGCTGGCCCGTTTGGTCGACGAGTGCTGGGACCGGGTCACACCCCCCGAGGGCGACGACCCCGTCGAGAGCCGCGGCACGCCGCTAGCCAACTTGCTAGACGACCCGGTGCGTGGCGTCTGCTTTCCTAACCTCGTGCGGACTCTGCCGCTGCTGGGCGCTGGGGAATCGGCGCTGAGCTACGCCGAATGGGTCCGCCTGCGATCGGCCGCGGCCTCGGAAGACAACGCCCAATTCCTGCAGGGCGTTCGCCAGAAGAACGGCGTCGCCACGCTGCAAACCAACCACACCGACGCCGAGGCGGCTAGCTACTGGCTCGACTCGCTCTGCGGCGCGCTCGAGGAGCGACTGGGCGAAGCGGCCCCCGGGATGCTGAATCTCAAGAAGTCGCTCGCCGAGGTCCACGGCTTATTGGCCGAAGAGCTGAAAGGCTTGGGCCAACCGCCCGCCGGCGCCTCCCATCCGACGACGCCAGCCGATGGCGCCACACAAGTCTCAGCCGACGGCCCGGCCGCCGACAGCGGTCTTTCGGAAGAGGAAGACCGCGAAGAACTCTACCAGTTGCTGGAGGCGACCGCCCGCCGCTTGCGGGCGCGCGAGCCTCACAGCCCCGTTCCCTACCTCATCGAGCGCGCCGTGAGGCTCGGCAGGCTGCCGTTCCCAAGCTTGATGCGACAGGTGATCCGCGACCAGGCCGCGCTCAGCGAACTGAGCCGCGACTTTGGGATCGCCGAGCAGGACGCGACCGAGACCGAGACCGTTCGATAGTACCACCTATTACTACGACCAACCCACGTCACTCCGAACCGAGGAATTTCGATCCATGAGCGAAAGCCTTCAACACAAGCTCGACCGGGTCCGCCGGCCGCGCGTGCAGATCACTTACGACGTTGAGACCAACGGCGCGATGGAGCAGAAGGAACTGCCGTTCGTCGTGGGCGTGCTGGCCGACTTGGCCGGCGACCAGAGCGAGGCTCCGGTCGCGGTCAAGGAGCGTAAGTTCGTTCCGATCGACCGCGACAACTTCAACGAGGTGCTTGGCAAGGTCGGCCCGCGATTGGCCATGAAGGTGCCCAACCGCCTGAGCGAAGAGGAAGAGGCCACCGACCTGGGCGTCGAGCTCAACTTCGGTGAGATGAGCGACTTCGAGCCGCAGAACGTGGCCAAGCAGGTCCCGGCGCTCAACAGCCTGCTCGAAGCGCGTCACAAGCTGCGTCAGATCCTCAGCACGATGGAAGGCAACGACTCGTACGCCGACCTTCTGCAAGAGGTGCTCGGCGACGTCGAGACCGCCAAGTCGCTCCACGAAGAGCTGGGCGGATCCGACGCCGAGAAGAACTGACCCACCGCGTCCGAGACGCTCACCTCCACCCAACCAACCACCCGATCAGGGAGTAAATAACAATGGCGACCGCCGAAGCGACCGCAACCGCGGACGTGGCTGAGGACCTCAGCCTGCTCGAACAATTGCTCAACAACTCTCGCGCCCTCGACGAATCCGAGCGCGAGCAGCAGAAGGACTATCTGCAAGAGTTTATCAACCACGTGGTCGACGACAGCGAGGTCACGAGCCGTGACGCCGCCGCCGAGATCAACGACTGGATCGCGAAGATCGACGAGAAGATCTCCGCCCAGCTCAACGAGGTCATGCACGCCGAGTCGTTCCAGAAGCTCGAGGGGAGCTGGCGCGGGCTGCACTACCTGGTGCATCAGTCCGAGACCGGCACGTCGCTCAAGATCCGCGTGCTCAACGTCACGAAGAAGGAGCTGCTCAAGGACCTCGAGACCGCGGTCGAGTTCGACCAGAGCGCCCTGTTCAAGAAGATCTACGAAGAAGAGTACGGCCAGCTCGGCGGCGAGCCGTTCGGCCTGCTCGTGGGCGACTTCGAGTTCAGCCGCCACCCGCAGGACATCAACCTGCTGAAGCTGGTCTCGAACGTGGCCGCCGCGTCGCACGCCCCGTTCATCTCGGCCGCTTCGCCGGCACTGCTGAACCTGCAGAGCTACACCGAGCTGCCGAACCCGCGTGACCTGGCCAAGATCTTTGAGTCTGCGGCCCACATCTCGTGGCGTTCGTTCCGCGACTCGGAAGACTCGCGTTACGTCGCCCTCTGCATGCCGCGGGTCCTCTCGCGTCTGCCGTATGGCAAGGACTTCACGGCGGTCGAGGAGTTCGACTTCGAGGAGCTGGTCGACGGCCGCGACCACACCCGCTACCTGTGGATGAACGCCGCCTGGGCGTACGCCACGCGGGTGACCGACGCCTTCAGCCAGTACGGCTGGTACGCCAAGACGCGTGGCGTCGAGGGTGGCGGCAAGGTCGAGGGCCTGCCGGTCCACACCTTCAACACCGACGACGGCGACGTGGCCATGAAGTGCCCGACCGAGATCGCGATCTCGGACCGCCGCGAGTTCGAGCTCTCGACGCTCGGCTTCCTGCCGCTGCTGCACGCCAAGAACACGGACTTCGCCGTGTTCATGGGCGCCCAGTCGGCCCAGAAGCAGAAGACCTACTTCGACGACGCCGCGACGGCCAACGCCGACCTGTCGACGAAGATCAACTTCCTGATGTGCGTCTCGCGCTTCGCCCATTACCTGAAGGTGATGGCCCGCGACAAGGTGGGCTCGATGCTCGAGGCCCAGCAGTGCGAGAAGTGGCTCAACGACTGGATCGCCAACTACGTCTGCGACCCGGCCATGGCCGGCGAGGAGACCAAGGCCAAGTGCCCGCTCTCGGACGCCTCGATCGAGGTCCGCGAAGTGGCCGGCAAGCCGGGTTGGTACGAGGCGATCGCCTGGTTGCGTCCGCACTTCCAGCTCGAGACGCTCTCCGCCTCGATGCGGCTCGTGGCCGAGGTGCCCCAGAAGGGCTGATGTACGAAACGGGAGAGGCCGGCGCCGGCCGCCCCGCGAGGGGCGCGCCGGCACGGCCGACCCGTGCCAAACCCATTCCCCCTGAAAGGGCTCAGCGATGCAAATGAAAAGCCAGCAGAGCAACGCCGCTGTCGGCATCGTGCCGATCCAGACCAAAGAGAACAACACCGGTCTGCCCGACAACCTGAAGTCGGGGGTCGAGAGCCTCAGCGGCATGAGCATGGATCACGTCAAGGTCCACTACAACAGCGACAAGCCGGCCCAGTTGAACGCGCACGCGTACGCCCAAGGATCGGACATCCACGTCGCCACGGGGCAGGAGAAGCACCTGCCGCACGAGGCGTGGCATGTCGTCCAGCAGGCTCAGGGGCGGGCGCAACCGACCACGCAGCTCAAGGGCGCGTGGGTCAACGACGACGCGGCGCTGGAGAAAGAAGCCGACCACATGGGCGCCCAAGCCTTGCAGGCCGCCGGCCTGATGCGCGAGCGGCAGGTCATGGGGACGGTCCTCACGCAGATGATGCTCAAGAACCGCTAAACCATCAAAACCAAATCCTAACGGAGCTAATAAAATGTCCGACCAACATTCCTCAATCGACTATTTCCTGAAGATCGACGGCATCGAGGGCGAGTCGATGGACTCGAAGCACGCCAACGAGATTCAGCTCATCGGCTTCAACTGGGGCGAGACCCAGCCCGCCAGCCTTGTGTACGGTTCGGGCGGCGGCTCGGGCAAGGTGAGCATGCAAGACCTCACCTTCACCATGCGTGCCTGCAAGGCCTCGCCGAAGCTGTTCCTCGCCTGTGCGAAGGGCGACCACATCAAGGACGCCGTGCTCGTGGCTCGTAAGGCCGGTGGCGACCAGGAAGAGTTCTACCAGTTCACGTTCGAGGACGTGCTCGTCTCGTCCTACAACACGGGCGGCGGCACCGGCGACAGCCTGCCGATGGACACCGTCACGCTGGCCTTCGCCAAGATCAGCTACCAGTACCGCCCGCAGAGCGACAAGGGCGCCCTGGAGACCCCGATCAAGGCCGGTTGGAACCTGCAAGAGAACAAGGCCATCTGAGCCTTGCGACCCGAACGCGATCGGGCCGCGGTCGCACGGCGGCCGCGGCCCGTTTTGTTGCTTCGCGCATTGATTAAAGCCGCCGACGGGAGTCGGCGGTTGGCGTCAGTCGGTGGAACACCCATCGCGCGATCAACCGCCGACTCCCGTCGGCGGCTGCGACGGTACCCTCCGTTTATCTCACCATCGCCTCACTATGCCCGCCTCTCCCAGTTTCTCGCCGACGATCATCGACCGCCTGGTCGACGCCTGCGCCGGCATGTCGGAGCCGCGGCCTGTGGGCGTCGAGAGCCTGATCGACGACATCGAAGACCTGCTGAATACTTGCAGCGTGGCGCCCGGCGCGGCGCTCGACGGGCTGCCAGAGGCTTCTGACTCGCTGCTCGGCTACGGCACGGCGCCGCCGGCGTCGCTCGCCATCGCCACGCACGAGGAGCGCCTCGCAGCCGCCCGCAGCCTGCAACGCACGCTGCTCCGCTACGAGCCCCGGCTTGAGCGCGTGCGGGTGCGTGTCGACGACACGCGTCCCACCTGCAACGAGGGCCGGTTCCGCATCGAGGCGACGTTGCGTGAGGCGCCCGCCGAGAGCGTGGCGCTCAACATCCGTGTCCGCTCTTCGAGCGGACGCACCCAAGTCACGACGGAGCGATCATGAGCACCACGCTCTACCCGTACTACGAGAAGGAGCTGCACTTCATCCGCCACGAGGCGGAAGAGTTCGCCAAGCAGTACCCCGCCGCCGCCGGCCAGCTGCTGCTCGAACGCAACCAGAGCCGCGACCCGCACGTCGAGCGGCTGATCGAGGCGTTCGCGTTGCTGACCGCCCGGGTTGAGAAGAAGCTCGACGACGACTTCCCCGAGATCACCGAGGGGATGCTCACCGCGCTCTACCCGCACTACCTGGCGCCGATCCCCTCGATGGCGGTCGCCCAGTTCGAGGCCGACCCGTCGAGCCCGCAGCCCACGGGCCTGCCGATCCCGCGCGGCGCCGGCGTCCGCAGCCAGCCGGTCGGCGGGGCGCCTTGCCGCTACCAGACCTGCTATCCGGTTACGCTCTGGCCGATCCGCGTGGCGGCCGCTTCGGTCGACTTCCCGCCGTTCGACACGGAGCTCAAGCCGCCCGCCAAAACGGCCGCTGTGCTGCGCATCAGCCTCGAGGCCGACGCCGACTTGCTCTTCAGCCAACTGTCGCTCGACACGCTGCGGCTGCACCTGAGCGGCGACGACCACCTGATGGCGACACTCTACGAGCAGCTCATGGGCCACGCCACGCGGGTCGAGGTCCGCTCGGGCGACAAAGAGAAGCGGCTGCTCGGCACGCTCGGCGGCGACGCGATCCAGCCGGTCGGCTTCGCCGAGGACGAGGGACTGTTGCCCTACCCGCCGCAGTCGAGCCACGCTTACCGGCTGCTCACCGAGCTGTTCTCGTTCCCGCAAAAGTTTGCGTTCATTGACATCCAGGGTCTCGCCGCCACCTTGCCCGAGGCGCTCGACAAGATCGACCTGGTGATCTACCTCGACGAAGCCGACGAGCGGCTCGCCGGTGAGGTGACAGCCGATACGCTGCGACTCGGCTGCACGCCGATCGTCAACTTGTTCCCCAAAGTTTGCGAGCCGATCCGGCTCACGCACGCCAAGACCGAGTACCCGATCCATCCTGACGCGCAGCACCGCGACAAGATGGAGGTCTACCGCATCGAGCGCGTGACGGGCGTCGGCGCCGGGTCGACGACACGCTTCGCGCCGCTGTACGGGCTCGACCACGAGAACTCGTGGGCCGGGCAGGACGAGGTGCGGGCCTACTGGCACGCCCGTCGCCGGCCCGCCGCCCGCCACGACGACGCCGGCACCGACATGAGCCTGCGTCTCACTGATCTCGACTTCCACCCGACCCAGCCGGCCGAGCAGTCGGTCACGGTGCAGGCTCTCTGCACGAACCGCGACCTTCCGCGGCGCCTCCCCTCGGGGCCCGCGGGGCTCAAGTTCGAGATGGAGTCGTCCTACCCGGTCCGCGGCGTGCGTTGCCTGCGGCAGCCGACCGCGCCGATGCGGCCGCCGCTCGACGCGGGCGCCCACTGGCGGCTGATCTCACACCTGTCGCTCAATCACCTGTCGCTCGGCCAAGAGGAACTGGCCGCGCCCACGCTGCAAGAGATCTTGCGGCTCTATGACTTCGCCGACCGCAACGCCAACCGCAAGCGGGCGATCGCCAACAGCGAGATGATCGACGGCGTGGTGGGCGTGGGCGCCCGCAACGCGACGTGCCGCATCGGCGGCCCCAAGGACGGCGGCTTCTGCCGCGGCGTGGCGGTCGAGCTGGAGCTCGACGAGCAGAACTACCGCGACACGGGCGTCTACCTGTTCGCCAGCGTGCTTGAGCGGTTCTTCGCCGAGTACGCCACCGTGAACTCCTTCACCCGCCTGACGCTCAAGACCAAGCAGCGCGGCAAACTCAAAACATGGGCGCCCCGCGCGGGCGCCACCCCGCTGGTATGACCACCGCCGAGCCAAAGCCGAAGGACGACACTGCAAGCGTGGAGCAAGAGCTCTACCGCGACGCCAGTCGTTTCGACTTCTACCAGGCGGTCGCGCTGCTGGAGCAAACCTCCAAGCGGCGCCGCACGGACGAGGGCGTAGAGCAGCCGCCGGTGCGGTTCGGCACGCCGGCCTCGACGGCCTTCCCGGCGAGCGCGGTCGACTCGGTCGAACGCGGGGAGTGCGAAGACGATCAGCCGCGGCTCACGGCCAACTTCATGGGCCTCACCGGCCCCAGTGGCGTGCTTCCTCGGCACTACACGGAGCTGCTGATCCAGCTCGACCGGCGCTTACGCGGCGGGGCCAAGCGGACGCTCGGCGCCTGGTACGACTTGTTCAATAACCGTCTGATCGGTCAGATGTACCGCGCATGGACACGGCGCCGCATCGACCGCGGAGTGACCGAGGGACGCGCCGATGGCGCCGAGCCCGATTCGTACACCGCCGGCTTGTTCGGCCTCGCGGGCCTTGCTCAGCCGGGCCTGCGCAACCGCCTGCAAGTGCTCGAAGGGGGCGAGCAGCGCGATCGCGTGGCCGACCTCGCACTTCTGAAACACGCCGGCACGCTCGCCCGCCGGCAACGCTCGGCCGCTCAGATCGAGCGGCTGCTGAGCGACTACTTTCGTGTCCCGGTACGGGTCAAACCGTTCCAGGGCCAATGGCTTCAGCTTGAGCCGGAGGACCGCACCGAACTGGCCCGCGACGGCCGAGCCAATCAGCTCGGTGTCGACGCCGTGGTCGGCAGCCGCGTGTGGAACGTGCAGAGCCGCGTGCGGGTCTGCGTGGGGCCGCTCGACCGGGAGCGTTTCGAACAATTCATGCCCGACACGTCGCCGGGGCCGCAGCGGCGACGGTTTGTCATGCTGTGTCAACTCACCCGACTGCTGCTCGGCCCCGAACTCGACTACGACGTGCAGCTGGTGCTCGACCGTGGCGAGGTTCCGCGACTCACGGCCCGCAAATCGGAGGCGCCGGCGCGGCTCGGCTGGAACGCATGGCTCGCCTCGAGACCGCTGGAACGCGACGGCGACGACCCGGTGTTCGAGCCGATCGAAGCCACCGCTCTAAGCGCTTAATCCATCACTGTAGGGAACGCCCTCTGCGGCGTTCCGAACCCCGGCGGGTGGGTCTGTATTTCACGATGCATCGGGGCCGTTCTACTTCACAGGTAGAGCGTGTACCCGGGGCCGGAACGCCGCAGAGGGCGTTCCCTACAGGGGCTGAGCTCCCAAGGCAGTGCGACTTAGTGCGAGTGCGCTAGCGCCTCGTCTTGCTCGTGCGATGCGTCGAGCGGCGTGTTCTCGTCGTCGCGGACGACGAACAGCGAGAGGCCCAGCGTGGCCGAACGGCCGTCGGCGTCGATGACCAACGCGTTCTGCTCGCCGAGCTGGTCGACGACCAAACGCTCGCTCAATCGAGCGGCGAGTGACAGGCTACGCTCCGCATTGCGCTGCTCCTCAGGAGCACCGTCGCTGCTGAGGGTGTAATAGTGCAGCCCACGCCGGATCGGCAGCGGCCGCGGCGCCCGGGCGAGCCGCCTCGGCTCGAGGCCCGCTTGGCCCAGCAGGTACAGCTCTTCGGCCCGTCCGCCGGCGCCGAACTTGATGTTACGGCCGCTTGCGAGCAGCCGCTCGAGCTCGTCGGCGCCGAGAGACGTTTGCACGCCCACGTAAAGCCCCACGCCGGGCTCCAACCAATTGGGGTCGAGCTCGACTCGCAGCGTCGGTCCCGAGGCGGTGAAGGGGCGTTCTTGGTATCCCGGCTCGACGACGCCATCGAGCAAACCTTCGACGGCGTTGCGAACGGTGAGGAAGCAGTTCCCGAGGTCGTCGTGGTCGTAGACCGGCAGCGGACGCACCCGGCAGTCGGCCGACAGGGCAGAGAGTTTACCGACTAAGCGGGCCAGCTCACGGTAAGCTGTGAGCGGCGCCACGCCGCTCGAAGCGGTGTCGACGGCCAGCACCGAGGCGGCCTCGTTCATCACGCGGAGCTGTTCGAGCAGCAGCCGCTCGCCGGCGCCCTGGCTGTCGTGCGTCAGACGGCGGGCGACGACTTGGTCGGACAGCACCGCGGCCTTCTTCTCTACGCGCTCGAGCAGCCGTGTGAGCACGCCGACCCGCAGCGGGTCCCAGGCGTCGCAGGCCAGCACGGGGGGGATGAATTCGGGGTCGAGCGTCGGCGAGCCGCCGGTCGTCTCCGCGCGGCGGATCTGAGCGATCGGCAGGGCGTCGTAGCCGGCCAAGTCGTCGCCGGTCACGAGCAGCCGGGCGTTCGGATGCAGCATCTGAACCGCCAGGCCGTCGGCGCCGGTGTTCTCGTCGACAAGCTCACGGGTTTCGACCAAATAGCGGGCGGCGACTTCTTCGTTGCTCTCGGCCGTGTTGGAGCGGTGCTCTTGGGCGAGTGGCAACGCGAGGTAGACCCGCACCTCGCGCCGGTCACGCAGGGCGGCCTGCAGGTCGACAACCGGCGGGGCGCCGTCTTCGGGGAACGAGAGCAACGCGCCGTCGTGCATGCGCGCCTGGAGGCGGCGGATCACAAGGCGGTGGTTGGCCAATGCGTCGGCGTCGATCTCGATGCGACGCAGCCCCCAGTTGTGGTGGCAGTCCCATTGGCTCGAACGCTGACGCAGGTAGTCCTGGCGCCGCTCGGCGGCCTGGAAGTGCTGCGGGGTGAGGAACATCCCTTCGTGCCAATGCACGGCGTGGTGGCTCATCGGACCTTCTCAGCTGTCGCGGGGGGAGGGACGCGGGGCAGGACGGGGCGGTTGGTGCTCATGAGGGAGGGATCGCCATCGCTTTGATCGTCCACAAGCCACGGCGACCCTCACGGCGACGCAAAGATTGCCGCAAGCGCCAACAGCGCGGTCTGGCGCGGTCGTGCCGGCGGCGCCGCTAAGCGTGCTAAGCCACCAGGCGGAACGCCACGGCGTCC
The DNA here is from genome assembly GCF_007859945.1 of Pseudobythopirellula maris. Taxonomy (GTDB): domain Bacteria; phylum Planctomycetota; class Planctomycetia; order Pirellulales; family Lacipirellulaceae; genus Pseudobythopirellula; species Pseudobythopirellula maris. The sequence goes on along the minus strand of NZ_SJPQ01000001.1, from coordinate 596,341 downwards.
TTCGCCCCGGTCTTGACCTCGTACATCAGCACGTCGGCGCCCTGAATCAAGGCGTCGACCGACTCGGGGGCCGAGGCGTAGACCGCCACGCCGATGCTGAACGTGACCGGCCAGCCGTCTTGTTGCATCCGCTCGTTGAGCTCCGTGCGGAGCCGCTCGATGAGCACACGGGCCTCTTGCTCAGAGGTTTCGGGTAGCAGGATGGCGAACTCGTCGCCTCCCATGCGGGCGGGCATGTCGATCTTGCGGACAACCTGCTGCATCCGCTCGGCGATCGCCGCCAGCAGGCGGTCGCCCTCTAAGTGACCGAGCGTGTCGTTGACCATCTTGAAGTTGTCGCAGTCGAGAAACGCCACCGAGACCGGCCGTCCCGTGCGGGCCGAACGCGCGATCTCGAGCTCCGCCAGTTCGCGGAACGCCTTGGGGTTGTGCAGCCCCGTGAGGCCGTCGGTGCGCGCCAGGCGGCGTTCGTTCGCTTGCGCGATGCGTAGCCGCATCAGCATGGTGAGCACCACGGTGAAGAACACGCCGTGGATCGAAGCGGTCCAGACCTCGCCTTCGCTAAAAGGTTGCTCGTCGATCATCAGCAGGTCGTCCAGCAGCCAACCGCAGCAGCAGACGGCCGCCAGCATAAAGCCGTAGGAGATCCGCGTCACCCAGGCGATCAGCATCACTGAGGGGAGGTAGCAAACCAGCAGCGGTATCGGGTCGCCCGTGGCGTAGTCGGCCATGGCGACCACGGAGGCTACGAGAAGCGAAACGGCCACTACCGTCTTCGGTCGGCTCAAGAGCCACTCGGGCCAGCTCTCACGAAAACTCATTGTCGCGGTTTTGTCGGTCATCCCGGTTCTTCGCATGGTCGTAGTTGAGCGGGGGCCAGGCCGAAGCCGGCGCGAAAACATAGCACCGCCTGGGAGCGAAGCGGGGGTGCGCAACAAGAAACCAGTCCGCAGCCTGAGAGTCGACTCGGGTCGTCCCGATACGAGCAGGCATGACGGAGGATTTCCGTCTTTCGAAGACTCCGAATCAGAACGGCTATGTCTTGATGCCTCGCTTGGCATTGGGCTCGACCGGATCCTTTTCGATCATCTTTGGGAAGGCGACAACACTGCTGGTGTTTCAGCAAAGGGCAGGGGGCCACCAACCTTGGATCACACGAGAGGGCCAGATCGGGGAGAAGTGAGTCGAGACACGAGATTTTGGCGCGCCGATTGCTTTAGACCTATTTGAAAAATAGCGACCCTCACTCGTTGACTTGCCCCGCAGATTGTCTCGAACGGAGTCTCATTAGATGCTCGTGCTCTCACGAAAGACCGGTGATGAAATCCACTTGCCCGGGCTTGGGGTAAAGATCAAATTGGTCAAAATCCGCGGCAAAGTCGCTAGTGTGGGGATCGAAGCGCCTCACGACATCGACATTTTGCGGGGTGAGTTGCTCGCCAATCAGCACGCCGATGTCGACGAGCCTCGGCTGCTCCAGGCTAGCGCCTAGATCGCAATCCGGTGCAGATTCGGCGATCAATCTAGCCAACTCGGTCGGCATGCAATGCACTGACACGATCCAAATCGCTCAACCACCTATCAGCCGTTGCGAGCCTAAACCCCTATTTGGCAGCCTGGCTGTCATGGTGGTCTTGGTGCTTCCACCTGAGGTGCGTTCTCACGCCCTTTTCTCGCTCTGCAGACTCCTGCCGAGCGAGGCATGTGATTTGCTTGTAGTTGCAGTGCTGTGGCGCCGAACACGGTGCTAGAGCTTATTGGTATCTTCGCCTGCCATGGGGCCCCGCTCTGTCGCCGCGCTACGTCTGTCTTCCCCCTCGGCCGATGACTCCCCCCAACGATCATTTCTCACGACAAAACGCGGCAGAGTTTTTATCAGCCGTGATGAGTTCTTGCCGAGACGCGATCATCGCCTGCTCGCTAGACGGCGAGATCCGTTCGTGGAATCGCGGGGCCGAAGAGATCTACGGCTACAGCCGCCAGCAAGCCCTAGGGGAAAGCCTTTCGCTCATCACGCCGGCGGACCGCACGGATGAGCTCCAAAGTCTCGCCGAGCAGGCCGTGGCCGGCGACGCACTAGAGCCGTTTGACACGGTCCGGGTGCGGCAATCAGGACAAGAGTTCCCAGCGGCGATCCGAGGCTTTCCGATCCGCGACGCCGAGGGCTCGGTGGTCGGCTTTGCTACGGTTGAACGCGATGTGTCGGACCGTGTCGACGCTGCCGACGCCCTGCACAACGCGTTGGCGGCCGCTCAGGAGGCCAACGCAGCCAAGACGCGCTTCTTGGCCAATGTGAGCCACGAGCTGCGGACTCCGATGAACGCCATCGTGGGAATGACAGCCCTCGCGCTGGAAGAGAAGCTCTCTCCCGAGCTGCGAGACTACCTCGAGACCATCCGCGACTCGTCCGACGCGATGCTTCACCTGGTGAACGACGTGTTGGACTTGTCGAAGTTCGACTCTCAGCAGTTTGAATTCGAGGAGGTCGCTTTCGACCCTCGCGATCTGGTCGAGGGAACGATCAAGGTGCTCGGTTCCGCCGCGCACGCCAAGGGCCTGGAGCTCGTTTGTCGCCTCTCGCCCAACACGCCAAGCGCCGTGGTGGGCGACCCGGTGCGGTTGCGACAAGTGCTTACCAATCTGATCGGCAACGCGATCAAGTTTACTCCCAGCGGCGAGGTGCTGGTCGAGGTGACGCCGGAAGCGCTCGAGCGTGGTCGCTGCAAACTCCGATTCCGGGTGATCGACACGGGCATCGGTGTGTCGCCGAAAGACCGCGACAAGATCTTCGCGCCATTCACTCAGGTCGACAGCGCCACGACGCGGCGTTACAGCGGCACGGGCCTCGGGCTGACCATCGCCAGGCACCTGATTCATTGTTTTGGCGGCGAGCTGAAAGTTAACAGCAAGAAGGGCGAGGGTAGCTGCTTCTCGTTTATGCTCAGCCTGCCACTGGCCGACAAGAGGCCGACTCTACCCATGCAGGCGGCGGAGCGGCTCAGCGGCCTGCGGGTGCTGGTTGCCGACGACAACGAGTCGACGCGGGGCTCGTTGCTCGAGCAACTCGAGGCTTGGAAGATCGAGGCCGAGGCGGTCGAATCTGGGCGCGACGCGCTCGACATTCTCCGCGAGGCGAGCGATCAGGGCCATCCCTTCGACGTGGCGCTGATCGACGCCCTCATGCCCGGCATCGACGGCTTCTCGGTCGCCTCGCGTGTCGAGGGAGACGAGTCGATTGTCTCCCGGACGATCCTGATGGCCTCGACCACCGACCGGCTCGAGTTTAGCCGCCGCTGCGCGGAGGCGGGCGCCTCAGGCTATGTGCAAAAGCCTATCAGCCAGTCGCAGCTCCTTAATGCCGTGGCCCAGGTGACCGGCGCCTCGACCCTTGAGGGCGAGCCCACAATACGCCTGTTCGACGAGCCCGGTCCCTCCGAGCCGCTACGCGTGCTGCTTGTCGAAGACACGCCCGCGAATCGCAAAGTGGTCAAGCGCGCACTAAGCAAGCGGGGCCATGAATTGCGTGAGGCGGTCAACGGCCGTGAAGCGGTCGACGCGTTCAGAAAGGAAGATTTCGACGTCATCCTTATGGACGTTCAGATGCCGATCATGGATGGTCTGCAAGCGACCGAGGCAATCCGCGAGATCGAGCATCGCAGCGGAGATGAACGCGGCGTTCCTATCATCGCGCTGACGGCCCATTCGATGCGCGGCGACCGCGAACGCTGCCTGCGTGCGGGCATGAGCGGCTACCTGTCGAAACCCCTCGACCTGAGGCGGCTGATTCACTCTGTCGAGGAGAGCGCTAAGAACGGCGACAAGAAGACACGCGAACTCAGTGACCTTCACGATACGAAAGACAAAGGCATGACGACGGAAATCGAGGCGACGTCCAACGATCGGTTCGACGAGCAGCTGTGGGATCCCGAGAAAGCGCTCTCGCGTCTGCGGGGCGACCGTTCGTTGCTTATGGACATGATCAAGTTCTATGAAGAAGACCACCTGACTCTTCTCAAAACGATCGACGCCCAGCAGCAAGCCGGCGAACTGGACGACTTGCAGCGGGCGGCCCACAGCCTCAAAGGGCTTGCTTCGACATTCGAGGCCGATCGGACGGTAGGCGCCGCACGTGACTTGGAACACGCCGCCCGTGATGGCGAGGCCGATAAACTTGAGCCGCTCGTTAAGAAGCTTTCCAGCGAGGCGAACGCCCTGGCGATCGCCCTGACCGCGTACCGCGAATCGACTTAGGCGTTGTAAGAAACTTGTATTCGGACGCGGATACAAGCATCTCGACGGGCGTCATCTTATCGATGCAGCACAAGCTGCCTACGCAGCTCATAAACGTTCTGCAGCAGCAAGTACGCTCCCGTAGCAGTAGGCGTGCTACTGCTTCACGGTGATGTCAGGACCAATCACGATGCCGTTAGTGCGGATCTTGTTCCGCAGGCTGCCGCGAGTTATGCCCAAGATCCGAGAGGCTTCCGACTGGTTGCCGCCGGTGCGGGTGAGCACCCGGGTGAGCAACTCACGCTCCATGTGGGCGAGCGTTTCGGCGTAGAGTTCGCCTCCACCGGCCACTAGCCGATCGTCGATAAACGAGGCGAAGGAAGCGGCCGAGCCATTGGCTGCGGCGTGACCTGCTTCGTCGCTTGTCCCGCCTTGCTGCGGGTGTTCTTCTCCCCGCTCCGTCGCCGAGGTAACGCCGTGTGAGTCGGAGCGTGGCTTGACGGCCGAGGAATGCACCTCTGCCGGCAACGCTGAGGCCATTAGCACCGGGCCGGTGCAGTGCAACAACGCTTGCTTCACAACGCTCTGCATCTCGCGTACGTTGCCGGGCCAATCGTAGTCCAGCAGTCGCTGCATGGCGTCGGGCGCCACGCCGTTCACGTCGCGGCCAAGCTCCTTGTTGAGTTGGGCCAGGAAGTGCTGCAAAAGCAGCACGCGGTCGTCGCCACGCGTGCGCAACGGCGGCAGGGTGATTGTGTAACCGTTGAGTCGGTAGAAGAGGTCGTTGCGGAAGTCGCCCTCTTCGCACATTTTTTCCAGGTCGCGGTTGGTCGCCGAGACGATTCGCACGTTGGTCTCGATCGTCGAGTTGCCGCCCACGCGTTCGAATTTTTGCTGCTGGAGGAGGCGGAGCACTTTGCTCTGGACGAGTGGCGACATGTCGCCCACCTCGTCGAGGAAGATGGTGCCCCCGTTGCACTGTTCGAACTTGCCGATGCGGCGGTCGTGGGCGCCCGTGAAAGCGCCCTTCTCATGGCCGAAGAGCTCGCTCTCGAGCAGCGTCTCGGAAAGAGCCGCGCAGTTGACGGCAAGGAAGGGCCCTTGGGACCGGGCGCCGTGCTGGAATATCGCCCGGGCGACCAATTCCTTGCCGGTGCCGCTTTCACCACGCACCAACACCGGCACGTCTTGCTGGGCGACACGGCCCACGGCCTTGAAGACCTCTTGCATCGAAGGGCAGCGGCCTACGAAGGCGTCGCCTTTGTCTTCGGGCTTCGTGAGGTTGTTCATGCCGACCGGCACACTCGCCAGCCGCCGCGATTGGATGGCGTGGCCCACCAACCGTTCGAGGTGCTCCACGTCGATCGGCTTGGTCAGGTAGTCGAACGCGCCGAGCTTCATCGCCTCGATGGCGGTGTCGCTGCTGCCGGCCGCCGTGGCGATGATTACCGGGAGCCGCGGGTCCTTCTCGCGTATGAGCTTGAACGCGTCGAGCCCCGACATGTCCGGCAGCATCACGTCGAGCAGCACCGCATCAGGCTGATGATTAGAAATCGCCTCGATCCCTTCGCTCGCCGTCAACGCGGGGATGACCCCCACCCCCATCCCTTCAAGGGCGCGGCTCACAAGGTGATGGACTGAACGATCATCGTCAATCGAAATAAGACTGGGCATGCTTCTGTAGGGGGGTAAGCTTGAGCTCGTGGTATCGATTGCGTTGTTGGCCTCTCCCATCGTCCGCTTGTTCGGTGGGGCCTGCAATCCCTTGGAGTAGATGGGCGATGACGCGCGACCCCACGGCGGACCGTTCATGGATCCGCCGGGGGAAGCACGCCTCGCGTCACACTCGCATCAATGTCGTCTTAGCAGTTAGGCCTCTTGGGCTTGGACCATCCAAAGGTGCTTCTCGAGAGCCCCGGTCAACCCAACCAAGAGGTCCTCGCTGATCGGGTCGAGGTCGCTAACAGTCTCGATAGCTTCGCGTAAGCCTTGGATTGCCTTCTGTAGCCGGTCCGCCACCTGGGTCACGGTGTCGCTTACCGACTGCAGGCCGGAAGGGTAGGCTGCGAGACGCGATTTTTCGGCCACGTAGGAGGGCAAGCCTTCGGCCGGGTCACCAAGCGTGACGATCCGTTCGGCAACGGCGTCGGAGCCGTCGCGGGTGGTGGCGATGATCTCGTCGAGCTGCAGGTGAACGGCTCGGAAGCTAGAGCCAACTACGTTCCAATGGGCTTGCTTGCCCTGCAAAGCGAGATCGATCAAATCCGCCAAGCAGTTCTGTAGGGCCGCAATGGTTGCGGTCCTCGATTCGCCTTCAACGACATGCCTTGAGAGAGTCTTCATATCTGTTTTTAGATCCTGCGTAGTCTTTAGTTTGCTAGTTGAATGTGGGGGCATGCTGGCCGGTGGGCTCACATAGCCGCTTTAGCTGCTGGTAATTTGGTTCTTAGTGGCTTTTGCTTGACGATCGTGCTTATCCAGCACATCGTCTCCCGCCACAATCAGAGCGATCGATGCGCTGTACATCGTGAGCAATCCACAGACGACGCCCAGAAGCCCTAACGTCGCCAGTACCGCTGCGGGGGAGATCGTTATCGTGAACCCCAGCAGTCCAGCGACGCCCGCCAAGATCATCGTTGCCGAACTGACCGACAAAGCCACGCTCGCGGCGAGGGCTGCTGAGGGGCCACCGAGCCGATGATTTGACGAGAGTGGCGTCGGCTCCGTAGCTGAAGGGCCGAAAGGATTGGAAACGCTCTGCGGACGACCAGCGTTGGAAGCACGGTAAAACCCCCTTGGCTCAGCCCCACTTTGATAGAGCGAAGCGCTGGATGCGTCGGGATAAAAGGCGCTGATTCGGTTGATCCGTCTGGCGGTGCCCATTGCACTACTCGCTTGAGTTGGGGGCTCGATTGAGTGGATTTCACGGGGCGAGCGAAATCTCGACTTTGAGCGTTTCGCTTGCCTCGATGCCAGCTAGATGCAGACGCCGTGCCAAGTCGCGCGTTTAGGGGCCAACCGCTTCCAATTGCGGGCTTTGGAGTCAGTCGAAAACTGGGAATCTAATAAACGGCCACCCGGGGTGGTCGGCTTGCGATCACCTTGGAAGCCTTCCAGTCAGTTTTGTAGGTGTAGGGCTCTAAATGACCAGGCTCTAGCAGTCTGCTCCCTACGTATCCCGTGCACATCGGATGGCGCCGGAAATGCTTGCCTTCCGCACTAGATCCCTCCTACGGGGTCTGCCTGTCATGGATCTACGTGGTGCTTTGAGCAGGCCGGTCGGACACTCAGGGCGAGACACTCGAAGGGAGATAGGGATGCCCAACAAGCAAGTGCTGCTGATCATTATCGATGGGCTCAGCTGGGGGTTGATACCCGAGGCTATTCGCAAGGGCCGTTTGCCCACCCTCGCCGCCTTGGCCGAGTCGGGGCGTATGCAAAGCTGCACATCGATTTACCCCTCCATCACCCCGGCGGCTACGGGATCGATCGTGACGGGCAAGGGCCCGGCCGAGCACGGGGTGCAAGGCGCTTTCTGGTTCGACCGGCCCCGCCGCGAAGTTGAGTACTTCGGCTCGGCTCCTGCCGTGATGCTACGCGAGGGCCTCGGCGAGTACTTCGACGACTTCCTGCTAACGCTCAACGACGAATTGCTCGGCGTACCTACCATCTACGAGAAGGCGGCGGTCGATGGGCTCAGGTCGGCGGGGCTCAACCTGATGTGGCGTCGCGGAGGCATTGCTCACGACGTCCAATCGAGCCTGCTCACCGACCTGATGCCCGGCGTCCAGCTGGCGTCGTCGGTGCTCGGACCCGAGTGGCTGTTCCAAGGCGAGTTCGTCGGCACGCCACTGAGCGGCGCGCCGGCGCCCGAGATCCCCGGCGGGGCTAGCCGCCGGTTCGGCTTCAATGACGACGCCACCCGCGCTATGCTCGAGGCGTTCGACCTTTCGGACGAGGAGGCCGACCTCATCGTGGCCTATTTCCCCGACAACGACTTCGAGAGCCACGACCACGGCGCCGAACAGGCGCTCCCGTGTGTCGAAAAAGTCGACCAAGCACTCGGGGCCCTCGCCCAGCGGCACGGCGGGATCGCAGCCTGGCTCGAAACGACTGCCGTCGTGGTGGTGGGAGACCACGGCCACAACGACCTTGAACCGAACGCCGATCGCCGCGGCATCGCCTTGGAGAAATTGCTCGAGGGCCGTCGGTTCCCTGCCGCCGGAAGCGACTGGCGTGAGGGCGATGAGCTGATGGTGTGCCCCAACATGCGTGCGGCCCAGGTGGCTGTGCGGCCCGGCGATGAGAACGCGTTGCCGCGCCTCGCCGAAACGATACTTGTCGACGAGCGGATCGATCAAGCGGTTTGGTTCGACCCGGCGGAGCGTGTATTTCGTGTGTGGACTGCCGAGCGGGGACGCTTGACCTTTGCCCCCCACGAGTTGTCCAGCGGCGCGCCGCCGGCGGGCTGGGCGCTAGCGACCGACGATCGTGGCCAAAGTTGGCGCCTGAACGGGGAACTGGCTGTGATCGGCGCACGTATCGAGGAGCGAGGTGGCCAAGATCGCTTAGTCACAAGCGAATACCCTGATGCCCTGGGGCGTATTGCCCAGGGAGGACCCGCCTGCCAGCCGGCGTTGTGGCTTACGGCCCGTCCAGGCTACGAATTCACTCTGCCGGGCACCGATCTGCACGACGCGAGCTCACACGGCTCGCTGCATCGCTGCGACTCGGAATCGGTCTTGATAACCGCGGGATTGCCCGCCGGGGTGGAGTCGCCCGAGTTTGCATCGATCACCGACATCACGCCGCTTTGCTTGGCTGCGCTTGGGGTCGAGCAGCCTCAAGCGAAGAAGCTAGCCGCTATCAGCTAAATGCACCTACTTTCAGGAATCCAAGTACATGGTAACTCCCGCCACCCCACGGACCGCGACCGCCCCCCCTTACGACGCGAACCCGCCTCACGACGCGGACCTGAGTCATGCGGAGGGGGGCGAGCAATCGCATTACCTGATCGTTGGCTACGCCTTATGGGTGTTCGGGTTCCTTGGCTCGCACCGATTTTACTACGGCAAGCCAATCACCGGCACGATCTGGTTCTTCACGCTCGGTTTGCTGTTTATCGGCTGGATCATCGACCTGTTCCTCATCCCCTCAATGCAGGACGAGGCAAGCAACGATGCGGTGCCCGGTCCGCTGAATCACACGATCGCCTGGTTGCTGTTGACGTTCCTGGGCGTGCTCGGCGTTCATCGGTTCTACATGGGGAAATGGATCACCGGCATCATCTATTTTCTGACCATCGGTCTGTTTGGCGTCGGGGTGATTTACGATTTCTGGACCCTCAACGAGCAAGTGAACGAATCGAATTTGTCGCACTTGCACTGAGGGCGTCGCGTTTTAGCAGCTTCGCGAAGCGTATCATTCCCCCGGTTGCTGCTCCGTACTCACCCAGCCGTTCGGCCCTAACCGGCCGGTTTTCTCACGGTGGCGTTTGAGGTGTCGCAGGTTGCGGCGGTTCGCTTTGAAGAAGAGGTCGAACGCGTCGCCCAGAATCGGAACGGCGCCGAGCGTGGCGTCGAGCGCCACGTTCCCAATCATGCGGGCGAGCGTCCAGCGGCCAACGCCCTCGCGGTAGGCCGCCAACACCGGGGCGATGGCCAGCAACGTGGTGGCCGCGTCGCCCACGCCGGGCACCAGGCCAATGATGCTGTCCCAGCCGAACCGAATGTTCGTGCCGGGCACTCGGAAGGCGTCGTCGAGCTGCGAGGCGAGCCGCTCCACGTCGACTCGGTCGATCATCGATCCGAGCGACCGGGTGCGCTGGTTCTCGAATTCGCTAAACCAATTTCGTGCTTCGCTACGCATGGCGGTGTTCCTATGGGGGGTGGGGTGGTCGCCGCTCAGAAGGGCCAGAAGGCGTACAGCGCCCAGAGGCTCGCGGTCGTGAGCACCGCGGCGAACAGCGTTAGCAGCCCGTCGCGAGACGACAGCCCTAACGCGTAGAAGCAAACCGCTGTGGCGGGCAGGAAGACGCCGAACGGGAAGAGCGCCAGCGGGTAAAAGGTCAGAGCGAGCAAGATGCAAGCAACGGCGACGATCTGGGCGGCCGGGGGATCGACCAACACGGGGTAACGCGCCTGGATCGGCCGCTCGGCCCATTCCATCCAGGGGCCCAGTTTCTTTTTGGTCGCCGTGAGGCGGTCGCGGCTGAACTCGAATTCGAGTAGCCGATTGGGCAACCAAGGCTTCTTGCGGCCGATCAGAATCTGCCCGGCGATCAAGATGATCATCGAGCCGGTGACGATCGACATGCCGGGGACGGCGCCGATCGGCGAGGCGGCGATAATTCCCGGCAGCAGGAGCAACGGCCCGAAGGTGCGTGTGTCGAGCGCGTCCATCAGGTCGCCGATGGAGACTTTCTCTCCCGACGTGTTGTCGACGAGCGAATCGAACAGGTCGGATAGCTTGGTGGTTTGAGCGGCGGCGGACATCGGGCTTTCCCTAGCGCTGGTGATCGAGGGCTTTGGTGGGTGTTTCGGGCGTGAGTCGTGTTTCTTCTTCCGCCAGAGCCGGCTCTAAAGCCGGAGGGGCGGAAGGCGTGGCGGAGTTGGTTTGTTCTTGGTCTTTTTCGAGAGCGTCGGCCTCAGCGTAAAGGCTTTCGTCGTCGTGGTCGCCGAGTTTGGCGACCACCACCGCCAGGCTGGGGCGGTCGTCGGTTTGCTTCGCGTGATCGATTGTGTCATCGGCGATCCGGCGGGCGTGGTGCGGTGCTTTGCACGCCTCGCGGACGAACGACTCGTCGTGCAGCGTGGCCAGCACGCCGCTGACCCCGAGGCAAAACAGGTCACCCTCCTGCAATTCGTCGACCACCGTTTCAATGGCCATTTGATCGGGGTCGTCGAGCCGGTTGGCGACCCAGCGGCCCAATGGCGAATCGGCGTCGGGGGCCTCGGCCACCCTGCCCGAGGCGACCAACTCCGCGGCGGCGGTGTGGCTAGCGGTAAGCTGCAGGGGCGAACCGTGCCTGAGCACAACGGCTGCCGAATCTCCCACATGGGCGACCACAACCCAAGGCCAAGCGAGCAACGCCGCGGTGAGCGACACGTGGGGATTTAACGCGGTGTTGTCGTCGTCCGACTGTGTCCCGGGCAATCCGTGGGCCGCTTGTTTCACGGCGTCGGCCAATTGGACGGCGACCTCTTCGTGATTTTCCGATCTAAGGCTCAGGAGCCACTCGTCGTCGCGGAGCAATGCCCTGCCGACGGCGTCGACGGCGGTGGCCGCCGCCATCCGCGTCGGCTCGTCGCCGGCGCCTTCGGACACGATGAGCAGCTGTGCTTGGGGCGGGCCGAACAGCCGGGAGTCATTCGCCATATGCAGCGACGACTGCCTAACGCGCGCCGAGCGACTCAGCGAGGCGACGAGGTGGTGCGCCACGCTCTCACCAGGATCGCGGCAGACGCCAGACGCGGCGATATCGAGCTGTTTCATTGCCATGAACTCCTCGTGAAACTTTGAACTCCAAGAAAAAAAGCCCCGGCTCGCCAGCGGCTAGCAGCGGGGCTTATCGAACGTAGTGGGACATGGCCCTGATCCCATCAAGGGGCCCTGGTATCACCAGGGCGAGGGATCAGGGCTCAACGCCCGCTTCCACGTCGGGTTCGACCTCGTTGTTCTCAGTGAACCGGTCACCGAGTTGCTCGGCCGAGTCTTTCAGTCCAGAGATGTCCTGTTCGATACGTTGCGTATCGACGTCAACGCCCGTTCGATCAGGACCCACGTAGAACGTCACCCAGCCGATCAAGGCCAGCACAACGGCCAGTAGTGCAACAATCAGTAAAGCACGCATGGGGTGCTCCTTTCTAAATCAGCTGGGGGCTCGGTCGGGTAGTGTCTTGTCTATACCGACTTACGGAAGTGGGGGACAATGAGGCTCACGAGGAACAGCACGAGGAAGGCGTAGAACAGGATCTGCGCGATGCCCGTAGCCGCGCCGGCGACGCCGCCGAAGCCAAGTACAGCAGCAATCAACGCAATGACAAGAAACGTAAGGGCCCAACTCAACATGACAATCTCCTAGTGAAATGCGTGGAAGTTTCGAGCGACTCAGCGACCAACGTGATCGTTTGGCTCTGCTGGTAGGTGATTGCACGCGGTGTGCCAGAGCAGCTGAGATAAGCGAGGCGGCGCCCATATCTTGTTGCTGCACATGGGCTTACGGTATTGGCCGCTTTTAGCCGGCTGGGCTTGTTCGTTCGAAAGTGGGCTCGATGCGATCATCTTGCGGTCATGGCGACCAGCCACTCGTCGCCCTGAAGTCAATGCTTTTAGAACGGGTCTGATCAAGGCGACTAGAGCGGTTTTCGAATTGGTGTGGACGAGCGGGGAAGCGATTGGCGGCGTGGCGAGGAAGCCGAAGCAGGCAATGCGGTGCATTGTCGATGCAGGCTGACGAAGCCATGACGCCGATCGCGAGCCGAGCGTCTGCACCAATGAGCAAACCGCTCTAGCGACCACTAGCCAGCTGCCCATCAGTGAGCCGTCGGTAGGCTCACGATCGCACGGTCGCTTCTCACGAGCATCATCTTAGAAGCGATAGAGCGCACCGCACTCGCGTGGCGTGACCTGTCGTCGCTCACTGCGATCGACTCCGCAGCAGATGCGTGGCCGCCTCGCGGTCACGCCTACGGCCGACACGCAGCGAAACGCCGCTTTCGAAGATGTTGTCGCCATTGGCACGAGGTTCGCAATCAGTGGCAAGCGTTGACAACGACCCCCACACGGCAAGCCAGCTCCTTCACGAGATTTGGCGTCGCGATTTGGGAGCGGTCGTGCCGAACCATTCTCCCTTTACTTTACTGGAGTTCACACGATGCGTAACACGACACTCATGGCGATCGTCTTTGCCCTCGGCTTTAGTCCCATGGCGATGGCCCAGCAAACCATCACCCAACGCGACCGCACCACGCCGCACGCCCAGACCCACCGCGCCGACAAGCCGGACAGCTCGAACTACGACAGCGACAGGATGCTTCCGCAAGGCTTGGTTCGCGCCAGCGAGCTGATGAACAAGGCGGTCTACAACAACCAAGAGGACCAGGTCGCTACGGTCTACGACGTCGTGCTTAGCGAGAAGGACGGCAAGGTGGCTTATGTGGCGATCTCGACGGGCGGCTTCCTTGGCATGGGCGACAAACTGTTCGCCGTGCCGCACAACGCGTTCAGCCACAAGATGATGGACGGCGAGAAGGTCTGCACGCTCGACGCCACCGAGGAGACCTTCGAGAACAACCAAGGCTTCGACCAGGACAACTGGCCCACCAAGGCTACAAAGAACTGGAAGACGAACGCCCAGAACACTCGCCCCGAGCGGATGAATCACCAGCAGAACAACCATCTCAACAATAACTGATCGGCTGGTTGATCACACGCGAGGCGTTTGGGCCGGCGCTCCCTCAGGGGGGCGCCGGCTTTTTTTCGTAGGGGGCTTCGTGAACACGCAGCGGCTGTCCACCACGGTGACTGGGCTAGCCGCGAGTCGTGGCGGCGCCCCGGTGGGGGGCTCGCGGGACGCTCTGGGTCGCTTTGACACCTTCCCCAGCAGGCCTATACTTTCAGTAGACTGCCCCCAGAGCAGCCTTGCCGCGCACGCCGCCCAGGACCCACGACGGATGAATCGATACGCGTCTCTCTCGGATGACTACTACGTCAACGTCACGCTCAACACCGAGATGGACCTGCCGGGAAGCCGGGAGACGATTCTGCACTTCGCTGAGCTGATGCAGAAGCGTTACCCCGACATGCGGAACTTCTACGCCCGCGACAAGAACGAGTACGTTCTCGAGGGCGACAAGGACCCCGGAAGCTACCGCTGGTGCTCGGTCGAGCCGCGGCGGGTCTCTTCGGGGCAGGTGAACCCGGAGACGATCGCCGGCGCCCTAGAGCAGCACCACCTGGCTTTGGAGCTCGCTCCCTATGAACTGTCGATCAGCCCGCTCGACTGCGAAGCGCTCGACGTGCTCGTGGGGTTCGACTTCAACTACCGCGGCAACCACAACCAGCTAGTGGCCGAGGCGTTCGGCGTGAGCCCCGCGATGGAGAGGTTTGCTTCCGTGCCGGGGGCGACGCTCGTTCACCACGAGCCGACCGTCACGATCGCCGTGGACGAGGAGAGCCGCGTGCAGTGCCGCCTTGGCGTGGAGACACGCACCACCCCCTACCACCTGCGCACGGGCGAGTTCCCCGAGGACCAGGTGAGCGTGTACCTCACCGCGCGACGCTACGGCAGCCTCGACGCCGGCGTGACCTACGCCGACGCCCTGACCGACCTGTCGCGGCTCTGCTTCGAGCTGCTCGATGAGTGCGTGATCGAGGCGGTGCTCGAGCCGCTGGCGCGGAAGATCGCACTCGACTGACGGTGTGATGAGCAAGGAGTGTGCGATGGATGGCGCTCGGCTGAGTCTCTCGCTCGATCTTCCCAAACGCCGCCGGCGCCGGCTGAGCGTGCGGTTGTCGACTCTCTTCTGGCTCGTGCTGGTGATTGCTCTGGGGGTTGGCTGGGCGAGCGACCATTGGCGACTGAAGCACCAGATCGCCTCAGCTCAGGGCGAACGATCGGGCTGGAGTGTTTGGCAAGTAGTCGGGCCACCGAACACTCTTGGGTTCGGTGATAAACGCACCGCGTGGGCGTCAAATACCCGGGATGGCCAGGCCGAATGGCTGGTGCTCGAGTTCCCCCGGGCCGTGGTCCCTGTCGCCATCGTCGTGCACGAGACTCATTGCCCAGGCGCCCTTATTAAGGCCACACGCGTAGAATACCCAGCCAGCAAAGCTTCGGTGGCTAAAGAGCGACTGCTCTGGGAAGGCGTCGATCCGGTCCCGGCAAGCGATCCCGGCGGGATCGCTCGTCTGCCAGTCACCACGCATGAGTCGGTTCAGAGTGTGAAGCTGCACCTCGACTCGGTCCTAGTACCCGGCTGGAACGAGATCGACGCGGTCGCTCTGGAGATGTCTGACGGCGGATTGATTTGGTCTTCGTCGGCGTACGCGAGCAGTTCGTACGGGAAAAACAGGGGGCTTCCCTTAATGCATATCTCGGGTTTCGATGTGATCGAAACGTACTGAGATTTGCGCTGCTCAGCCCAACGGTCGGCCGCTCAATCCAGCAGCCGCTTGACGCTCATGATGAGCTGGTCCATCGGGAACGGCTTGCGCAGGTAGTCGTCGACGCCCAGCGTTTCGGCGTACGCCTTGTGGCGGTTGCCCTCGTTGGCGGTGATCATGATCACCCGTGGCGGGTCGGGCTGCGTGCGGCGGAGCTTCTCCAAGACGAGGAACCCGCTGCGTTTGGGCATCATCATGTCGAGGATCACGAGGTCGGGCGACTCACGCTCGATGAGCGCGAGGCCCTGATTGCCGTCGCGGGCGACCAGCACCTCGTAGTCGTTCGCTTCGAGCGCCAGACGCAGCGACTCGATGATCTCCGCGTCGTCGTCGACGAGTAGGATCCGTTGGGCTTCTTCAGCTTCTTGGGCCTTGGCTTTTGCCATCGAGGGTGCGCTCTATTCGTCGTTCGGGTGGGTCGTCGTCAGGGCAGGGGATCGAAGCGGCGCGTCGCGGGAGTACCCGATCTCGGCGCCAGCCGCCCCCCGCTGCTTGGGAGTTCCATTGTTCGCGGAGAATGGGCGGAAGGCTAGGTATACCGCGTGGAGCGGTATTTTCAACCGTGCTCACCCGCACTAGCCGCGACTTGCGGAGGGCACACGGTCGCTCAGGCGGCCTGTGGGCGTGGCGCCGCCACAGCGAGCCCGCGGGTGGGGGCGGCGGTTTCGATCAACTCGCCGCAGGCCGCGGCGATCTGGGCGGCGGCGCCCGGCCGGGCCATCGCCAGCATGCCGCCCGCTAGGCTGGAGCGTTGGGCGTCGTCGACCAACAGGGGCCTCAATTCGCGGGCCAAGGCGACCGACAGGTCGCGGGCGCTGCGGTCGGCCGTTTGCGGGTTCTTCAGCGCCGCCTCGTCGATCACGCGACAGGCGCCCTCGCGCTGGTATATCTGGGCGTTGCGCAGTTGCGAGCCGCCGCTCGGGCGCCCATCGGGCACCAGCACGGCCGGCAGTCCGGCCAGCGCGAGCTCGGCGAGAGTCGCTCCGCCCGCGCGGCACACGACCAGATCGGCTTCCTCGCAAACGGCGGCCATCTCGTCGAGATAGGTCACCACGAGCGCGTCGACGCCGGCCCGCTGGTAGCGGTTTTCGGTCTCACGCAACCGGCCGGCGCCCGACTGATGGATCACCCGCCAGCCGTCGAGCTCTTTGCCCAGGCAGGCCAGGGCGCTCGGCGTGTGGTCGTTGAGCGAGGTCGCCCCGCCCACCCCGCCGATCACCACGAGCCGCTTCTCTCGCGGCCGGGAGAATCCGGTCTGCGCCAGACGCGGGGCGGCGCGTCGCGAGTAGATCCGCTCAAAGCCGCCCCGACCGGGGGCGCCGGTGATCGCCAGGGCCGCGTCGATCGGCAGCCGCGAGCGGGCCTCTTCGAACGCGACGCAGGTGAGATTGGCGCGCTTCGCCAGGCGGCAATGCGCGGCGGGCGGCTCGGCGTTGGTTTCGAGCAAGATGTTCGGCAGGCCACGGCTTTGAGCGGCCGCCAGGGCGGGGCGTGTGGCGGGGCCCCCGAGTCCTACCACCAGGCTCACCTGGTGCTCGCTCAGCATCCAGCGGGCGACCCACTTTCCAATGGTCATGTCGGCCGTGGCGCGCAGGGGGCCGAGCGGGGTCCGCATGCCGGGCGCCGCCATGTAGCGCCAGCCCCAGCCGGTGACCGTGTCGCGTTCGATCGGGCGCCCGTCGCCGAGGAACGTGATCCGCACGTCGGGCAACTGCTGGGCGAGGATCTCGGCGATCGCGAGTCCGGGGTAGAGGTTGCCGAGGGCGCCCCCGCCGGCAAAGACAATGTGGGGAGTGGTTGTCATCGAAACGCCAAGGGCTTTGCGGGAGCAAACCATCGTTTATAAATCCCAATGCCCAAGCCCCAGTGACCAATGTTTTACGCTTGCGCGTGATTGGTTATTGGGGCTTGGGCATCGGGGATTTGCCTCGTTGTATCCGCTGAGACGCCGGGGCGGCGTAAGCCGCCGCCCCGACGCTCAGACGTAAGCTCCGTTGTGAAGCGGCCCACACGCGCGATTGACCCAGTAACCGCGCGGGGGCCTCTGTGCTCCTACCCAGGGGAGGGCGGCCGGACGAAATCCCGCAATCTCGTGTCGGCCAACAACGAAGCTTCAAATGGTCTCCAGGTATGCTTTGTGGATGCGAACGTTTTGCTCTAGATCGCTAGGTTCTGGTCGTCTGATTGCTGCAGCCTACGCTCGACAAAGTCGGCGGCGACCGCCCGCTCGACCTCTTCGTCGCCCGGCGCCGCGCCGGCCACCAGCACGGCGTCGCCCTCGTCGGCGAGGCCTACGGCCAAGGCGATGGCGGTGAGGCGGTCTTCGACCAGCGTGGCGCCTTCGCCCAACTGCTCGAGCACCGAGGCGGTGAGCAGCGACTCGCTTTGGGCGATCACAAACAGTCGGTCGCTCATCGAGCGGGCGACGCTGAGCGTTTCAACGCACGCGGGCGAGTCGTCCAGCGTGACGACCGACAGCACCCGTTTGTTTGCCATCGGACGCATCGCCCGCAGGGCGAGACGCAGCGGCTCGGCCGATCGCGCCGAGTCGAAGTAGATCGGAAAGTTCTGCCCCGCGGTGAGGCTCTGCATGACGCCCGGCAGCCGGCGCACCGACTCGGCGCCACGGACCGCATCAAGGAAGTCGACGCCGCACGCCACGGCCGTGGCGACAGCCGCCAGGCAGTTGCGACGGTGCGCCTCGCCCGGGATCGCCGAGCTGATCGCAGCCGATTCGCCCCGGTGGGTAGCGACGAACACCTGTCCGCCCGAGTGGTTCTCGACCGCGGTGGCGTTGAAGTCGGCCGGCTTGTCGAGGCCGAATGTCAGCACCGGGCGGTCGGCGGTAGACGCCAGTCGCACACAAGCCGGGTCGTCGGCGTTGGTGATGACAAAACCTTCGCGGTGCGTCTCTGCAGTGATCGCCTCGATCGCGTGCCGGTGCATCGCCACCGACGGGAAGCGGCGGGTCCGCTCGCAACGCAAGCCGGTGAGGCAGGCGCCCACCAAGCCGATGCGTGAGAACTCGCCGTCGGCGATGTCGCCGGCCGGGGCCTCGGCCACCGCGATGTCGCAATCGTTCTCGTCGCAACGCTTCCGCCAGCGATCGATAGCCCCGGGGCCAATGGCGCCGGCGACCGGTCGCGACTCGGCGCCGTCGCGTTCGCAGCGAGTGGTTTTCAGGCCGAACAGCTGGTTGCCGTGGGCGAAGACCGCCGAGAGCAGTGTCGCCACGGAGGTCTTGCCGTGCGCTCCGGCCACGGCGACGGTGGGCGTCGGCTGGCAGTGGCGCCGGGGCGAACGGTCGGACGTCGGTTGAGACTCGTAGGGCACGCCGACCGACCTCCTTGTCAGTGGTGATTGTTTGATGTGGTTTGGGCTTCGCTCGGCGGTCGTTACCGACCGGTACGAGAGCAGGCTGCGTCTTGCGGCTTTCCTCTCTCGAGCGGCGGGATGTTCTTGAAAACGCCGCGAGGCGTCAAGGCATGTTTTCGGAGGGGCTGGTAGCGGCTTGCTCAGGAGCGATTGGCCTCGTCGCGATGCTTATTAGTCCCTAAGGTGCTTCCGGCCGCCGGAGGCTTGCTCTGCTCGGCTGGATCCCCGCACCCCTCAGGGCGTTTCGCCATGCCCCGTTCTGAATCGCAGCTACCCAAGCTGCACCGCAAGACCGCTTTGCAGACGTCGTCGGTAGCCGCCCCCCGCAAGGTGCTGGTGTGCGGCGACGCCTCGGGCGCCGAGATGCACGCGGCGGTGGAGGTGATCGGTCGGGAGCCCAGCGTTACGGCGTTTGCCGAGAGCGAGTCTACCGGCGAGAGTCCCGGGTTGGTTGTGCTTTGCCAGTCGCGACCAGGCTCAGTCATGGAAGCCACGGCGAGGCGGCTGTTGGCGGCGCATCCAGACGCCAGATTCATTCACATGTTGGGCGTCTGGCACGAGGGCGAAGAACGCACCGGCGGCACGCACGAAGGATACGAGCGAGTCTTCTGGCACGCTTTTCCTCGTTGGTGGCGGAGTTGGTTGACCCCGGTCAACGATGAGGCAGACGAAGAGCCGGAGGGCGTGGCTCTTGGTGGCGGGACGGTGTTGGTTGTCACGGCCGATTACGAAACCGCCAGCGCCATCTCCGACGCTCTGAGCGATAGCAACTTCCGGGCGGTCTGGGCGCCCCGCGGCGCCGAGCACAGCGGCCCCAGGCTCTTGGCCGAGAAGCCCGCGGCGGCGATTTGGGTTGGCAGGCAACTCGGCGGCGTCGAGGCGCTGCGCCTCAGCCGGCTTTGCAGCCGGATGCGGGGCGCGGTCGCTCCGGTGCTGGCGATGATCGACTTCCCGCGGGCCGAGACCGTGGCCCACGCCCACGCGATCGGCGTCGCCGAGGTGTTTGGCAAGCCGTTCTCGCTAGATCTCCTGGCGGAAGCCCTCGCCGAGCACTCGCGGCGAGCGCGGGAGTCGACGCCGCTGGGGGGCGACGTTCGCCTTGCCGGGGCACAGGCTCAGGGGCTACGCCGGGCGGCTTGAAGGCGTCAGCGGGAGCGGATCGCTCTGGACGCAAGCTTGGGTGCTTTCTAGCCTCCCGCCACGCCGCTGGCGTGTAAGCGACGAAATCGATACAGGAACTTTTTGATCAAGGGCGGCCCTACGATGCGGACCGAAGCGAAACTAGGAGATCTCTCCGCCGCGGCGATCGCGTTCGCGTTGCTCGTGTCGGCCGGTTGCCAGGGGCAGAGCACGACGATCCCCAACCCGTTCGACACGGCGCATCGCGTTCCACCGCCAGCGTTGCACACCGTCCCGCCCGGCACGGCGCAGCCCTATTATTCGGATGGGGCCGCCACGGCGCCGCTCGCCCCGGGGGGCGCCACGAATTTTGCCCCCGCGCCGGCGGCCGGAGCACCGCTGCCCGGCGCCGCCGCGCCGAGCTACCCCTCGTCGATCACCCCGCAAGCGCCCGCGACGCCGTCGATCTATGGTTCGCCTCCCGCTTACGGCGCTCCGGTCACGCCGGGGCCGTATCAGGGCGGTCAGCTGACTCCGCAAGAGGCGCAGCAATACGGCGGCACGTTGGTGCACGACCCGTCGCGGATCGTTTTGCCGCCGACCACCCCCGCCGTGTCGGCCGTTCCGGCGACCTATGCAAATCAGCCGAACTCAAATCAAGCGGCGCCCGCGTCGCAACCCGCTTTCCAGGCTCCTGCCAACTTGCAGGCGGCCCGCGCAAGCCACCCCCCCTTCCAGTCGCCAGCACAACAACCTGTGCAACAACCCGTGCAGCAAGCGGTCGCCACCACTCCGGCGCCGCAGCCGGTTGCCGGCGGGTGGATCGCCAACTCGGCCCCGATCCGTCAGGCGTCGGCCGAATCGAGCGCTACGGCGACTTCGCCCCGCGTGCGGTTGCCTGGCTCGGGCTACGGTTACGCCGCGGTTGACGCCGCGGCGCTCGGAGCGGCGCCCCAGACGGCGCGCATCACCGAGTTGCCCACCAATGGCGGCACGTACCAGCCTGCCGCCCAGCAACCGGCCCAGCAGGGCGCCGCCGCAGACGGCTTTCAGCCCCGCGGCACTTCCCAGGCCAACCAGGGCGGCGGCGACGGGTTGCTCCCGATGTCCGAATGGAACTGATCGTGCGGGCGGCCCCAGGCTTAAGAGCCGTCGTTCAAAGGCCGATTCTCTTAGGGGTTTACTCCCGGCGCCGAGACGCGTGGCCGCTCAAAGGCGTACAATAGCCAGACCCGCCCTAGCGGCGGCGGCAACGACCGACTCCCTTCGCCTCTCTCACTCGCAGCGACCCCCCCACCGCCGTGGCGACGATCCCCCAAGGCGCGAACCGACACCTCAAGGCGGTCACCGGCGGCGCCGTTGGCCGGCGGCTCGCGCGTTGCGCGAGCTACCTGGCGCCGATCGACGCCTGCGAAGAGACGCTCAAAGCGCTCTCGGACTACGACTTGCGCAAAGAAAGTCTCTCGCTCCGCTACCGCGCCCGCAGCGGCGAGCCGCTCGACAAGCTGCTGGTCGAGGCCTTTGCGTTGGTGCGTGAGGCGGGGCGTCGGAAACTCGGCATGCGGCACTTCGACGTGCAGTTGCTGGGCGGCGCGGCGGCCCATCACGGCTCGATCATCGAGATGCAAACCGGCGAGGGCAAAACGCTCACCGCCTCGTTGCCGATGTACCTCGCCGCGCTCGACGGCAAGGGCGCCCACCTCTCGACGGTCAACGACTACCTCGCCAAGCGCGACGCCGACATCATCCGGCCGCTGTACGAGGCGCTCGGCATGACCGTCGGTGTCATCCAGTCGCAGATGCCGCAGCCCAAGCGTCGCGAGGCATACGCTTGCGACGTGACTTACGGCACGGCGAACGAGATGGGCTTCGACTTCCTGCGGGACCGGCTGCTCAAGCGGCAGATCTCCGAGGGCGCCCGCGACCTGTTTGGCGAGATGCTTTCGGGCGGCGGGGCGAGCGGCGACAAGCCGGTGCAGGGAGACCTGCATTACATGCTCGTGGACGAGGCCGACAGCATCCTCATCGACGAGGCCCGCACGCCGCTGATCATCAGCGCCGCCCCGGGTGAGGACGAGGTGATCGCTAGCGAGGCGTACCAATGGGCCGCCGAAGTGCAGCCCAAGTTCGAAGAGGACGTTCACTTCGAATACGACCACAAAGACCGCCGGGCCGATCTGACGGTCGAGGGGCGTCGCTTGGTGCGCGAGATGCCTAAACCCGCTGCGATGAACCGCCTGCCGCTCTCGGAGATATACGAGTACATCGAGCGGGCGACCAAGGTCGAGCAGGAGATGATCCTCGACCGGCACTACGTGGTCCGCGAAGGCGAGATCGTGATCGTCGACGAGTTCACCGGCCGGCTCGCCGAGGGGCGCAAGTGGCGCGCCGGGTTGCACCAAGCGATCGAGGCCCGCGAAGGGGTCGAGATCACCTTCGAAACCAACCAGGCCGCACGGATCACGATCCAAGACCTGTTCCTCCGCTACCGCCGACTATCGGGCATGACCGGCACCGGGGTCACGAGCGGCGCCGAGCTACGGAAAATCTACGAGACGCTCGTCGTCCCGATCCCCACGAACCGCCCGCCGATCCGCAAACAGTTGCCCACCCAGGTGTTCGGGTCGTCCGATCAGAAATGGGACGCGATCGTCGAGGAGATCCGCGAGGTCCACGCCACCGGCCGACCGGTGCTGGTCGGCACCCGCTCGATCGACAAGAGCGAGTCGCTCGCCCGGTTGCTCGAGGCCGGCGGCATCGAGACCACGGTGCTCAACGCCCGCCACGTGGAGCGTGAGGCGGAGATCGTGGCCGAGGCGGGCCAGAGGGGCCGGGTCACCGTGGCCACGAACATGGCGGGCCGGGGAACCGACATCAAGCTGGGCGACGGGGTCCACGACCTCGGCGGGCTGCACGTGATTTGCACCGAGCTGCACGAGTCGCGCCGCATCGACCGCCAGCTGATCGGCCGCTGCGGCCGGCAGGGCGACCCCGGGTCGTACCGCCAGTTCCTCGCGCTGGACGACGACATCTTGCTGCAGGGCTTCGGCGAGAAACGCAGCAAACGGCTGAAGTCCCGCGGCGAGAAGGCCGTTGGTCCGGGGGCTGCGCCCGAGAGCCTGTTCACCCGCGCTCAGCAGAAAGTCGAGCGCCGCCACTTCCGCGAACGCAAGGTGCTGCTCTACCAAGACAAAGAGCGTCAGAAGATGCAGCGCCAGATGAGCCAGGACCCGTATCTCGACACGGCGGGCTGACGCCGGCTCGTCGATCGATTTGGGGCCGTGCGACGGCGCTGCGTTGCGGGCGTGCGGGTTGTGACGGTCACGCGGGGCGGCGACAACGCCTGCGCCAGGCCTTCGCCACGGGGGCGAGCCGCGACCTACACTTCGCCAACAAGAGCCCGCCCCCTCCCCCCGGCGCCCTCATGGCGAGACACAAGGTCAACGACTGGCGCGACGCCGAGCAACGGCTCGCCGTGGGCCGCTGCGTGGGGACCTTGGTCGCCGTGTTGCTGATCGGCACTCTCGGGTTCCACCTCATCGAAGAGCGGTGGACCTTCTGGGAGTCGTTCTACTTCACGCTCGTCACGATCACCACGGTCGGCTACGGCGACTACGGCCTGTCGGAGGGGGGGCAGCAGTTCGCCGCGCTGCTGCTGCTGTGCGGCATCGGCACGTTCACTTACTCGCTCACCACGTTGGTGACGATCGCCTCGGACCAAGAAGCATCCACCAGACGCAAGATGAAGAAGCACATCGCGGGCCTCGAGGGGCACATCATCGTCTGCGGCTACGGCCGCATGGGACAGATGATCATCGAAGAGACCCGCCACAGCGGCCTCGAGTGCGTGGTGATCGAACGCGACGACCACGGCTACGAGCACGCCCAGTCCGACGGCCTGCTCGTGATCCACGGCGTGGCGAGTGAGGACGAAATCTTGTTGCGGGCCGGCATCGAGCGGGCCCGCGGCGTGGTGTGCGCGGTCGATTCCGACGCCGAGAACATGTTCATCACCGTGACGGCCCGCGATCTCAACCCACGGTGCCGGGTGATCAGCCGGGCCGAGTCGGTCGACGCGAGCCGCAAGCTCGAGCGTGCGGGCGCCGCCATGGTCGTCTCCCCGCACCAGATGGCCGGCAAATCGGTCGCCGCCGCACTCCTTAATCCACGGCTCACGCGTTTCCTCAACAACGGCGAAGAAGACGCCCGTCGCTTCGAGCTCGGCGAAGTTGAGGTCGCCCCCGGCGCCCCGATTATCGGCCAGTCGATTCACGAATTCGGCGCCGAGGCCGACGGGGTCGTGTTCGTGGCGATCGAGCGTAAGACGGGTCAGTTCGTCCTCCGCCCCCGCGGCTGCGAAGTGTTCGACGAGGGCGATGTGGTGATCTTCGCGGGCGCCGGCGACGGCGTTGATCAGATCCGCGAGGCGGCGTTCAGCGAGCCGGTGTGCGTTTGACGCACTAGCTTCGCAGCGGGAATGCGAACCTTGGGACTGGCGGAGGAGTCCTTTCCGTCACGCTCGCTTCGCACCCCATACTCCCCCCCGCACGCCGTGAAAGCCCCCGCCACGCAACGCGACGAAGTCACACTCGCAGCCAAGCCGCTCGCCCCCGAAGAGGTGCGAGTGGGCGACTACGTGTCGGTGCTCGACACGGTTTACGAATGCCCTTCGTACCTTTGGGGCTGCGACGCCCGACTCGGCGCCGCCGACGAGGTGGTGCGGCTGCGGATGCGCCCCTTCCGAGCCCAGCCTCCGCTGAAGGTCGAAGGCGTTTGCGTGCCGTTTGTTTACCTGGCCGATGCGCACGGCAGGCAACGGACGCTCGACCTGCGGGCGGAACGCCTCGCGCGGATCGACCGAGACTGCGCCCGCGGGGTGTGGAAGCGGGTCAAGGCGGCCGCCAAGGCGTTGCGAAGAGATAGCAAGAACAAGGATTCGCGGAAGAAGTGAGGTGCTCGCCGACTCGCAGGAATCTTGTTCACTTTGCAAAAAGGCCCCCGGTCGATGACCGGGGGCCATTTGCTTTAGCTAACGTCGTGATGGATCGGCTTGTGAGGGCTCCACGCAGGACGCGTTGAAGGTCTCACCGTCTGCCGCTCACACGCGCTCAGTCGCGTGAACGACGCGAGCGGCCGCTGCCGCGACTCCGTCCGCTCGAATCGCCGTTCGATCTCGACGGGCTGGCCGAGGGGCCGCGGGTTGGGCGTCCCCCCGGCGACAGGCCACGCGACCCCGAACGACCCCGCGAGGGATTCGGCTGGGCCGATCCCTGCGTCGACCGGCTGCGAGACGGGTTCGCTCGTGAGCGGTTGGGGCTAGGGGTCGGGGTGGCCGATGGGCCACGATTTCCTCGCGGGTTGCGGCGATTCAGCTGCTGCGAGGCTCCCCGATCACGCGAGCGAGCGTCGCCTTGAGGCCCCCGCTGGATGCCTTGAGATCGCCGCTGAAAACTTTGCGAACGTCCCTCGGACGAACGCTCGAAACTGCGGCGCAGCTGTTGTTGTGGCGTGGCTTGCTCGCCGCTTTGCGTGCCCCGGCTGCGACCGCGGTTCCGCGCCGCGTTCTCGGCGGTGGGTGCCTCGCCCACCGGGAAACGGAAGCTCTCACGACGCTGAGCACGGTTTGAGGCCTCGCCTTGCTGGCCGGCGCCACGGTTGCGCTGACCATCCTGGCGGGCGCCGTTTTGTCGACCAAACGGGTTCTCTCCGCTGCGACGGTCGACGCCATCGCGTCGCGGTTGACGGTCGCGGTCTTGGTCGCTGCGGCCTTGTCGATCACGACCCTCGCGACCTTGCCCGTCGCGACCTCGGTCGTCACGAGCCTCCGAGCCGCGATTGCGGTTGCGATCACCGTCGCGGTCACCCGAGCGGCGTGCGTCACCCTGACGCTCATCACCCCGGCGCCCGTCACCCCGGCGGGCGTCGCCCTGACGGCCTCGATTGTCGTCGTCCCGCCCTCGGGCGCCGTCGCGTCCTCGCGAGTCACCATCGCGACGGCGAGAGTCGCCACGGGCCTCCGAATCGCCCCGTTGGCGGCGGATCTCTTCCCAGCGGTCGGCGTTGCGGCGGTACCGCTCGCGGTCGTCCTGGTCCAAATCACGCATCCGGCGGCGGTTGTCGCCGAGCTCGTCGTTCAACTCGCGGTAACCGGTAAGCACAAGGTTTCTCGTCGACCGATCGATCGGCCCGCCGCGGTTCCCGCGGGCCCCGTAGCGACGGTACTCACGCTCGAGCTGCGAGAACGAGTAACGACCGGTGTTGCGCTGCGTGCGGTAGTACGAGTACAGCGGGTCATAGCGGCGGCGGTCCTGGCCGTAGTAAGTGAGCCAAGGGTAAAAGCCGTTGCCATACGCGGGCCCGAAGGCGCCGTAGTAGTAATGGCCCCGGTTGGGGTTCACGAACAAGCTGGTGATCAGCACGGTGGTGTTGAGGACCGACCGTGGCCGGTAACTGTAGCCCGCACGGCGGTAGGCTTGGTTGGGCCAGTAGACCGGTGCGTAGAGCAATCCGCGGCGGTCGAGCGGGTAGTCCCAGTAGCCGTTCACGTACACATGGCCGCGGGGCGTATGGACGTAATAGGACGGGGTCCAAACCCAATCGCTGTAGCCGGTGTTCCAGAATCCGGCGCGCCACGCGTAATCGTTGTTTTGGTAAATCCAGCAGCCGGGCACCCAAAAATGGTTGTCGCTCGGCGCGGGCGACGAGGGGCCTTGCTCCACACTGTCGGGGGGCGCTGGCAGGTAGGACACCCGCTCCACCGCTGTGTCGGTCCAGAAGCCGGGCGACCACAGGTAGCCGCCGTCGGCCGCGATCCAGCTGCCGGGGACCCAGTTGCGGTCGGGCGGCGTGTCACGCCAAACGCCGCTTACCCAAACGAAGTCGTTCTGCTCAGGCGAAAACATCCAGTAGCCCGGGATCCACTCCACGTTCTGCCCCTCCGGCATTTGCTCGGGAGGAAGTTCGTTGATCGGTTGCGGCGGTTCTTGCTGGATCACTTGGCTCTGTTCCAGCTCCGCGGCGCCGCCGCCCATGATCGGCTCGGCGTACGCCTCATGGATTGGGCCGCTATCAAGCACCTGGTAGGGCGAATCGTCAGCCGTGGGCTGTTGATCAGTGAGCAAGGGTTCAGCGGGGGCTGGCGCGAGAGTAGGAGACTGCGCCAATGCGAACGGGGCCGCTGTGGAGCAAGCCAGCACTAAGGCGACATACCGGCCTGTCGCGCGCCGGCGGCTGATGGAGGACAAGAATGGGGGTTTTTGCACGGAAAGTACCTCGGTAGGGGACTAGGCCAACTTGGCTGACGGCCAGCAGCAGGCTTTTACGATTTCGTGGGTTTGAGACGCTGGTTTAGCGCGTGGGGCAATGCAGAACGGGGCCTAAGCTGCTCTACGTACACAGGCCCGGGCAGGGGACACGAAAAAGCAACTGCCGCGCCGAGAATGCCACAAAAGCCTATACGACGGGCGAAACGCCCGGCGCAAGGCCCATTTTGGAATAGGCGACTCGGAATCGCCCCGCAGCCCGGCAGCCCGACAGGCGCCAAGGGTGACGCGGGGCAGGGCGGCATGGTCGTTCGGCTGCCATACGACAGCGGTCAGATCGACGGCTAGGCCGTCAGTCGCAATCATGCCAGCCCGAGGCGACCCACGGGATGTCGACGCCGTGGTCGAGCCGCAGCCGCAGGCTGAGCTGCGCCGCGTGGTGCTGCACGTGCCGCAGGTTGTAGAGGTGCAGCTCGGCCCGGGTGAACTTGATCCACGGGTTGGCCGCTCCAGCGGCGAGCGACGCCTCGGTCTCGGCTTCGATCTGGGCAATCGCCTTCTCTCGGCAGTGCTGGAGATAGGCCACGGTCGTGGACCGGTCGTACAGGTGCGTCTGCCGCTGAGGCTCCAACTCTTCGTAGTCGCGGAAGTAGCTCGCGTGCTCGGCGTGGAACGGCTGCGCACGGAACGCCTCATCGCCCTGATCTAAATAAAGGTCCGTGAAGAACAGCGTGTGGTGCACGACCTGGCAGAACTTCAGCTCGGCAACCGGGGCGTCCCACGCCGCTTCGGGGCAACGGTCGATGCAGTGGCCGAGCGTCGCGAGCGCGGCCTCGAACTGGGCGGTGGTTAGTTGCTTGTAGAAGGCGAGCACTTCTCAATACCAATCAATCCGAAGTGACTGCTTCCGCGTTGCGACGCCAACCTTCTTCGTCGTAGATCTCGTACTCTACAACGCCCCATCGATCGACGATCCAAGCCATGGCGCCAAACCCCTTGTTGGACTCATAGCGATCGTTGGCTTCATAATATTCTGTAAATGGAATGCCATCCGAGAGCACGATTGCCTTGACTTCCCCCTGCACCTGCACGGGAGAAACAACACGTCCGTTTTCCAGGTCATGTGGCTCAGGCTCTACCACGGGCAGAGCTGAAACCAGCTTGGCGTCGCGCCACGATTCCATCACGGCGTCTTGATTACTCACGAGACAGCAGAGGCGGGCATGATGAGGTTTGTGCCCGAATCGGACGACTTGATCCACCCAATCTTCGTTGTACCGCAGGCCGAGCTCACGGCCTGGGAACTCAAAGTCAGTTGGGTAAAACAGCACACGAACGCCGTTTGTTTCGATGAGCTTGGTCTTGCCATCCGCTTGCTCTTCGCGGAACTCCTTCGGCGAGAACTGACGCATGCTTGAGTATGCTTTACGAAGATTGGCGGTGAAGTCCTTGTCTACGACAGGGATGACCGCGTTCTTGTAGCCCGCAAACCCACAAAACGTCCCTTCGTATTCACCAAATGACGAGTACTCGAAGACATGAAGGCCTTCCTTTGCTGTTTCGAGTTCTTCGAGACCTTCGGAAGTGAGCGAAGTAGGGAAATAGGCGTCACCAGGAAGAAAGAAATTGTTGTTGGCACGAGCTGCGTCGCCGCGGATTGAGCTCGTTGCAATAATCAAGAGCAAGAAACATCGCTTAAATGCCATGTGACCTCCGCAGGCTAGGTGACATAGGTATATCAGACGATGCCGTGGCTGGGGGACAGAATATTTAGCTACGCCTTCGCCGCGATCACCGCGTCAAGTTCCGTCTTCAGGCGTGGCAGGATCTCATCGTAGCCGAACTGTCCCAGCGGCTCGGGGCCGCGTTTGAGGTTCACGTAGTTCGGGCCGCACCACAGGCCGAGGTCGGCGTCGTCGGTTTCGCCGGGGCCGTTCACGCGGCAGCCCATCACGGCGATCGTCACGGCGTGGTCCTTGGCGTAGTGAGTCATTTCCTTGACCTTCTCGGCCAGATCGACGAACGCCTCGTTCTCCACCCGGCTGCAACTCGGGCAGCTGATCAGGTTGAGCGTCGGCAGGCCGTAGTCGACGACCGAGCGGACGCGGCCCGCCTGCACGTCGGCGATGATCGACCGGCCGGCGGCGATCTCCTCGCCCTTGCGGTCGTTCGGCACGGTGAGCGACACTCGCACCGTGTCGCCGATGCCGCGGCCGATGAGCTGCTCGAACGCGATGCGGGTCTTGATCACCCCGTCGGGCGGCATGCCCGCCTCGGTGACGCCCAGGTGCAGCGGCACGTCGGGCCGCGCCGCGGCGAATCGCTGGTTCACTTCCACCACGAGCTTCGGGTCGGAGTCCTTCAGCGACACGACGAAGCGGGCGAACCCCAACTCGTCCAAGTACGCACAGTGCTCGAGCGCCGATTCGAGCATCGGCGAGACGCTGTCTGACGGGTCGTGCTTTTCTTTTTGCGCGGGGTCGACGCTGCCACAATTCACTCCCACCCTTAGTGCGCAGTCGTTGTCCCGGGCCACGCCCACCAGGTAGGCGACCTTCTCTCGCCACGGCTTGTCACGCTCGTGATGGTAAAGGTGCCCCGGGTTGTATCGCACCTTGTCGACGTGCGGCGCCACCAGCTCGGCGAGTCGGTAGTTCTCTTGCAGGTCGACCGACAAGTTGGCTGAGGTCTGCTTACGCACTTCGGCGAGCGCGGCGGCGTCGGCCTTTGAGTCGACCGCGATCCGCACCACGTCGGCCCCGGCCTCCTGCATGAGGTGGACGAGCGCAACCGTGGCGTCGATGTCCTGGGTCTTGGTCGCCGTCATGCTCTGCACGGCGATCGGGGCGCCGTCGCCCGCGGTGATCGAACCGATGCGGACCGGGCGGGTCGGGTTGCGTTTGATCTCTACCAAGGGAATTGAACCACGAAGGAACGACGGAACTAAGAAGGGAGTAAGAAGCTATTGAACCACGAAGGCGTGAAGAGCACAAAGGACGGGGAGACAGCCCACGAATACGCGCGAATAAGCGGGGATCTTTCTTTCCTCGATTCGCTTCAATTCGCGCGTACTTGCGCGTATTCGTGGTCGGCTTTCTTCGTTCCGTCGTTCCGTCGTTCCTTCGTGGTTCTATTCGATTCTAGACCAGAGGGCCGAGCCGACGCGGACGCTCGTGGCGCCCTCGAGGATCGCCTCTTCGAAGTCGCCCGACATGCCCATCGACAGCTCGTCGAGCGTGAGTCCAGGCGGCGCCTCGGCTCGCAGCGTGTCGCGCAGTTCCCTGAGAGCGGCGAAGTTTTGGCGGGCGACCGTGGGGCCCCCCTCGCGGGCGGCCATGGTCATCAGCCCGCAGACTTCGACGCTCTTGAGCATCGGCAGTTCCGGCAGCAGCCGCTTGAGCTCCTCGCTGGAAAACCCATGCTTTTCGGCGTCGCCTGAGCAGTTGGCCTCGAGCAGCACCCGGGCGGTGAGCCCCTGCTTGGCGGCCGAGGCGTCGATCGCGCGGAGCAGCCGCTCGCTGTCGACGCTTTGGATCTCGCGAGCGATCGGCAGCGTGCGGTCGATTTTGTTGCGCTGCAGGTGCCCGATCAATCGCCACTCGATCGGCTTGCCGGCCAACTCGGGCGCCTCGGCCTTGGACCAGAGCTGTTGCGGCCGGCTCTCGCCGATGACGGAGCAGCCCGCCTCGACGAGCGCGGCGGTCGCCGCGGCGTCGACGTACTTGGCCACGCCGACGAGCGTGATGTCGCTAGGGTCGCGCCCCGCCTTGGTCGCGGCGCCGGCGATACGGGACTCAACGCTCTCGAGATTGCGTCGGACGGTGTCGGCGAGCGGAGGCATGTGCGCGATTGTCCCCTCCCCCCTTGGGGGAGCCATTCACTTAGGAAGAGTGGGGGTGGGAGCGGGAAGCGAGTACCCGGCGCGCCCCCGCTCTGGCCCTCCCCCCAGAGGCTTGGGAGTTAGTCTTCGTCCCCGTCGATCTCGAAGTACTCATCGATCTCGCCCGAAGCGAGGAACTTTCCGATGAGGCCTTCGCTCGCGAGGTTGTGACCAATGAACGTGCGGTTGGCGGGCGGGTCGAGCGAGCGGTAGACGACCCACTGCTCCTTGCCGGCCTGGGCGCGGAAAGCGACCGCCGTGTCGTGGTCTACCCTTTCGAGCGACTGCGCCACGGTGAGCTGGCGCCAGGTGCGCTGCTTCTTGAACCGCTTGGGCGAGAGGTCGATCCAGAGCGGGTTGACGAGGTTGCGTCCGATCCGCTCGATCACGCCGACGAGTCGCTCGTCTTGCTGATTGAGCTCGCCGCAGCGCGGGTCGGCGCGCCACTCGGGCAGGGCGAGCGGCAGCACGCCGGCGGCCGGCTTGCCCTTGACCGTGAGCCAGCCGTCGCGGGTCTCTTCTTCTGCGCTGAAAGCGACACCGGGGCCGAGCGGCAAACGGTTCTCGATCCGCATCGCCTTGGCGCCCTCGCCTTCGGTCATCAAGATCTCGGACAGGTAGGCGACGCCGTCCTCACGCGACAAGAAGAACTGCCGTTCGATCTTGCCTCCCCCCACCAGATCGAGCGTCAGCTCGAGGTAGTCGCAGTCCTCGTCGCTGAACCAGCACTGCTCGGCCCAGTCGCCGTCGGGTTCGACCGGCTGGCCTTCGAGCGAGGCGGCGAGCGGCCACTCGCCGCTCAGCAGCCGCTTACCCTCGCAGACGAACTCCATCCGGACGTTCTGGGCGTAGTCGACCGTCAGCCGTGGCGCCGCGGCGTCCCAGCCGGCGGCGAGCACCGCCACGTGGGCCCACTCGGAGTGGTTCGACGGCTCGGGCAGCAGGCTGGCGCTCAGCTTGCGTTTGGCGGCTTGCTGCACTTTCGGGAGCCGCCGCTGGGCGGCGGCGAGGTCCGACTCGTCGCCCGCCAAGTCGAGCGCGGCATCGAAGAGCGCCAGCGTTCCTTTCACGGGGGCGTCGGCAAACGGGAAGCGGCCCTTGCCGCCCACCAGCCGCAGCGTTTGCCGCACGAGCCAGCCGTACTGCGTGTCGGCGCCCGACGACCAAGCTCGCTTGTCCGCGGACTCGCCTATCAGGCCGCATCGGGTCCAGCAACCCAGCAGCAGCGGCGTGTGCTCGAGGAATCCCCCCTGAAGCAGCCCCTCGCCGTCGGTCAGGCCAGTGAGGCCTTCCGAAAGGTTGGTTTTGGCCAGCGGACGGAGCCGCTTGAGCGGACGGAGTTCGGGCAGCTGCGCCGCGAGCGTGAGCGGCAGTTCTCCGGCCAGCAGTTGTTGGGCGATCGCCTCGCTTGGCTCCGGGTCTTCGCCAGGAGATATTTGCTCGGCCTGGCCGACGATCGCCATCAGCCGATCGCACAGCGACCACCACGCGTCGGCGTCGACTCGCGAGGCGAGCGCCGGCAAAGCCGCGGCCCAAGCGACCGAACGCAGGGCGAAGTCGACCGTCAGGCTGTCTGGAGCGGGGCTATCGGAAACGGGGCTGCTGAGTTCCTCCAGCAGGCACGCTTCGAGCCGACGCGGGGTTTTGTTGGCGGCGAGTGCCGAGCCTAGCTGCGCGAGCCACTCGGCCGTGTCGGGCGAGGCGCCCCAGGCGAGCGCTGCGATCGCGTCGGCCGCCGCAGCGGGGGCGAGCCAGCCGCATCCCGGGTGCGTGGGATTGCGTTGGGCCAGGTACCCCAACCAAGCCGCTCCCTCACGGGCGTCGGCCTGAGCGGCGGGCGACCACAATTCGGCCGCCGGCAAGGAGCGGAGCCCCTCGCTGGCGCTGGCGGGCTTGGTGAGGCTGTCTTGCGGGTGCGTATCTACCGTTGCCATCGCGATCCTTCTCGGCTCCGCAAAGTGAAACTACTGATGCTGTCGACCGGCGGTGCGTGCGCCGTAGACCCCCTGCGGGCCGAGACGCTAGATTACAAGTCCAGGGCCGAGCAATGCCGACGGACGGGGCGATCCGCCACCATTGCCACGCACTTAACCCGCCCTGATCGCTTCGAACGACTCAACCTTCCAAGAGGCCGGCCTTGATCGCGACAGTCTATCCCGTGGGCGGCGCATGTCCTAGATGCGAGAAGAGGTTTCTGCTTTACGCTTTCGGCAGAGCGGCCTTCGTTTTATCGCTTATCGCGGCGAGCGGCGTCGCCGGGGCCCAAACCGCATCTGAAGCAGAGGGGCCGTTGGTGAGCCCGCTGCCAGGTTCGCTCCCCGAGCCAGCTCCCTCGGCGTCGGAGCCCGCCGTCTTCAAGCCGCTCGACCCGCCGCCCGGCGCCCGCCGATTGGCCCCCAACGACGAGGTTTGGGTCGACGCCGCGAGGTCGACGGTCTATGTCGGCGGCGTGGTCTGCCTGCGGGAGGGATTCCTCGAGATGTTCGCTTGCCCACGGGAATCGAAGGAGCACGAGTCGGTCGTCGCCGTCAATTCGCCCGCGTTCCTGATCCACACCGCGCTGCTGGCTGTCGGCGCCGAGCCGGGCTCGCCGGTCCGTTTTCAGCCCAAGTACGTCCCCCCCAAGGGCGACGAGATTCTCGTTCGTGTCGAGTGGCGCGGCCCCAACGGAGAGATCGAGCGAACCACCGCCCAGCAGTGGGTTCGCGGCGTCAAAGACCGCCAGCCGATGAAGCTGCCGTTCGTTTTCGCTGGTAGCGGCTTTTGGACCGACGAGGATACCGGCAAGCAGCACTACCTGGCCGAGTCGGGCGATATGATCTGTGTGTCGAATTTCGGCACCGCGATGCTTGACGTGCCGGTCGAAAGCACCCAGGCGAACGAAGGCCTGCTGTTCGAGGCCGCCACGGAGAAGATCCCGCCGCTCGGCACGCCGGTGCGGCTGGTGCTCACACCCAAAAAGGCGGCCGAGAAGCCGCCGGCCGCCGCCGCCGAATCGGCGCTTGAATCGGCCCGTTAATCGCTCACTGCGGTCGATGTCGGCTTGCCAGCGGGCGCTCGGTCCGCGATGGTGGCCCTCCCCCTTGTGACGTTTCCCCGCACCCCGGCCGCCGGTTTCTGGCGCCAGATGGCATGACTGAAGCGATCGAGATCCAGCCCGTCGAAGGCCCCGTGAAGGCCCGCGTTCGGCCGCCGGGGTCGAAAAGCATCACCAACCGGGCCCTCGTCTGCGCGGCTCTCGCCGACGGCGTATCGACCCTCAGCGGCGCTCTGGTGAGCGACGACACCCGGGTGATGATCGACTCGCTCAACGCGATCGGCGTTGGCGTCTCCGAGCGACGCGGCGGGACCGAACTGGTGGTCAACGGCTGTGCGGGCGCCGTGCCGGCGCTCGAGACCGACCTCTACATCGGCAACAGCGGCACGACGGTGCGGTTTCTTACCGCGATGCTCACGCTCGGACGGGGTGAATACCGGCTCGACGGCACGCAGCGGATGCAGGAACGACCGATCCAAGACTTGGTCGACGCGCTCAACGCACTCGGCGCCGATGTCAGCTGCGAGCAAAACAACGGTTGCCCGCCGGTCTGGGTGAAGGCCAAGGGGCTGCCGGGCGGCAAGGCCGCGGTGCGGGGCGACATCTCGAGCCAGTTTCTCAGCGGGTTGCTGATGGCCGCTCCTTGTGCCGCTGCGGAGACCACGCTCGCCGTCGAGGGCGAGCTCGTCTCCAAGCCTTACGTAGCGATGACAACGGCCGTGATGAGCGCCTTCGGCGTGGAAGTCGAGGTGGCGGAGGAGTCGCAAACGTTCTTGGCGCCAGCGGCGGTGTCTTACCGGGCGGCTATGTACGACATCGAACCAGACGCCTCGGCCGCCAGCTACTTCTGGGCGTTGGCGGCGATCACCGGCGGCGAGGTGGCTGTCGAAGGGCTCACACGTGACTCGTTGCAAGGCGACGTCGCCTTCGTCGAGTGCCTGCAAAAAATGGGCTGCGACGTCGCTTACCATCCTGGGGCCACGATAGTCAGCGGCGGCGAGCTACGCGGCGCCAAGCTCGACATGAACGCCATCAGCGACACCGTGCAAACGCTCGCCGCGGTGGCGCTCTTCGCCCAGGGGCCCACGGAGATCCGCGGCGTCGCCCACAACCGCCACAAAGAAACCGATCGCATTGGTGACCTGGCGACCGAGCTGCGCAAGCTGGGAGCCAAGGTCGACGAGTTCGACGATGGCTTGAAGATCACGCCGCGAGAGTTGCACGGCGCCGAGATCGAGACCTACGACGACCACCGCATGGCGATGAGCTTGGCGTTGGTCGGGCTGCGGGTCCCCGGCGTGCGGGTCGCCAACCCGGGCTGCACGGCCAAAACCTACCCGGGCTACTTCGAAGACCTCGCCACCGCTTGCGGCGGCAAATAAAAAAACGGCGGCTAGCTGATTAGTTCGGCTGGCCGCCGTTTTAGAGGTTCGAACACCGTAATGGATTGAACCTCTCGCGTGCTACTTACTTGTCGGCCCGCTAAAGAGTGGTGCCTCTGCGAGCCGACGCCTGGGTGAGGCCGTTCTTCAGAAGGTTAGCAAGCGCCCAGCCCAATACCGCTCTCTTCAGCGGTGCGAATGAGCTCCTCGGCGCGACGAAGCAGTGCGTCGTCGTTGGTTTCTATTTTGTCGTTCGCGTCTTCGTTCGCTCGGAAAGTCGCGCTGCAATGTTGGCAGGCAACCTTTTTGCCGAGGTACTCAACGCGCACCTGCAGACTGCGTCCGCATGTAGGGCATTCCTTAAGGAAATACACCGCTCGTGGCATGACAACACCTCCTGTGACACGTGGGGCCTGTTAACTGTTCCGCAGCTAAAGCCCGGTAAGCCAGAACCAAGCTACCCGAAGACGGCCGGGAAGCAATATTGGTTCCCGCGAAGGTAGCGATAACACCAGTGCGATTTGATGTTAAAGTACTATAACTCGGTGGGGATAAATTGTCCGATTTTACGCAAACCCCTCCGCGCATGGCCTGAATGGGTTAATTCGCGACGGGGGCGTTCCTGCTTAGAACAGACCTGAAAACATGTATCGCTGCCTGGAACCGCCGGAATCAGGCTCTCCAAAAGCGGTTGAGAAGTTCTTGTTGACCGCAAACCTATGGGTTCCGCTCGCACGCGGTCTATGGCATCGCTAGACTTACGGAAGAGCTACATGAAGGGGAGGGCGCAGAGCGAGATCCCTTACGAGGTGCCGTAGCCGTCTTGGTCCAGCAAGCCGGTTCGTCGCGTCGCCGGGTCTGGCCGAGCCGTCTATGACGTGACTCGCCTAAGGGGGCCCGGAAGCCAGCCATGGGAAATCGTTTGTTCACCGCGGCGGTCTTAACGACCTGGGCCGCCAGCATGTCTTGGCTTCTGTTCGCCAAGATCTTGCCGCAGATGTACCGCGGCGAGCCGCCCGCCACGCTGGCCATGCACGATAGCCGCCCAGTGGCGTGGGAGATTGAATTCGGCGGCAAAAAGTGCGGCGAAGCCGTCTCTCAGACTGTCGATGGCGTCTTGGGCGCCAAGGAAGTGCACAGCCTCGTGCGTCTGCGGGACATCCCGGTTGCGCAAGTCGCCCCTCCCTGGATGGCGGGGCTCGTGCAGAGCCTGGGAGGCGTGTCGCTCACCATGCGGACGCGGGCGATGCTCGACTCGATTGGCAAGCTCTCGTCGTTCAACGCCAAGATTGAGGTGAACGACATCCCCGACCATGTCACGCTCAGCGGCCGCGTGAACAAAGGCACTTTCGTCGTCAAAGCACGCGTCAGCGGGTTCACCAAGGAGATGGAGTTTGCTTGGCCGGAAGATGGCGTGCTCTCCACAGAGCTGATACCCGACACGAAGCTGCTCCACGCCTCGGTGGGGCGCAAGTGGGTGCGCGAGGTCTACAACCCGTTTGGCACGCCGCGTTCTCCCGTCGAGATGATCGAGGCCGAGGTGATGGAGCAGGTGCGAATCACCCACCACGGCGATTTGGTTAACGCCCGACGAATCGAATACCGCGCGTCGCCAACGGCGGGCGTGTCGAGCGACAACCGCCTCCGCGCGGAACTCTGGGTGTCGGACGATGGACGGATCCTCAGACAGCACGCCTACTTTGTCAGCACCAAGCTGATGTTCGAGCGGATGGACGAGCGGAGCTCGAACCAGATCGCCCACGACCTGCTCGAACTGGCCCGCTACGCGGTAGTCGACCAGGCCGAGCGTCCCGCCGAAGAGAGCACTGCTTCTGTACCGACGTGGGAGGCCGGCGGCGGCGCGGGGTTCCGTCCGATCGGCACTGAGGCCGACTCTCCCGCTGCCCATCCGTCGGGCGTAAACTGAAGCGACTGGATTCAGGGCTTGGCGTCGCCAGTCTTCCCAGGAGCAGGTCCCCCGGCAGCCCCGGCGCTTAGGCATGATTGAGTTCGAAGCGGTCAGCAGGAATTACGGCTCAAAACAGGCCGTCCGATCGCTATCGCTCCGCATCGAGAGCGGCGAGCTGTTCACGCTACTCGGCCACAACGGCGCAGGCAAGACCACCTCGATCAAGATGCTCGTCGGCTTGCTACGGGCCGGCGCCGGCCGGGTGCTCGTCGAAGGGTTCGATGTCGCCCAAGACCCGCGGCGGGCGGCCCAGCTCATCGGCTACGTCCCCGACGAACCGTATCTGTACGACAAACTCTCGGGCCGCGAGTTCCTGACGTTCGTCGCCGAGATGCACGGCCTGGCGCCGCACGAGGCGGCGGCGGCGATCGGCCGCGAGGTCGAGCGGTTCGGTCTAGAGCCCTTTGTCGACGACCTGTGCGAGAGTTACTCGCACGGCATGAAGCAACGCACGGTTTTCGCCTCGGCTTTGATCCACACGCCGCGGGTGCTGATCGTCGACGAGCCGATGGTCGGCCTCGACCCGCACAGCATCCGCTTGGTGAAAGACTTGATGCGCGAGCAGGCGCGAGGCGGGGCGACCGTGTTCATGTCGACCCACACCCTCACGGCCGCCGAGGAGATCGCCGATCGCATCGGGGTGATGAACCGCGGCGAGCTGCTGTTCCTGGGAACGCTCGACGAGATGCGTCAGGCGGGGGGCGACGCCGACGGGTCGCTGGAGCGGCTGTACCTGGACATGGTCGGCGCCCACCGCCCCGAGGCCGAGTCGCAGCCGACAGAGACCGACGCCGAGGCGGCCGCCCCGTGAGCACGACAACCCCCGAGGGCGTGGCCCCCGCGGCGCCGAGCGAGGACACCGAGGCGCGCCTCTTCAGCCGGCTGCGCAAGCAGATCATCGCGGCCAACCTTCGGGAATTGATGGCGCACGCCCGGTTGCGGACGCTGCTGGTCGCGGGGCTCAGCGCGTTTTTCTGGGGCGGATTGTTCCTGCTGTTCCACTGGGGGTTCAGCTTCATCTCGCAGCACGTCGGCGCCCCCGGTGCGTCTTACCACTCGCAAACCGTTCAGTTCATCTTCGACCTGTTCTTTGCGTCGCTCAACGTGATGCTGGTGTTCTCCTCCGGCATCATCCTTTACAGCGGTTTGTTCAGCTCACGCGAGGCGCGTTTTCTGCTCACCACCCCGGCGCGGGCCGAGCGGATCGTGCTGCACAAGTTCGAAGAGGCGGTGCTTTTTAGCAGCTGGGGGTTCTTCCTGCTGGCGAGCCCCATGACGATCGCCTACGGCTTGGTGAGCGGGGCGGGCTGGCAATACTATGCGTTGATCATGCCGCTCGTGCTGTCGTTCGTGTACATCCCGTGCGGCGTGGGAGCGCTCATATGTTTGTTCTTGGTGTACATGATGCCGGCGATGCGGCAGGCCGTGGCGGCGGTCGTTGCATTGGTGTCGGTGGCGTTTGCTGGCAGGGCGGTGTGGCTCACCGTGAGCGGGCCTCAGGAGCGGCTCTTTGGGAGCGAGTGGTTCAACGAGACCGTGCGCCGCTTCAGCATCACCCAGGAAGAGTGGCTGCCGAGTTCCTGGCTGAGCCACGGCCTGCTCGAGGCGGTGCGACCGATGACGGGCGTGGCGACCGAGTTCACCGAGACGCCGATCATCCGCAGCCTGCTCTACCTGTCGGTGCTCGTAACCAACGCGTTGCTGCTCCGTTTGGCGGTGTGGCAGGCGGGCAAGTGGTGGTACCGCAAGGCCTTCAGCCAGCTCGAATGCCGGCCGCGCTGGCCCCGTCGCGCGGCGATCGCCTGGGTCGACCGCCTGGCCGACCACGCCCTCGCGCCATTGCCCAAGCAGATGCGGCTGATCTTGATCAAGGACTGGCGCCTGCTGCGTCGCGACCCGGTGCAGTGGTCGCAGTTCCTCATTTTCTTCGGCCTGTTGGGGCTCTATTTCCTGAACCTCGACCGCTTCAACAACCCGAAGAACGACGTCAGCTACATCACCTGGGTCAACATGGTGAGCTTCCTGAACCTGGCGGTCGTGGGGCTCATTCTGTCGACGTTCACCACGCGTTTCAT
The DNA here is from genome assembly GCF_007859945.1 of Pseudobythopirellula maris. GTDB lineage: Bacteria > Planctomycetota > Planctomycetia > Pirellulales > Lacipirellulaceae > Pseudobythopirellula > Pseudobythopirellula maris. The sequence goes on along the minus strand of NZ_SJPQ01000001.1, from coordinate 556,846 downwards.
CTACCCGATGGTCAGTCTCGAGGGACGCCGGTTCTGGGTCTTGGGACTGATGCCGATCCGCCGCGAGACGATCGTGTGGAGCAAGTTCGTGTTCGCCTCGTTCGGCTCGTGGGCCCCGTGCGGGCTGCTGATCTTGGTGAGCGACGCGATGTTGCGGGTCGATGGGTTGATCATCGCGGCCCACCAGTTCACCACGGTGCTGCTCTGCTTCGGGCTCGCGGCGCTCGCGGTGGGGCTCGGGGCGATGATGCCCAACTTCCACGAGCCGTCGCCCTCGAAGATCGCCGCCGGCTTTGGAGGGACGCTCAACCTCGTGCTCAGCGCGCTTTACATCATCGTGACGATCGTGCTCGCCGCCCTGCCGTGTCACATCTACCTGATTGTCGAGCGCGGCGCCTTCTCGCTCGGTTTTGTGCAAGCAGAGCACCTGCCGTACTGGGTGGTGGGGGCGGCGCTCTTGGCGATCATCGTTGGCATGGTGACGACGCTATTGCCCCTGCGACGCGGCGTGCGGGCGTTCCGCGATCTCGATTTTTTCTAAGGGGCAACGGGTCGTCACCTAGGGCCGGCGCTCGCCAGGCTGGCCCACGTACGCAACAATACCCAGCAGACAGATGAGCACCGACGCCCCCCATAACCCGCAGCAGTTCCCCGCCGAGACGGCCCTCACGCCGTTGCGTGTGGGGGCGGTCAACTACCTGAACTCGAAGCCGCTGGTCGAAGGTTTCGACGGCTCGCGTGTGGCGGAAGGCACGCGCCTGTCGTTCGACCTGCCGAGCCGTTTGGCCGACGCGTTGGCCGCCGGCCGTTTGGACGTGGCGCTCGTGCCGGTCTTCGAGGCGCTGCGTCAGCCGGGGCACAAGATTGTTTCCGACGCCTGTGTGGCGAGCCGCGGCCCGGTACGGAGCGTGAAGCTCTATTTCCGAACCGAGCCGGCCCGTGTCCGCCGCCTCGCGCTGGACGAGGGCTCGCGGACCAGCGCAGCGCTGAGCCGCGTGCTGCTCGGCCGGCGTTTGGGCGTTGAGCCGGAGCGGACCTCGTTGCCGCTCGGGTCGGGTCTTGCCGACGCCGACGCCGACGCGGTGCTGCTGATCGGCGACCGCGCGATGCTCCAGGACGAGGCGCCCTTTCACACCGTTTGGGACCTCGGCGCCGAGTGGCTCGCCGAGACGGGGCTGCCGTTCGTGTTCGCTTGCTGGTGCGTTAGGACTCCACTCCCTGACGGCTCTCTGGTGAAGGAACTTGAGCGCTGCCGCGACCGCGGCTTGGACAGCGTTGAGGCGATCGCCCAACGCGAGGCGCCCGCTCTGGGGCTCACGGTCGAGGAGTCGGTCGAGTATCTCAGCCAGAACCTCAAGTTCCGCCTTGGCCCGCAAGAGCGGCAAGGGCTGGCACGTTTCCGCACGGAATGCGAAAAACAGGGATTGTTGGCGCCCAACGGCGCCGCTGTCGATGGATAACGACACGCCCCACGCCCGGGCCGCACGCTCGCCCCGCCAGTCGCTGGGCCGGCTCCTTCCAATCAATCGCCCTAGATTTTCCTAACGCATGATCGCTCCCATCCCCGTCAGTGAGCTGCTCGAAAAATCGGTCGCCGGCGAGCGTCTCACACCCGCCGAGGCGTTGCGGTTGCTACGCGATGCGAGTTTGACCTCGCTCGGCCGGGCGGCCGACGAGGTCACGCGGCGGCTCCACCCCGAGCCGTACCGCACCTACAACATCGACCGCAACATCAACTACACGAACGTCTGCACGGCGGTGTGCGACTTCTGCGCGTTCTACCGCGGCCCGAAGTCGGACGAGGGCTACGTGCTCCCCTTGGAGGAGATTCTCGAGAAGATCGACGAGACCGTCGCGCTCGGCGGCGAGCAGATCTTGCTGCAGGGCGGCCTGCACCCCGAGTTCAAACTCGATTGGTACGAGGAGATGCTCTCGGCGATCAAGTCGCGCTACCCGCAGGTCAACATCCACGGTTTCAGCCCTCCCGAGATCCACCACTTCACGAAGCTGAACAAGCTGCCGCTCAAGACCGTGCTGGAGCGCCTCCGAGCGGCCGGCCTCGGCAGCCTGCCGGGCGGCGGCGCCGAGATCCTCGTTGACCGCGTCCGCAAGGAGATCACCCGCGGCAAGGTCTTGTCGGACGACTGGCTGAACGTCTGCCGCGTGTGGCACGAGCTCGGGGGCCGCGGCTCGGCAACCATGATGTTCGGCCACGTCGAGACCCTGGAGGAGCGCATAGAGCACCTCGACCGCGTCCGCCAACTGCAAGACGAGACCGGCGGCTTCACGGCGTTCATCTGCTGGACCTTTCAGCCGGACAACACGCAGATTTCTCACCTGCCGCGGGCCGGGGCGCACGAATACCTGCGCACCAACGCCGTGGCCCGGTTGTTCCTCGACAACGTGACGAACTTGCAGTCGAGTTGGGTCACGCAAGGATTGCAGGTGGGGCAAATGGCGCTGCTTTACGGCGCCAACGACATGGGCAGCTTGATGATCGAAGAGAACGTGGTAGCCGAAGCGGGCACGGTCCATTTCCTCACACTCGACGACATCCGGGCGAGCATCCGGGAAATCGGTTACGAGCCGCGCCAGCGGAACGTCTTCTACGAGTTGGTCGACCGTGAGTTTGAGCCCCCAGCAAACGACACGGCGGGCCGGCTGCCGAAGCTACCGGTAGTGAACTAAGGGTCGCCCGACCCAGCGAGCCGCGGCGCCGGGGCAGACTTGCAGCATCCCCCCTTTAGCACGAGCACTTTGCGAGTCCTCTAGCAGCTCCCCCCCGATACGACACCGAGAGCGGCCGCACAGGAGGCGGCCGATCGTGACCAACCCGCCCCCCGAAGCCGAAGCGGCCGACCGCAGCTCGATGGCCGGCCCGCCGCGGGTCATGGTGAGCGCGCAGGAACTGACCAAGTGTTACGACGAGGCTCAGGGCGAGCCGTTCGTCGCGGTCGACCGGCTGTCGTTCGAGGCGCACTCCGGCGAGGTCTTCGGCCTGCTGGGGCCCAATGGGGCCGGCAAGACCACCGCCCTGAGGATCCTCACCACGCTGCTCAAGCCGAGCTCCGGCGTGGCGATGATCAACGGCTTCGATTGCGCCGCTCAGCCCGAGCTCGTGCGCCGTCAGGTGGGGTTCATCTCGGCCAACACGGCGATCTACGACCGCATGACCGCCTGGGAGTTCGTCGAGTACTTCGGCCGCCTCCATGGCTTGGACGACGACTTGCTGCACGACCGCATGGAGTCGCTCTTCGAACGCTTGCAGATGCAGAACCTGCGCGACATGCTCGGCTCGAAGATGTCGACCGGCATGAAGCAGAAGACCTCGATCGCTCGCGCGTTGGTCCACGACCCGCCGGTGATCGTGTTCGACGAAGCGACGAACGGCCTCGACGCGTTCGCCGCCCGGGCGTCGCTCGACGAGGTGGCGAAGCTACGCGACTTGGACAAGTGCGTGGTGTTCTCCACCCACATCATGAGCGAGGTCGAGCGCATCTGCGACCGCATCGCCGTGATGGACCGCGGCCGGATCGTGGAGTCCGGAACGCTCGAAGAGCTCCGCGAGCGCCATGGCGAGAGCGACTTGGAAGAGCTGTTCTTCCGCCTCGTTCGCGGCGGGGCCGAGGATGGCCCCCCGGTCGCTGACCCAAACGACTGACCCCCGGCACTGGCATCTAGCAATGGCAAACGGCATCGGATGAACTGGCGCAACACCCAACTGATCTGGTTCCGCGAGATGCGCGACCAGGTGCGCGACCGCCGCACCCTTTTCATGGTGGTGGTGCTGCCGCTTCTGCTTTACCCACTGCTAGGCATGTCGTTCTTGCAGCTGTCGCAATTCATGCGGCAGACCAAGGCGAAGGCTTGGCTCGTGGGAGCCGAGCAACTCGACTCGCTCACGGGGGTGTCGCCGCTGGTCGAGGGCGAGCGTTTCTCGGCCGAGTTCTTCGATTCTCCGCTCGAGAGCGATCTGCTCAGCGTCTCCCGCGCCGAGCAGACGGGGCCGAACACGCTGACCGTGGCGCGGGCGCGGGTCGCCTCGGGCGAAGTCGACGTCGTGCTCTACTTCCCCGAAGACTTCGCCGCGCGGTTGCAGGCGCTGCGCGACCGAATGGGCGCGCTCAACGAGGGGGAGTCGCCCCTGGCGGTAGTGGCGGCAGCCCCCAAGCCGATGGTCATCTACAGCACCGCGCGCGAGGCTTCGCAGGTCGCGCAGTTGCGTGTCCGTCGGGTGCTCGATCGCTGGCAGCAGCGGATCGTGCAGCAGAACCTGGCCGTCAGCCGCGTGCCGATCGCCGCCACTCGCCCGTTCGAGGTCGACCCGATCGACATCGCCAGCGTCCAAGGCCGTCAAGCGGTGGTGTGGTCCAAGCTGCTGCCGTTTATCGTCTTCCTATGGGCGCTCACGGGGGCATTTTACCCGGCGGTCGACCTCTGCGCCGGCGAGAAAGAACGCGGCACGCTCGAGACGCTGCTCGCCAGCCCGGCGGGCAGGACCGACATCGTGTTCGGCAAGCTGCTCACCGTGATGACGTTCAGCATCCTCACCGCGATGCTCAACCTGATTTGCATGGGGGCGACCGGTCGGTTTGTGATACCGCGTTTGTTGGGCGCGGCGGGCGCCGGCGGGCTGGGCGACTTGGCTCTGCCCTCGCCCTGGTCGCTGCTTTGGTTGCTGCTGGCGATGCTGCCGGTCTCGGCGTTGTTCGGGGCGCTGAGCCTGGCTTGTGCGTCGTTCGCCCGCAGCACCAAGGAGGGGCAGTATTACTTCATGCCGCTATTCATGGGCCTGATGCCGCTGCTCGTCTTCCCCACGATGCCGGGCATCGAGCTCAACCTCGGCACGAGTCTCGCCCCGGTGATGGGCCTGGTGCTGCTGATGCGGGCGCTGATCGAGGGGCAGTATGCGTTCGCGTTGACTTACACCGCGCCGGTTGTGGGGGTGACGCTGCTCTGCTGCTTCGCAGCCGTGCGGTGGGCGGTCGCCCAGTTCAACCAGGAGAGCGTGCTGTTCCGTGAGAGCGAGCGGTTCGACTTGCGGGCTTGGCTCGTTGGCTTGGTCCGGCGCCGCGACGACACGCCCACCCCAGCCGCGGCGGTGGTTTGCGTTGCGTCGATCTTGATCGTGCAGTTCTTCGTGCAGATGCTGCTGGCGGCCAGCCCGCCCGAGGCGCCCGGCTTCGGCTACCTGGCGACGGTGCTGCTCATCAGCCAGCTGGGGTGCATCTTAGCGCCCACCTTGCTGCTGGCTTATCTGCTGACCCACAGCCCGCGGAAAACCTTTTTGCTGCAGAAGGCCCCCTCGTGGCGGCAGATCGGCCTAGCCGTTTTGCTCGCCCTGGTGTTCCACCCGTTGGGCCGGCAGCTGTCGCTCTGGATCGCCCAGCTCTACCCGATGAGCGAAGGTGTCCAGGCTCAGGCGATGGAGTTTGCTCGATTGCTGGGCGACGCACCCTACCCCTGGATAGGGGTTCTGATGATCGCCGTGCTGCCAGCCATTTGCGAGGAGTTAGCATTCCGAGGATTTGTGCTCAGCGGTCTGCGGAAGGCCGCTACCTCCCCCGAAGCGGTGGTGCTCACGGCAATCGCTTTTGGAGCCACACACACGCTCCTACAGCAGTCGATCTCCGCAGCGGCTGTTGGCGTGGTAATTGGCGTTCTAGCTGTTAAGACGGGCAGTCTGTGGCCCTGCATGGCGTTTCACGGGGCGTACAACGCCTTGCAGCTTCTTTCCGTGCAATATTGGGTCCCTATGCGGGATTTGGCGGATCAGTGGGGGGCCCGCGGATTGGTTTTCCGTGAATTCGAGGGCGAGCAACTAGGCTACGGGCCCCTAATTGTTATTCTGGGTTCGGTGGCGGCTCTGTTCGTCTTGTCTCGGATCGGACGCCACCCGAGCGATTCGGCCCCGCGCCGCGAGCCCTGCACGGCTTGAGCCGCTAGAAACCGCCAATTTTATCGGTTTCGACGCGGCCCGCCGTCCCTCAGGGCCCCGCGTCCGTGTTGGCGGGCCAATCGCACGTTCCCGTCGGAGCGCCTGGCAGCGCGATCGTCGGCCCGACTTCGCCGCAGGGTTCCTCGGGACCCTCGGGAAGGAGTGGCCGTGGTGATCGCTCCGTCAGGCGGACTCCGCCGGCACCACACGTGATTGCTCTTAGGAAACCGATGTCACAGCTGGCTTTACGTGCACGGGTTGTGTTCCCCGTGGCCGCGCCCCCGGTCGAGGACGCCATTGTCGTGGTCGACCGTGGACGAGTGACCCGCGTTGGGCGACAGGCCCCCGCGGGCGTCGAGGTGCGCGACCTGGGCGATGTGGCCCTGCTCCCGGGGTTCGTTAACTCACACTGCCACCTCGAGTTCAGCGCCCTCAAACGGCCTCTGGGCCGTCGCGGCGCCACGCTCCCCAAGTGGGTCCGCCAGGTCATCGAGAAACGCCCCACGGCCAAAACGGTGGGCAAGGCGATCGCCTCGGGCCTCGAGCAGAGCCTTCAGAGCGGCGTCACCACGCTCGGCGAGATCTGCCGCACCGAGACCGACTCTTACAAGACCGACTCCCCGAGCCCACGGCTGGTGCTGATGCAGGAGTCGATCGGCTTCTCGCAGGCCCGCTCCAGCTCGGCGTTGGTGGCTGCGGAGAACCGACTCGACGAGCTCGGCAGCCTGCTGCCCAACGGACGCGCCAACGGCCACTCGAACGGCTACCTGAATGGCGCCGGCTCCAACGGGTCCAATGGCCACGGCGCCGGTTTGCTCAACGGCTCGAATGGTCACACGAACGGCCACGCCTCGCAAGACGACAAATTCTTCCTCGGCGTCAGCCCGCACGCCCCTTACACGGCTTCGCCGCAGCTGATCCGCGAGCTCGTGGCCGTGGCCGCGGCCCGCGACCTGCCGGTGGCGATCCACCTGGCCGAGTCGCCCGAAGAGCTGCAGCTGCTCACCGAGGGCAAGGGCCCGTTCCAGCAGATCCTCGAAGAACGCGGCATGTGGGACCCGTGGGTCATCGGCCGCGGGTCGAGCCCGATGGACTACCTGCGGATGCTGACCAAGGCGCCGCGGGCGCTCGTGGTGCACGGGAACTACCTCGACCACGCCTCGCTGGCGATGATGGGCCGCCACGCCGGCGCCATGTCGCTGGTCTTCTGCCCACGGACCCACGCCTTCTTCAAGCACAAGCGTTACCCGCTCGTCGAGGCGCTCGAGCTGGGCGTGCCGGTTTGCCTGGGCACCGACAGCCGGGCCTCGAACCCCGACCTCTGCCTGCTGAGCGAGATGCGCGAAGTGGCGGGCCGGTACCCGGAGGTTGATCCCGAGCAGATCTTGCGGATGGGCACCCTCGCCGGCGCCGAGGCGCTCGGCGTGACCGACGTCGGAGCGATCCGGCCCGGCGCCTGGGCCGACTTCGTGACGGTCTCCCTGCCGGGCGCCGCCACGGCCGATAGTCGGCCCGGCGAACTGCTCGCACGCGTGCTCGCCGATGAGCAACCGGTCGAGAGCGTCTGGATCGGCGGCGAGGAACTCGCCGCGATGGCCGCGGTCTGACCGGGAGTGGCTGAGCCGCAGCAGGCCGCACGGTCGAAGTAGCTGACGGCCTTGCTAGCGGGCGATAGTCGGGAGATTACCCGGCCAAAAGTGTAGGCCGCAAGAAACGGCCTCATGCACCCAGCGCCCACTCGGCGAACAACACTCAGTCGGCTTCGACCGCTCGTTTGAGAACGCCCACGAGCGTCTCGCCCGGAACCCGGGCATCGACCCGCAGCCGCGCGGCGTCGGGCTGTTTCGTTGGCGCTTCGTAGACCGCGAAGTCGACCGCAGGCATCGGCGCCACTTCGGCGATCGGCCGCCGGCCGATCACCCCGTCGTTCTGCAGCGACTCGAGCCTGCCGAGCCAATTCAGGTGCAGGTCGAGGCGATAGGAGCCCGCGACGGTGGCGCCGTCCTCTGGATAAGACGGCTCGTCAGACGCGGGGCGGGCGGTCGCTCGGGTTGCTTCGTCGATGCGGCTGACCAATCGCTCCCGCGGTTCATCGCCCACGAGCCACGCCGCCTGTGCGTTTTCCGGCGTGTCGAGCCGCACGCAACGCGTGGTGTGCTTGCCCTCGTTGCCGTAGAAACGGGCCATCAGCTCGTTGACTTCCGGCAGGTCGGTCACTCCCGCTGCGGCGGCGACATCGGTCGAGAATTCGAGGCCCTCAAGCCGCCGGCCGTCGTTTTGGTCGGCCAAGGGGGACTGCTTGACGGTGAGCTTGAAGCCCGCCTCGGACGCCTCGACCAGCGTGTTCCAGCGGATCCCCAACGCGGCGGCCGCCGCCCGCAGGTCGCGATCCTCGGACGTGCGGACCAAGGCGAACTGGTTCGCCGCGATCGGCTCGCCCGGCTCGGGGTCGACGACACGCAACTCGGCCCCGTCGACCGCGGCGACGAGACCCCGGGCGGCTTCGAGGAACTGCTCGAGTTCTGGCTGCTCGTAGGCTTGCGCCTCAATAAAATCGGGCCGCCCCACGAAGCACGCCTCGACCAACTCCGCCGCCAATGGCGTCGCGGGGCCGGCGTAGGTCGCTCGCAGGATCGTGTTGTCGTCGCCGAGCGGCAAGCGGGCGGGAGCGCGGCGGCTCATCACCGGGGGGCGGCTCGGCAGGCCTTTCGCGGCCAAGGCGACCTCGAAACGAGCGCCCAGCTGGTCGTCGAGTGCGACGCCCACGCTCACACCCTCGAGCAACTCGACTGCGTGGCCGATCACCTTGGCGTTGAGCGAGAGCACCGCGTTGATCCGCTTGAGCGGTCCGCGGCTGCGGTCGAAGATCGCCAGCCGTGGCGGCAGCCGGCGGGCGGCCTCGGTCGAGAGCCGGGCCAGCTCACGCAGCCCCTCGGCGGAGCAGTACGCCTGCAGGTTGCTGGGCGACTCGAGCGGTGTGGGTAAGGTGCTTGACGGCGCGGCGCCCGCCACCGCGGCGAAGTCGACCGGAGCGACCCGCAGACACGGGCCTAGCGGCGCGGCGACAAACTCCATGCCCATCGTCTCGAAGAAGACCCGATCGCCCGTGTTGTCGCCGTTCACCGCAGCCGCGAAGCGGTCGAGATCGGCAATCGGCAGCAGGGCGAAAGGTTGGGTGGGGCCTTCGGGATTGGTCTTAGCGGCGCCGAAGACCATCGTGTCGCTCGCGAGCGGCGAATCGCCGTTCCCATTTGCGCCGAGCGCCATTCGGAGCATCGCCCCGGGCCGGACCGACCATGAGCCCGCCCGCTTGCCGAGGTCGGCGAGGCGGTCGTCGAGCAGGGTTGAATCGGTTGTGCTAACCGCGACCAGCCATCCCTCGGGCAAGGCCTGGGACCACTCGTGCTCAGCACTGTCCTGCCGAGCACCGGCGGGCGGCTCTTGGGCGTGGGCGCTCGCTGCGCTAAACAACCCCACCAGGCCCGCAAAAGCGAGCGCAAGCCCGAGCGTGCTCCGCGAGGCGGCTGGCATGGGGTGCGTGGCTCTGCGGTGCGGGGATCAGCCGAGCAGCTTCTTGGCGGCGTCGTAAACGGCTGTGGGCGTGATGCCACGGTCCTCGTACACCTGTTGGTACGGGGCCGACGAGCCGTAGCCGTCCATGCCGATGAACACGCCATCGAGACCGAGGTAGCGGTCCCAAGGCTGCTGGATCCCGGCTTCGACGGCGACACGCTTAGTGACGCCCGGCGGCAGCACGCTGTCTTTGTAGGCTTGGTCCTGCTCGCCGAACCGCTCCATCGAGGGCACGCTCACGAGCCGCGCCTTCACGCCATCCGAGGCGAGCTTCTCGTACGCCTCGGTGGCGATCGACAGCTCGCTGCCCGACGCCATGAGGATCACGTCCGGGGATCCGTCGGCGTCGGCCATGACGTAGGCGCCCTTCGCCACGTTCTCGGCCGGCGCGTATTTGTCGCGGCACAAGGTCGGCAGGTTCTGACGGGTGAGCACCAGGACCGTCGGCCCGCAGGTGTTGGCGATCGCGGCGCGCCACGCCTCGGCGGTCTCGTTCGCGTCGCCCGGGCGGAAGACGGTGAGCCAAGGGATCGCCCGCGCGGCGGCGAGTTGCTCCACCGGCTGGTGGGTCGGGCCGTCCTCGCCCACGCCGATCGAGTCGTGCGTGAAGACGTAGATCACCGGGACCTTCATGATCGCGCTGAGTCGCATCGCCGGTCGCAGGTAATCGCTGAAGACGAAGAACGTGGCGACATAAGGCCGCACGCCGCAGAGCGCCATGCCGTTGGCCATCGACGCCATGCCGTGCTCACGGATGCCGAAGTGGAAGTTGCGGCCGGCGTGGTTGTCCGATTGGAAATCGCCCTCGTTGTCGAGCAGCGTGAGGGTCGAGGGCGCCAGGTCGGCCGAGCCGCCGATCAGCCAGGGCAGGTTCTTCGCGGCGCCGTTGAGCGCCATGCCGGAAGACTTGCGGGTGGCGAGGCCCTTCGGGTCGGCGTCGAACGTGGGGATCTCGGCGTCCCAGCCCGCGGGCAGCTGGCAGGCGAAGATCTGCTCCAGCTCGGCCGCCTCGCTGGCGAACTCCTTCTTGTAGGCGGCGAACAGCTCGTTCCAATCCTCGCGGGCCTGCTTGCCGCGGGCGCCGAGCGTCTCTTGGAAGTGCTCGCAAACGCCTTCGGGCACAAGGAACTTCTCGTCCGCGGGCCAGCCGTAGGCCTCCTTCGTGAGCTTGATCTCTTCCTCGCCGAGCGGGGCGCCGTGGGCGCCGTGCGTGTTCGCCTTGTTGGGCGAGCCGTAGCCGATGACGCTCTTGAGGATGATGATGGTCGGCTTCGCGTCCTCGGCCTGGAAGGCGTCGAGCGCCTTGGCCATAGCGCCCAGGTCGTTCGCGTCGTCCACCTGCTGAACGGCCCAGCCGAGGCCGCGGAACCGCTCGGCCACGTTCTCGGTGAAGGCCAGATCGGTGTCGCCCTCGATCGTGATGTTGTTGTCGTCGTAAACCCAGCACAGGTTCGACAACTTCATGTGGCCGGCGATCGAGGCGGCCTCGCAGCAAACGCCCTCCATCAGGTCGCCGTCGCTGCACTGCACGTACACGTTGTAGTCGAACAGCTCGTAGCCCGGCTTGTTGTAGTTGGCGCCGAGCCAGAGGCTGGCGGCCGCCATGCCGACGCTGTTGCCACAACCCTGGCCCAGCGGGCCGGTGGTCGTTTCCACGCCGTAGGTGTGCTTCACCTCGGGGTGGCCCGGGGTGCGGCTCTCGAACTGGCGGAATTGCTTGAGGTCCTCCAGCGTCAGCGCCGGCTCGTCGGTCCCGTTGCCGTTCTCGTCCGCGGTCTTGACCCCCGCCAGGTGGATCATCGAGTAGATCAGCATCGAGGCGTGGCCGCACGAAAGCACGTAGCGGTCGCGGCCCGGCCACAGCGGCTCGGAGGGATCGTAGTTCAGAACGTCGGCCCACAGCTTGTAAGTGACCGGCGCCAGCGCCATCGGCGTGCCGGGGTGGCCGCTGTTCGCCTTCTGAACGCCGTCCATCGACAGCGTGCGGATGGTGTTGATGGCCGTGGTCTGGATGTCTTCGAGGGTCGCTGAGCTCGACATGGTCTTCCCGATGGTCTTTTCGATCGTGGGGGCGGTCGCGACGGCGTGACCCAAGGTCACGTGGCGGAGGTGTTTTTGTAGGGGATAAGGGACTGCCCATGCAGGCGTCGACCCGGGCCGCCTCGCCCTTGCCGCACACGCCTAATAGGCAGAACCTGCGAGAGTCTAGGCCGATCGGGGCTGCGGGTCAACGAAGGCAGCCGCCTCGGGCGGGTCTGCGGTAAGTTCCGCCCGCCGGCCCTCACGGCAGCTGCGCTCGGCAGCCAGCACAATCGTTAAAGCCCGATAGGCGTCTTCCAGGCTCGACGACCGCAGCACCAGACTCGAGACCGACCGGTGGAACTGCATCAGCAGCTGCTCGCCCACCGGACGCTCGTGCTCGAGCGACTCGGTGTGCTGGCCGGCGGCGTCGAACCACACCAGCCGCGACGGCAGGTCGATAAACGCGATGCCGTGCTCGCACACCACCTGCATGTCGGCCGGGCGGCGGAACGCCGTCGCCTCGGGCCATTCTTGGGAAACGTAGTTGCCGCAGGCGATTTGCGCCACCGGGCGGGGGGTTCCCGGGGCCCCTTCCGCGAACTCCAGGGCCATCAGCGAGTAGTCGTCCGAGCCGCTCTGTTGTTCGGAAACGGCGGCTGGCCCCGGCAGGTCGGCCTGATGGCTGAGGCCCGTGACGCTGGTCGCTTCGCGGCCAACGACGTAGCGGCACCAGTCGACCATCTCGATCATGTGCCGCTTGGGGATGGTCCGCGTCGCGGTGTGGGTGCTCGTGTGCCGCTGGTTGCAGAACACCAGCCGCGGCGCGCCCAGTCGGGTGGCGATGAGCTCCTTGAGCCGCACCGTGGCGGGCGCCAGCCGGTGCGGCAGCTCGGCCATGAAGGTGACGCCCGAATCGAGCACCCGCCGCCGCAAACGCCGGGCCTCGTCTTGAGCCAGGTCGATCGAAGCGGCGCAGTAGACCGCCTTGCCGGCGTCGCAGGCCGCCTCGATCGGCAGGGCGCCGAACCAGCGGGCCGACAGCAGCATGACCGCGTCGATGTCGTCGCTAGCCGCCAGGGCTCGAAAACCGTCGACCGGCCGGGCTCCCAGCTCTTGGGCCACCTGCTGGGCGCGGTGGGCGATCGGGTCGCACACGGCGCGGATCTCGTAGCGGCCATCGAGTGCCCGGAACGCGGGCCAATGCCGCGCCGACCACGAGGGGCCGAGCCCCACCAAACCCACGCGCAATTTCAAAACCCGGCGCCTCCTGAACAGGGTGTACCTCAATAGGCCTTCTTCGGCAGCGGCAGGGACGGCGCAACAGCCGCCAGGCGCCAGCCCACCGCAAGCAGTATAGCCCCTCGCCCCACCGCAACCCAAGCGCTGGCGCCGCCCTAGAGGCTGGCTAATCCGGAGCAATCAAGGCGAGTTTGAGGGCCACGGGCCGGTCAGCGGCCCACGAAAGGGGGATATCAGCACCGCATAACGCTTGTGTTCCCCCCACGCGAGGAGGGTAGATGAATCGCTCTCACGCCCAAAGTGCTTGCGACATAGTCCGCTGCCGATACCGCCAGCATCGATTCAGCCACCCCTTGGCGGCGATACTCGTTTTCAGCAAGACCTCTACTCCGCTGATCGATTCTTTGTCGGCCTTCGAGTGCTCTTGTGACAACGCGTGCCTCAAGTGTTGTTTGGGGAAGTCGGCTCGCACCCCACCGAGGCAAGCAACACAGCGACGTGCTCCATCGGCAGCCCCACCACGTTCGATTCGCTGCCTTGCACCACCCGGACAAAGCCGAGGCCGTCCTGGTAGCCGAAGCCGCCCGCCTTGCCTCGCCATTTCTCGCTGCGGACGTAATCCTCGATCCACTGGTCGGTCAGCTCGTCCATCGCGAGCGAGGTCTCGACGATCTCCTCGGTCACCGCTCCGCTCGCGTCGCGGAGCCAAACGCCCGTCAGCACGCGGTGCTGGCGGCCGCTCAATCGCCGCATCATGGCGGCGGCGTGCGGGGCGTCGGCCGGTTTGCCGATCGGTTGGCCGTCGACCTCGGCCACGGTGTCGGCCGCCAGTACGACTCGCGGCGCCGAACTGAGTTGCTCCGCGACATCAAAGCCCTTGAGTCTCGCCGAGGCGGCGACCAGTTCGCGGGCGTCGCCCCCGACGGCCGGCTCGACGCCTTCACGCGCGGCGAGCACCTCAAACCGGTAGCCGGCTTCTTCGAGCAATTGACGGCGCCGTGGCGAGCCACTGGCGAGGATCAGTTGGGGCTGCGACATTAGGAGTGGTCTGCTGTCGGTGGTTGGTTGGGGCTGTTAGCTTTAAGCGGTTGGCCGTTAGCAGAGGTACGCGACGGCGAAGCCGTCGCTCTGGCTGACCGCTAACGGCTAAATGCTCACAGCAAAAAATGCGTGTTCTCTACGAAGATAACCACCTGCTCGCCATCGCCAAACCGGCGGGCCTGCCGACGATGGGCGCCGGGCCCGATGTCACGACCCTGCTCGACGAGGCGAAGGAGTACGTCCGCGTCAAGCACAACAAGCCGGGCAACGTGTACCTGGGCATCGTCAGCAGGCTCGACGCCCCGGTCACCGGCGTGGTGCTGATGGCGCGCACGTCGAAAGCGGCGGCGCGGCTGTCGGCGGCCTTCCGCGAGCGACGCGTCGAGAAGCGGTACCTGGCCTTGGTCTGCCCGTCACCCGAAGAGCCCGAGGCGACACTGGTTCACGCCCTGCGTAAGGACGAACGCAACCGCCGGGTCCACGTCACGGCGGAGACCACTCCCGACGCCCAGCGTGCCGAATTGTCGTACCGCACGGTCCACGACCGCGGCGACCGGGCGTTGCTCGAGGTGCGGCCCATCACCGGCCGCAAGCACCAGATCCGCGTGCAACTTGCCAAGATCGGCGCGCCGATCGTCGGCGACCGCAAGTACGGCAGCCAGGAGGCGCTCGCCGAAGGCGTGGCGCTGCACGCTTGGCGGCTGGTAGTGGAGCACCCGGTTCGCCGAGAGCCGATCGAGTTCGTCTGTCCGCCGCCCAAGGGCTGGGCCAAGGCTTACGGGGCGGCGCTCGCTGGGGCGTTGGCGGGATTAGACTGAGGCGACGCTCGGTCACTCTCCAGCGGGGGGAGCGGGTGAGTTGGCGGGCGAACTGGCTTGGCGGTGCGCTTGGGACAACGCCTCCTTGATCTCGAGCGACGCGCGAGCGTCGAGATAGATCGCCAGCACCGCGCGGGCGTCTTCGAACATCCGGTCGACGCGCCGCTGCACGTGCGGGTCCTTCGAACGGCATTGCTGTTCGGCTGAATCGATCATGCGGTTGAACTGCGGCCGCCCGGGCAACGCGTCGTAGTTCTGCATCTGGCGATCGGCTTCTTCGAGCGCGTCCTCTTCGATCAGGCTGCGGATGTTCGCTTCGAGAAGCTTGCGTTGGGCGACTTGGTCGATGAGTGACTCCTCGATCGCGCTGAGCTTGATCTTCGCCGTAAGCCGCGGCCGCTCGTCGGGCAGACGGACCAGAAGCTCGTGGTCGACGCCGGGGGCCACGGGGAGGATCGCCACGGTCTGATCTCCCGCCACGAGGAAGACTCGGATCACAGGCTCATCGCCGGTGATCGTGATCTCGCCGAGCGAGTTGCTCACGCCGATCGGCACGGGCTTACGCGTCGCTTCGTCTCGTACGATCGCCGTGTAACCCGGCAGAGGCGTTTCGGCAGCGTCTTTGGTGACGAGTCGCAGCGTGGCTTGACCGCCGTCGCCGTGGGCGGCCAGGGCGATTTGTTCGACGCCCCCACGACGCCGGGCGCCAAACGGGCGGGGAGAGTTGCTATAGATCTTTGCCGACTGGCTGTGGCTCTGCCCGGCGTCGCCTTCCGAGGGCTCGCTTTCGCCGGCGTCCGCGGGGGGCTCGAGAGTCAACAAATACGTCCACGGTGTTGGTTGCGTGCTCTCATCGAGCGGCACACCGTTGCGATCGGTTTTCTGCAAGAACGGTTTGAAGACCACGCCGGAGCCCGCCTCGGGACGCACTCCCTTGAGGCCCGCCATCGACGCGCCACGGTACGCCAGTCGCACTTGGCTCGAGTCATTCGAGTCGAGGTCGAATCGCGCCAGCCGAGCAAACACCTTGCGGGTCAGGGCCGACAGCCGGATCGGCGTCTCGTCGATCGCCACCACCTCTTCACGGACAGGGGCGCCCCACAATAAGAGCGTGTGATCGTACTCGCAGGCCATCAGCTCAACGCCCCGTGCGGTCTCACGGACGCTGAGGATCCAGGTTTTGTCGGGCCCCGCCGGTGGAGACCAGTCGGGTGACCCGGCGGCGGAGTCGTTCATCTCGGCGATCACGACCCGCGCTTCAAGGCCAGCCGGTTCGGTCTCTAGCCGCCAGAGGCTCCCGGCGTTGCGTCGCACGTCCTGCTCGAACACTCGAGTCGTTTCCGCAGCGAACCGATCGGTTGCGACGCTCGGCCCTTCGAAAGCGAGCACCGCCCGCACGCGGTACGGCGCCAGCCGCCAAAGACGCGACTCTTCAGCGCCGGTGGTCGTGGCCGTGAAGGCGGCAAGTGCGACGCCGAGGAGCAACGCGGGCCGGGACGAGCGTATTAGGGGAATGCGGCTGATCACCGAGCGCCTCGCGAGGTGTTGAGGCGCCAACCGGCGGAATTCTCGTACAGCCGCACGCACTCCGGATCGACGCCGCCTAGCTCTTCTCGGTAGGCGTAGTGGTCCACGGTTTGCCATAGCGGCACGTAAGGCAGCTGGTCGTGGGCGATCTCGTGAATCTCTTGCATTGCGAGGTTGACTTCGGTCCAGGCGTCGGCGTTGTCGAGACGGTCGAGCGCCATCCGCATCGCGGCGCCGCAATCAACCCCCAACCCCTCGGGACCAAGCAGATCGGCCACCGCCGTGAGCGGTTCCTCGACGCTCAACTCCGCGTAACGCAGGTCGTAGGGAACAGCGCCCGATAGCAGGCTCTCGACGTTCGCCTCACGCAGCTCGATCTCCACGCCGGCCGCCGTCATTTGAGCGCGGATAAGCTCGCAGGCCCGCAGGGCGACGGGGCCCGTGTCGTGAGCCAGAACGATAGGCTCCTTCATGGCGGGCGAACTCCCGCCGGCGGCTTTCTCGGCTTTGGTTCGCGCAACCGAAGCCAGGATCGCCGCCAGCTGGGGCGTGAACGAGCGCGGCGAGATCCGCTCGCTGTAGGCGTAGCGCAGCGGGTCGGTGAGCGAGGCCCCCGCGGCGAAAGGCCCGCTGGCCGCCTGGTAGCCCTCCAGCGACACCCGGCCCCCCGATAGGTTGGTGACAAACCGCTCGCGGCTGATCCCGTAGCAAAGAGCGCGGCGGAATTCGGAAGTGAGCACATCGGCCCGCGCATCGGGCGATACGACGAGCGCGTGCAAGGTGGGCAGCCGGTAGGTCCCAACCACCACGCCGGCGCGGTCGGTCAGCCGCTCCAAACGCCAGGGGGCGAGTTCGGAGAGCACGTGCAGACCTCCGCCCAAGAAAGCGCTGAACGCCTCGCGTTCGTCTTCAAAGCGTCTCTCTTCGATGGTCACCTCGCCCGAGCGGGCCGAGAAGGCGGCGATCGATTCGCTCCGGTCTTGGCGAACAAAAGGGGGCTTCGCTAACCCATCGCCCGTTGCGGGGGCGGTGGCCAGCGTGGCGGCCGGCTTGACGTGCGGCTTGCGCAGCCCGATCGACACCCGTGTGGGGTCTTCCATGCGGACTTCGGTGGCGATGCGACTGAAGGCGGTAATCGCTTGCTCCGAATCCGGATCGGCGAGCCTCAGCAGCCTGCGGGCGAGTGCGTAGGGGGAGAGCTGGCTGCCGTGCGTTTGAACGAAGGCGGGGTCGAAATCAATGAACAACCGGCCGCCGCTGTCGTCCGACAAGACCTCGCCGAAAACGCTTGCGTAAACACTGCCCGACGGAGGGTAGGCCTCGAGTCGCGTGATCGTGGGCGCCACGAGCGGACCCACCCGCAATGCGGCGGGGTGGTCGCAGCGGAGCTTCGGCTCGTGCGGCGCCGGGCGGAACACCCCCACGACGACCGTGGGGTTCAGCCGGTAGACCTCGTCGGCGAGCGCTTGCGCCTCGGCGGAATCGGGCTTGAGTTGTCGGGCGCGGGCGATCGCCTCTCTCGCACGATGGAAGTCTTTCTGCCCGATCGCGGCGCGGGCGGCCCCCAACTCGCGATCGACGCCTGCCTCGAAACGCTTTCGCCAAGAGTCGGATTTCGGCAGCGGCAGGCCGGTGAAGCAGGCGTCGAGCGTGCTCAGCACGCCCCGCGCGCCGCCGTAGTCACGCTGGCCGAGGTAACTGTTGAGCATCCTCAGCGAGATCGCGTCGACCGCCGCCGTGAGGCCGGGGGCCTGGGGGTCCTGGGCGTAAAGGCTCGCCAAGATCGCCAACGCCCGGCGGTGATCGCCTTCTTTGAAGGTGGCCACGGCCTCGAGTCGCAAGAATTTCTGGATCGTCGGCCCCAGTCCGGCAAGCCGTGGGTATCGCTGGGCGAGCCAATCGAGGTGCTCGAACGCCCCGTCGAATTCACCCTCGCTCGCGAGCCGCTGGGCCTCTTCGAGCACTAGGTTTTCAAAAAACTTGATTTCTTCGACCGCTCCCCAGCTCACTTCAAACTCTTCCGAAGGGCGGTCGGTCAGACGCAGGGAGAGCGGCTCGCTTGGACGCGGCTCGGGCATCCGCCGCGGCTCGATCGCCAGCGGGTAAACGCTCAGCTCGGCGAAGTCGTTGGCCCTGTCGAGCACCACGACGTCGTAAGGGACTTGGTCGATGAGCCGTTCGGCAGCCGGGGCGGCGCCAACGCTCATCAGCACGCCGAAGAGCAACGCCACGACGCGGGCCGATGCCGGCGGGCGGTGCGCTAAGCGACTGGCGAGTTGTTGCCGGCGGAATGGGCTCAACGGCCTGCGGGGGAAGGAGAGAGGAGATTGGAAAGCAATCAGGGGGCAACCACAGAGAGCATTGATCCGTCTTGCGCGGCGAGCAGCCACGAGTCGCCCCGGGAGACTGGACCCGAAGCGAGTGATTGGCCGAGGGTGATAGACGCGCCGGCCGCCTCGCCCGTAGCGGCCGAGTAGAGGCCGATCTCGCCGCGGTCGGTCGCCACTAGCATGCGCCCCCTGTCGTCGAGCGCCGGGGCGCCCACGGGGCGTCCGCTGGGGGCAGGCGTTCGCCATTCAACGGCGAGCGGTCCCGAAGCGGCGATCGCAACCAAGTCGCCCTCGGCGGCGCCGACCACGAATCTCTCGCCGATGGCGTAAGGCCCCCAAACCACGGGGCCAACATCGACGACGCCCTCGGACTGGAGGCCAGCCAAGGCTAGCCTCGCCAGGCGTCCGCCCTCAAGGACCACCGCAACCGAAGCCCCGGCGACCGCGGCGTCGGAGACCACGCGCGCCTCCAGGTCAACGCTCGCCAATTCAACAAGACCGCGCGCCGGGCCGTCGTTCAATCGCAACAAGCGGACGACGCCCGTTGCTTGGGGAACAACGAATTCGGGCCGATCGGGCCCGGCTTGTTGCGCGCCGAGCCAAGCGGCCGGAACGCCGGGCTCAGCCGGCGCCTGGAACGGCGCGGCGACCGGCATCCCGCTTTCGTCCAACAAGCAGATTTGGCCTAACTCAAAAGACGCCAGCCACGCATCTCCGGCGGCGATCGGCCGACAGGCCAGGGCGTCGTCCAGCGTGTGCCGGGTCGATCGGGGGCCGCTGGCGTCGAAGGTAACGGTGGTGATTCGGTCGGAGCCTACCTTGGTAAACACCATGGCCCCGTTCGCGAGGGTGATCGCCGCGTCATAGCGTGACGAGTCATGGGGGCCCAGCGGGAGCGGCTTGCCTAGCGTCAGCGGGCGCCCCTCGCTGAGCGGCAGCATGGCCCCGGCGGGCGAATCGGCGCGTGGTTCGCCAGCCGGCGGCGCGGCGAGATCGGTCTCCCAGACCACGGCCCCGCTTTCGACTTCCGACGCGGCGACGGTCACCGAATCGCTGCCCCGTCGGCGGCGGGCGTGGATCAACGTGCTGCGGTGGACCTGCATCTCGCCGAGGAACTCGTCGCCGGCAAAAGGTTCCTCGATCTGTTGCACGTTCAGTTGGCTGCTCGATAGCGAAGGCACGCACTTGACCAGCCGGTCGCTAGAAATCCACAACGCCGATCCCGCTCGAATGACGTTGCGTCGCTTGACGGACGCGTTGGCCGTGGCGTTGCGGCCGGCGAGCGGCTTGAGCGGCGACGGCTCGTTCGCCGGACCGATCTCGTACACCCGGATCTCGCCCTTGTTCGTGACGTAGGTCAGCAACCTGCCCGCGATCAGCGGCGCCGTGCGGACCAGCCCCTCCATCCGTTCGGCGTCGAGCAGGCGCTCGATCACGCCGTCCGAACCCACGCCGAGCAGCATCGCCCGGCTGGTCTCCAAGCCGTCGTTCACCGCGACGGCCACGTGGTTGTGCAGCGTCACGGCAGGCGGGGCGGTGATGGCCCCCGTCTCGTGCCCCAGGTAATAAGCGCCCAGGCACTCAAAACTGTCTGCTGCGAGCGTGTAGACGATCGAATGCTCGCCTACGAGATAGACGCGGTCGCCGTCGCGGCTCACGGCGGGCGGCAGGCGTATCGGCTGGGCGAACGTGACCCGGCCCACGAGGGCGCCCTGGGCGGCGTCGATCACCAGCATCGAACCGGAAGCGGTCGCCACGAGAACGCGTTCGCCTAGCACGACGGGCGTCGTCGCGCCGACGTCGACCGACTGACGCCAACGCAGCTCGCCCGAGCGGGCGTTGACCCGCAGCAACTCGTCGGACCGCGTGTCGAGCATCAGCAAATCGTCGTCCACGGCGACCGACCGCCAGCCGCTCGCGGTGGCGCCGACGGGCCGACGCCAAAGGAGCGCGCCATCGGCCACGTTCACCCCATACGCGATCCCCTTCACGCGGATCGCGTAAACGCCCGTGTCGCGACTGACCCCTTTGACCCGTTGGTTGGCGGCCGCCGCTGCGGCGACCACGGGGCTCGCCGCTTCGAGGGTCTCCGCCGGCTTGCTGATCGCTTCGTAGTTCACCACGCCACGCTCCGCCTCGGCGGCCGCCATCAACGCCTTCTCGAGCGGCGCCGATTCGGCCAACTCGGGTCGCGAACGGAGCAGGGCGTCGTAGCGCGAGTAGGCGGTCGCCGGGTCTCCCGCCGCGATCGCCTCACGCATCGCCCCGATCGCCGCGGCCAACTCGACCTGCGCCTCGCGTCGGCGGGCGATCCGCTGGAGGGTCTCGCGGGCGGCCTGGTAATCGCGCTCGTCGCGGAGTGATTTGGGCACGTACTTGGTGTTGCTGGCCAAAGCGATCGCCTCGGTCGCTAGCTCGACGGCGGAATCGGTGGCGCCGGCGCCTGGGGCTTCGCCCGCGTCGCCCGCGTCGAGCGCCGAGGTCGCTTCGTCCGATACACGCTCAGCGATCTCGGTGAGCTTCAGCGCGATGTCCGGCAGCAAGGCCGCCAGTTCGGGACGCGCCTCGCCGAATTCCTCGATGTCCTCGACCTCGGGGAGCGAGCTTTGTGCGATCTGGAGGGCGGACGCGGGGTCGTTGTTGACCTCGACCGCCTGCCGCAGGCGGGCGAGGAACAACCGCACGCGGGCCTCGCCGATCGCGTGGTGCGACACGTGCTTCTCGACGAATCGCTCGTACTGGGCGATCGCCTGCGAGTAGGCGCCCGACTCGAACTGGGTGGTCGCGTCGAGCAGCAGCTTGTCGCCGCTCTCACGGCCCAGCAGATAGGCCATCACCGCCCCGCCGAGCACGAGCAGCACCAAGGCGCCGCCGCCCAGCAGCATCAAGGGGGAGTCGAACTCGTTGCCCTTGGGCTTCTTGAGCGTCTTGCGACGCGCCTGCGATTCGACTTGTGATACGACCGACCCCGAACTCGTTTGCGAAAGCGATGATTCGAGCTCCTTGCGTTGCGACTCGTCGAAGACGATCGATTCGTCGTGGATGTCGCTGCTCTCCGGCCGCTCGACAAAGGCGTCGAGCGTCTTGCTCGACGAGGGGGGCGGCCCTAGCGGCGCGGCCGGCGGCGGCGTCGGCGGGGGGGGCGGGCTCGCTTCTTCCTCGAGCGTCGCCAGGGCCTGGTTGACCCGGTCGGAATCGAGGTAACCCTTCTTCACCAGCAGACGCCCCAACTCGAACGGCGACACCGGCCGAGGGCTGCTCGCCACAGTGCGCAACAGGCTTTGGCGCAACGCGTCGCTGAGCGGCTCCTGGCGGTCCAGTATCTGGATGAAGTCTTCTGCGGTCATGTCCCGGTGCGGTGGGTTGGCTGATTGGGGTGGGGCGGCGGGCGGGCGGTTCGGAGGGGCGGCGGTCGTTGGCGCGGGTTAGAGATCGCCATCTTCGTAAGAGAGCAGCTGGATCTCCTCGACCCCGACCGACGAGCCGGCGTCGAGCGCCGCGACCACGTACTCGTGCGCGGCGTCGCCGTTGGCCTGCACCAGCATCTTCGGCGGGCCCGCGCTGCTGGAAAGCCCCTCGCGAGCCTCACGGAGTTTCACACGCATCTCTTGCTTGCTCGGCGCGCGGCGTTCTTCGGACCACGACGGGCTGCCGATCCAGAACACGTTGTCGCCGTCCACTCGCACCACGATCGAGTCGGCCTCGAGTTCCTCGATGGTCATCGAGGCGGCCTCTTCTTGCTCCTGCTGCGGCGGCACTTCCAGCGCCTTCTGCAACGCGAACGCCGCCGTGATCATGAAGAAGATCAGCAGCAGGAAGGTCACGTCGACCATCGGCGTCATGTCGACCTCGTCCTCCGCCGACCCCTCACGCAACCGACGCGACCAACTGGCCGGCAGGTCGCCCTCGGCGTGGTCGATGTCAGGGTCGGTGTAGAGGGGCGGGGTCGAGCTCATTGCGTGCGCTGGGGGGGCGGCGTGGCGGCCGGCGGCGTAGCGATCCGTTCGGTTGGGGGTTATTCGCTCTCGGAAACGGCGAGGTGGATCTGCACCCCGTCGACTTGCGAAATGTGTTTGATCAAGGCCGACACGTTGCGGAACGCGACGCCGCGGTCGGCTTTGATCACCACGTCGTTCTTCTTTTCACTCCGCCCCCGCGTGACCACTTCGGCAACCGCTTGCGAGCGAGCCTCCGGTTCGTTGGGCATGAGCTTGTCGGGGAGCTTGCCGTCGGCTTCGTACAGCGGCGCGCTGTCGATTCCACCATCGCCTAGCGTGAATACCACCGCCTTGAGCTGGCTGACGGGCTTGCCGTGCAGCGCCTCGGGCAGCTCGACGGCTGTCACCTGGTCGGGCACCGAACCGACGAGAAAGAAAATGAGCAGCAGGAACGTCACGTCGATCATCGGCGTGATATCGATGTCATCACCGCCATCCGTGTTGCGCTTGGCGCGCATGCCCATCCACGGGCTGGCGCTGTCGTTCTCTGGGAGGGGGGCTGGCATGGCGTGGGGCGTGCGGGGCGGGGCGGGGGGGCTCGAGTGGTTGGCGAGAAGCGGTTAACGCAGCATCTCCATCAGCCGCGTCATGCCTGTCGCCACCAGGTCCTCCATCTTGCGGATCTGCAGGGCGATCCCCTCGCGGCAGAGCAGCAAGGGGACGGCGACCATCAGGCCGAGCGCCGTGGTGATCAACGCGAACATGATGTCTTCGGCCATCTTGCCGGTGTCGACCTTCGAGCCCGTGCTCAGGTTGGCGAAGGCCCCCATCATGCCGATCACCGTGCCCAAGAGCCCGATCATCGGAGCGCTCTTGATGACCGTGGAGACCCAGCTGAGCCGGTGCTCGATGTCGGAAAGGACGTCGAGTTGGAAACGCTCGACGAGCTGCCGCTCGACCCGTTGGGGGCCCATGTCGCGGTTCTCGATGGCGAACATGGCGAGTTGCGGGAGGGCCCGGCTGTCGTCGTCACACAACGCCGAGGCGTTCTCGTAGGCCCGGGTCCGCAGCAACGGCTCGAGCTCGTTCATGAACGCGTCCTGCTCCTGCTCGTTGCGGAAGCGGGTGGTAGAGACGCGGCGCCAAACAAGAATCACACAAAAGGCGCCCCACAGGGCGACGATCGCCATGACGGTGTAGATGATGTAGCCGACCAGGGTGAAGAGGGTTTCGAACTGCATCTCGATTCCGTGGCGGGAAGGTAGGGCGCCAGACGTCAGTCGGGGCGGCCATTGAATGGGGGGAAGGGGGGAGGGCTACCGGTCACTCTCAATAATAGTCTTGCCGCTCGACGCTGAAAACAAAGCCCTTGCCCGCGTCGCGGCTGACGCGGAACACGGTGCGGCGGATTTTCTCTACGGGCTTGCCGCCCGCCTCCGCGCTTTCCAGGGCGAGCAGCTCGGCCTGAGTCTGCGGCTGACAGAACATCAGCACGACGCTTCCTTTGCTGAGAATACCCGCTTTCTTGGCCAACTGGCGGTCGAGCCCTTCGAGCGGCCCACCGGTCGAATTGAAGTACAGCCGCTTCTCTTCGGTCGGGTCGCCCGTGCGCAGGCTCGGCTTGGCTTGGCTCAGCGAAGCGGCGTAGTAAACCTTGTTGTCGCGTCCCAAGACGGCCAGCTCCATGCCGGCCGAATCGTACCAGCGGGCGTACTCGTCCAGCGACGCGGGCTCGAAGCGGATCTCCCGCTGAGGCTCCTGGACGTACGCCCCGTTCTGATTCGCTCCCGACCTGCGGTGGTCGCCGCGTCCGGAGCCGCGCGGGGTGTTCAGCTCCGTGTCTTCCGCGTCGGGGTCGTAGAGGGAGAGCTGTGAGTTGGCCGCTCCGATCACCAAGTTGAGCGTGTCTTGCAGCGAGGCGTCGACCGTCTCCAGGCTGTCCTCCGAACCGGGGGGCTCGGGATCCTCGGCGGCGCCGCGACTCGAGTCGATCGCCGCACTCGCCTCGACCGGCTGAACCGCGATCGCTACCCGCACGGTCGTGATCGAACGCGTGAAGAAGATAATCCCGATCCCAACCGTCCCCATGCCCACAAGCAGCAACAGCGCGATCAGCAGGCTCGACACGCGGTCGTAGGCGCTGACTCGGAGCCCGTTCGCGTGGCGGCTGGCGGCGGCGCCGGCGGATCGACGTCGTTTTCCAAAAGCCATCGCGGCCGGCTGGGGGGAAGGAGGGAGGAGTGGCGGGGCGGGGGACGCTACCGTGCGGCTGACGCGGTTCCGGGCGAGACCGACTCGCTCCAGCGGGTCCACGAGGCGATCGCTTGGCGTCGTTGATTCTCGTTGAAGTCGTTCGGCAGCCCGAACCCACCGATCCTGCGGGACAGCATACGCAAGGCGTCGCGCGCGGCGAGCACGACACGGCGGTCGGGGTCGGTCAGAGCATAGATCAGATCGGGCGCACGGGCCAAGTCGCCCGTCCTGCCCAACAGGCCCGCCGCGGCGAGCCTCGCCTCGGGCGAGCCGGTGCGCAGCAGCTCGGCAAGCCGGTCGGCGGTCTCGGCGTCGACTTCGCCCTCGACCAACGAGACCCCGCCGTCGGCGTAGCCGCTGGGCGTTTCGTCTCGATCGATCATGCCGATAAAGTCATTGAGCTTCACCGCGGCTCGCTCGGCCACGACCTGACCGCGACTCAGCCGCGCCTTGGAGACGTCGCTCGGCAGGCCGCGCCCGCTGACCAGAGCGCCCTCGCCGATGGTCGCACGGATGCTTTTCTTGGTCGAACGCAACAAGAACAGGACCGCAAACGCCGTGTCGACCGCCACGCCGCAGCTCTCCGACCAGCTGCCGTCGGCGCGCACCGAGCCGAGCAATTTCTGGTAGCCATCATTGTACCAATGCGGTTCGGGATCGTCCTCGCCGTTGAGCAGCTCCTCGAAACTCTTGTAACGTTCCAACGCGTAGAGGTAGTAATTGTCGTAGGTGTCGGCGTCGATCTTGTAGTTGTTCTCCATCCAATTCGCGCCGTCTTCGAGCGATTGGTAAATCCTTGCGACGGCCAACCCACGCGAGCTGAGCGGCGGCGCCTGGCGGCTTGCCGCGCCGCCGGCGTCGCGCGGCCGCAGGGCCGATGGCAGTTCCGCCGACTCCGAACCGCCGCTGTCGCCGTCGAGCGGCTCGACCGCGTCGCTGTCGACGCTGTCGAAATAGATGGGGTTGAGCACGCCAAACATGTCGGCGGCGATCAACAGGCTGCCCATCGCGGCCGAAGCCATGGTGACCGACACGCCCGATTGCGCCACCCGCCCCGAGCTCTCACTGACGGCGCCTTGGTAGCCCCAGGTGCCCGACGGGTCTTGGGTCGCCACGAGCCAGTGCGCCATCCGCATCGCGGCGTCGGGATCGATGCGGCGGTTCGCTTGGTGCGCCTCCCACAGCCCGAGGGCGCCGTACTGCGTTTGCGACGTGTCGCCCGTCTGCTTGTCGTGATAGCCCCACCCGCCGTGCGGCTTTTGCCGTTCGTACAGCTTGTCGAGGTACTGACCCAACAGGTTCGAGTCGCCCCGCCCCCGCGCCTCGCTTAGGAAGATGAGCGCTAGGCCGTTGCTGTACACATCGAGCCGATTGATCGGCTTGCCGACTTCCTGGCGGCAGGCGGCGAGGGCCTCGTCGACACGTGCGTGGTTGGGCTGCCCCGCCTTGATAAAGGCCAGTGCGATAAGGCACTTGCCACCCAAGCGGCGGTCGGTCTTGGTTTCTAGGAACTTCAGTCCCTTGTCGATCAACTCCTTGACCTCGGGCCCCTCGGGGTCGATCGCCCACGCCCGCCCCGGAGCGGCGCACGCCGCGACGACAAACGCCAACGCAAGCAGCGCAGCGCGACTAAAAAACCCAGTGGTATTGGGGGACGATTCCATCTTGTCAGTTCCGGAGCGATGGATCGATCGGGAAGGATATCCCTCAGGGATCGAGAATGCCTCCCCTCTATAAAAACCTGTTGTCGACCCGATTGCTAGGCCGAAAGGTCGTGGGGCGGCGGTTGGTCCATCGCCGCCGCGTGAAGCGACGCGGCCTCGGCACGATCGGGCGCTCTGGGAGGTGTTTACATCTGGGCGTTTCAAGCTAGGATGGCAAATTCGCGTCGGACAGGTAGCTCAGTTGGTAGAGCACAGGACTGAAAATCCTGGTGTCGGGGGTTCGACCCCCCCCCTGTCCACTCAGTAGCTTTTGCGTTGATTTCAGCCGATTCGGAAGGTTTCGGGCGGAGCCCTTGGCGTTCGCGTTGAGCGAGATCCGGGGCTTGCCGTCGGTCGTGCCACGACCGCGGCCGCCGAGACCCGTTGTCTTCTGTTCCCTCTTCGTCCGTCGGCGCCGTTTTGTTGCACGCCCCCCTAATTTGGCGGGCTTAGGCCAGCCGCTCAGGTGGCGGGGAGCCGCGGCCAATCGGCCCCCCACGCTCCGCAGCCCCCTCTCTCGCATGACCCCCGCGCTGAGCGAACTTGTCGACCGCGCCCGCTCGCTGTTCGCCGAGCGTTTTGGATCACAGGCCCGCTGGGTCGCCGCCGCTCCCGGACGCGTGAACCTGATCGGCGAGCACACCGACTACAACGACGGCTTCGTGCTGCCGATGGCGATCGACCGCCACGTGGTGATCGCCGCGGCGCCGCGTGAGGCCGGCGGTGACGCAGGCTGCGGCCCCGGCATGCGGCTCTGGAGTGAGATGACCGGCGAGACCGCCACGATCGACCCGCAGGGCCCTCTGCCCAGCGGGTTGGCCCGCTGGGCGCACTACCCATACGGCGTGCTCGAGCTGCTGCGGCAGCGCGGCGTGGCGATGGGGGCGACCGACGCGGTGCTGCTCTCGACCGTGCCGCTCGGCAGCGGGCTCTCCAGCAGCGCAGCCTTGGAGGTGGCCACCGCCACGCTCGCCGAGGCGGCGGCCGGCGCCGAGTTGGGCGTCGCCGACAAAGCCCGGCTCTGCCAGCAGGCCGAGAACGAGTTCGCCGGTGTGCCGTGCGGCGTGATGGACCAGTTCGCCTCGGCCGGCTGCAAGGAGGGCTCGCTCCTGCGGCTCGACTGCCGCTCGTTCGAGACGACCGACGTGGCGATGGCCGACCCAAACGTGGCCGTGCTCATCGTCAACAGCGGCGTGAGCCACAACCTGGGCGACAGCGAGTACCCCAAACGCCGCTCGGCCTGCGAGGCGGCGGCCACGGCGCTCGGCGTCGACGCCCTGCGCGACGCCACGGCCGATATGATCGAGTCGTCCGACAAGCTCGACGACCTGGCCCGACGCCGCGCGCGGCATGTCGTGACCGAGAACCAGCGGGTGCTCGACTTCTGCGACGCCATCGAGTCGGGCCGCTGGCGCGAGGCGGGCGAGTTGATGGTCGCCAGCCATGAGTCGCTCCGCGACGATTACGAGGTGAGCTGCCCCGAGGTCGACACGCTGGTCGAATGCCTGCTGGCGATCGGGGCCGATGGCGGCGTGCATGGCGCCCGCATCACGGGCGGCGGCTTCGGCGGCTGCGTGGTGAGCCTCATCGATCGCGCTAAGGCTGACTCGATCATCGCCAGCGCCACCCAGGCCTACCAGAAACGCACCGGCATCGACGCCGCGGCCTTCGTCACCCCTCCCTGTGCCGGAGCGGCGGTCGTCAGCGGTTAGTCCATGAGGGCATTCTGGCCAGTTGCCCCCGCGCGGCCAAAAGTATTCCAGAAAGGCGCCGCCCGAGCCTTCGCCAAAAAGTTGGCCGCGTGACACTTCACGACTTGCGTCGATCGCTCTGCGATCAGCACGGCGGGCGCAGTCGAAACGCCCGGTTGGTTGCAAAAGTTGGACCCCCTGCGGCGCCCAATTGTCTTTGTAACGCCTCTTTTACCTAATTTCGACAATCGCTTTTGAGCCAAGCGCGCAGCAGCGATTCTTGGCCACTCGCGATTTTGTCCTAAGTCGTTGCCATTAGATCGTTTAGCGGAGCCCAGCGGAGTCCGCCGAAGGCGGATAAGTCGCGCCAAACTTTTTTTGGGCCAAGGTTTGAGTCGATTCGCGTGTAAGGGTAACCACTAAGGAACAACGCCGACGATCGCAGGATAGCGCCGCAGCGCGAAGAAGGTCCCACGCGGCTGGTAAAAAAGTTAGGGTGGCTGGGTTCGCAGCCGCTAGACGTAGCCCCCAGCTTTTAGCGAGCAGACGACCCCTTGGTGATTCTCCGGGGGCTCCGCTTCGCTGCGACCCCGGGCGCCCGGCGATTAGCAACGGCGGGTCGACGACCACCGAGATGCTGCTCCTGAGGGGCCTGCAGCAATTCCTGCTGCCGCTGCACGAGGAGCAGCGGATCACGGCGACGCGTCTCGCAGCGACCGGCGCCGGGAACTGGGCGCCCCCCGACTCGCCGGGGCTCGTCGGGGCGCGGCTGGCGGCGATGCTCGTCACCTAAAAAACTGACCACATCGGCTCGGCCTTTCTGCAAGAACCACACGGTACCGGCCGAGCTTTCTGAAGCTTAAAAAGAATTGCTCAATCGCCAGCGGCCCGCTTAGGCGGGTCGAGCGAGAGGTCGTACTTCTTGTAGTAGCCTTCCAGCTCCTCGAAAAGCGGGTCCTTGGCCGTCCCAAAGACGTAGCCGCCTGGTTGAGCCGTCGGTAGCCGGAGCAGCGGGTGATCGACCTCGGGCGTCTCCAGCCCCTCTTCCCGCCGCCGCTTGAGGGACGCCAGGTACCAGACCGGCACGAGATCGAAGGGCAGGTGCTTGAACGGCGCCCATGGCGTGCCGGGACCATCGTCTTCGAAGTTGGCGCAGTGGTAATCCAGGGCGATGACGAACGCGTCGCCGAGACGGTCAGGCGTGCGCCATTCGTCGACAATCTTCTGGAACGGGCCGAGATCGCGCCCCTCGATGTAATCGGGCAACTCCCAGGCCGGTCTCGCAACCCCCTCGCGGAACAGCCGCACACAATAGGCCTCGTAATGCGCCTCGCCGTGGACGCCGCCTCTCCAAAAATCGCTTCCCAATTCATGCAGATCGGGGATTTCGACGAACCTTCGCCACGCCTCCGACAGTTCTTGGTGCCAACCGTGTTGACTGGAATAGTAAGCGTGGCACAAGGCGGAAGCGCAGTCGGCCATCTCAAACCCCAGGTAGATCGATGAATAAAAATCATCGCGTTCGATCGCCTTGACGCGCGACGCCAGATCGAACTTGGCTCGCCACAAGAACAGCTGCAAGGCTTTGTCAATGGATTCCCAGCCGCTCTGGTCGCCGTCGATCAGCGTCATCATCCCGCGGAACCCGTAGTCCGACGCCAAGTACTCGCAGCTCGATCCGAGCAAGACCGCCGAGCGAGGGTTTTCGGACTCGCCGTGCTTGCGGATGCGATCGACTGAACTCTCGAAGCTCGAAGCGAGGGCTTCGGGCTGCTTCTTCAGCACCCGGCGTAAGTGCTTGATTCGGCCGGCGATTGCCTCAGTAGCTGTCATGACGACGCCTCGATAACCAGCAAACTGCTGCTGCCGCTGCGCCTGGAACAGCGGGTCATGGCGACGCGCCCAGCCGCGAACGTTTTGGCGCCGCCCGACTCGCCGTGGTTCCTCGGGGCACGGCCCGTGATGGCTCTCGGATCAGCTGATTCAACTTCGCGTTTAACGAGCATTAAGGAGAATGAAGGGGGCAGAAATAGGGCGAAATATTCCTGGAGGATTGTATGGTAAGCGATACTGGTCTAACAGTTAGTATTCTATTGAGCTTTCGCCTCGCCGTACCTGGCTACTTTCTGAAGCAAGTTCCGGCATGCTTCATCCTCAGTGTCAAAGACCTCAATTCGATCCCGTGCGCCTCGCTCGCTGTAGTAAGTCTGCCACCGACCGTCTGGTCTTTGCTCTACACAATAGGCGTCGATTGGCAAACCGCCGGTTAGGCAGTAGTAATGCTGAGGCACGCTTCGGCGTGTTAGTTCTTTTTTCAATTCTTCAATATCCATCGCTACTTTACCTCGGGTGTCAGACAAAGGTGTCAGGAACCGTATGTGCCTTCCTTGGTCGGTCAGCAAAAGGTTCCTGACATCTGTATTTACCCCGGCGTCCTATAGTTGGGGTGGCTGGGGGCGCAGCCGCCAGGCGTAGCCCCCAGCTTTAAGCGAGCAGACGCCCCCTTGGTGATTCCCCGAGAGCTCCGCTTCGCTGCGACCCGGGGCGCCCGGCGCGTGGTGAGAGGGGAGCCCCGCTCACCCCAGCCCGCTGACCATCCAGACCGCCACGGTCATGTAGATGATGATCCCGGCGATGTCGATGATGCCGGCCACCAGGGCGTTGCTCATCAGCGCCGGGTCGAGGCCCAGTCGCTGGAACACGAGCGGCAGCACGCCGCCCGAGAGCGTTCCGCAGAGCACCACCAGCAGCAGTGTGATCGGCACGACGAGCACTTCGCCCATGGTGGGGGGGGGCGACTCGGCGGCGATCGCGACGGCGTCCGCCCCCTCGGGTAGCGCGGATCGGGTGAGCAGCACCGCGCAGAAGTAGCCGGCCGTGGCGAGCGTCGTGCCGAGGCAGAGGCCCATCACCAGCTCGCGTTTTAGCACGCGGCGCCAGTCTCCCAGGCGGACGTCGCCGTCGGTGAGGCCGCGGATCACGAGGGTGGCCGACTGGCTGCCCGAGTTGCCGCCGCTGGAGATCACCAGCGGGATGAAGAGCACGAGCCAGGCCGCCTTCTGGAAGTCGCCCTCGTAGTTGCGCAGCGCCAGGGCGGTGAGCAAGGCGGCGAAGAACAGGATGGCGAGCCACATGCCGCGCTTCCAGGCGAGGGTGAACCAGTGGGTGTCGAGGTAGCCGCCCTCGAGCGGCGCGACGCCCACGGCCAGATGGGCGTCTTCGGTCGCCTCGGCGCGCAAGACGTCGATGATGTCGTCGTGCGTGATGATGCCCAAGAGCTTGCGTTCGTCGTCGACGACGGGGATCGCCAGAAAGTCGTAGGCGGCCACTTTCTCGGCGACCGCCTCTTGGTCGTCGTTGGCGCGGACCGTGACGACGTCGCGCTGCATGAGCTCGGCGATGGGCGTGTCGGGCTTGCGGAAGTGGACCACCAGCTGGCGGGCCGAGACGAGCCCCTGGAGCCGGCCACCCTCGTCGACCACGTAGAGGTAGAAGATCGTCTCGAGGTCTTCGGACTGGTGGGCGATCTCCTCGAGCGCCTCGCGCACGGTGAGTTTCTCGCTGAGCTTGGCGACCTCGGTCGTCATCTTCGAGCCGGCCGTCCCCTCGGGGAACTCCAGCAGGCGGAGCGTCTCGTGGCGGTCGTCGCGCGGGAAGAGCGGCAGCAGCTCGTCGACCACGCTGTTGTCGACGCGGTAGAGCAGGTCGACGCGGTCGTCGGCCGGCATGTCGACCACCAGTCGGCTGATCGCCTGCTGGTCGCCCGCTTCGGCCACGTTGTGGACCACCTCGGTCTGTTTCTGCGGGTCGAGATAGCCGAACAGCTCGGTTTGCAGCTCGGGGTCGGCCGCTAGCAGCACACGCCACGACTCCTGGGCGTCGAGGCCCTCCATGAACTCGGCCACCCGGGCGGGGTGCAGGGCGCCGCAGAAATCGCGCAGCCCCTCGCGGTCGTCCGAGGCGATCATCTCGCGCAGTTCAGGCAGGTAGAGCGTGTTGAGCAGCATGGCGGCCAAGGCAAACTGACGGGTAGCGAGGGGCGGGGCGGGCGCCGGGGGCGATCGCTTCGGGAACGGTCGCGCTGGGCGGTGAGCCGTGGGCGGGGGTGTTGGGGCGGTCAACGCCTCGGCGGCGTGTTATGATCAGTCTACCTCGCGTGGGTCGCGTGCGTGAGTCCGAACGCCGCCGTGGGTTGTGGATTGACGCAACGCGACCCGGGGCTGTAGCCTCGCTCCGCTCATGCGGCGTCGCCCCCTGTGAGGAAGTGCGACGGCCGCTTCGCGAGAGGCGGCGATCGCCCGCCGCGGCCCCATTTCTCTTTTTCCTTCGGTTTCAACCTCCTTCGGTTTCAACAACCGGTTTCATCAACGATGCCTTGTGTGGACGACAACTCGCCGGTTGACTTCGGCGCTTGCGAGGAGCGGATTGGCTACGCGTTTCGTGACCGCGCCTTGCTCGAAGCGGCTCTCACCCACGCCTCGGGGGCCGATCACCGGCTCGAGTCGAACGAGCGGATGGAGTTTCTCGGCGACGCGATCCTCGGCTCGGTGGTCAGCGAGCGGCTCTACCACGGCTACCCGGAGTTCCTTGAGGGGGACCTCACCAAGATCAAGTCGGTGGTCGTCAGCCGCCAGACTTGCGCGAAGATCAGCCGCGACCTCGACCTGCAAGAGTTTCTGATTCTCGGCAAGGGGATGACCACGACGCCGGACGTGCCGATGTCGCTGTTGGCCGACGTGTTCGAGTCGCTGGTGGCGGGGATCTACCTCGACGGCGGCAACGAGCCGGCCGCCGATTTCATCCTGCGCCACATGGCGCCGGAGATCGAACTGGCCGTCTCGGGAGAGAGCGGCTGCAACTTCAAGTCGCAGCTTCAGCAGATCGCCCAGCGCGAGCACGGCGTGACGCCCTGCTACTTGATGCTGGACGAGAAGGGCCCCGACCACGCCAAGTGCTTCAAGGTCGCCGCCCAGTTGGGCGGGCGCCGCTTCGAGGCGGCCTGGGGACGCAGCAAGAAGGAAAGCGAGCAACGCGCCGCCGAGAACGCCATCTGCGAGCTCGCCGAGCCTTCGAAGGCGACCAACGACTGGTCGGAAACGATGGCGGCGGAAGACGCCGCCTGCGAGAGCCGTGCGGCCGAGGCCGCTCAAAACGACACGCCCGAGTGACGCAAGAGCGGCGCCCGGGCGTGCGGTGATCTCGATGACTCGTTGGAGTCCCTTGGCTGAGCGATCAGCCCGGGGGGCGTGTCAGTCTTGCACCGCGACCCATCCGCTGGCGCCGACTTGCGGCCCCTTCGCCGGACGGCTCGTGGCCTGGTTGCTGGCGACAGGCTGATCGGCCAGCGGGCGATGCGCGGTGCGTGTCGTGTGCGTGGCGGTGTGGGCCGTGAGGCGGCCCTTGGTTTGTCCCTCGTAAACCGCGGTCCAAACCGGCGCCGTGGGACGCTTGGTCGTGCGGTCGCTCGGCAGGAAGAGCTTGGGCGCCTCGAAGTAGGCGCCGCTCGTCTCGTCGGCGTTGTTCAGCACGCTGTCGTCCTCATCGTAGACAGGCTTGTCGAGCTGACGGTTGACCGGCACCTCGGCCTCGGGGGCGAGACTGGGCTGGTTGCTGTTGTAGTCGTAAACGCTCGACGACGAGGAAGCCGACGGGGCGCAGCTCGAGCAGCTCGAACCCGTCGCGTACGAGGGCTCGTACGACGCGGTGGTCACGCCGCACGAAGAGCAACCGGTCGAGCAACCCGAGCAGGCCGACGGGGCGTAGCTGACCGATTGGCAGACCGGCTGGAGTGTCACAGGCCGGTAGACCGACTGCACGACCGGAGCGTAGCCGGCGTAGTAGCTGACCGGGTAAGTCGGCTGGTACGCGGCGCGGTAAGCGGTCGGAGCGCCACGGTAGCCCACCGAGTATGTCGATGGCGCGTAGCCCGCCGTGTAAGACGTGGGGGCGTAGCCAGCCGTGTACGCGGTCGGCGCGTAGGAGGTGGTGTACGTCGACCGGTACGGCGAGAACAGGTTGCGCGTGAAGTCGCCCAGGTACTTGCCCGGGTACCAGCCGGTGTACTCCGTCTGTTGGTAGACGACCGGTGAGTAAGCCACGGTGGGGGTGGGGCACGTGGCGCACTGAGCGCGGGAGGCGGCGGCCAAGGGGCCGGCCATCACGGCGAGCAGCAGGGCGGCGTAGAAAGTCGTGCGGGGCATTTGTCGTTTCTCGTTGGTACGGGGGCGTACGAACCTATCTCTTAAGATCTAACTCGCAGACCACCCCCTAGGCAACCAAAAGCTCCAGACTTCCTGCAAAATGGTCGCAGATTAGTTCTGGGGGAGTTCGGCGGGTTGTGGCGGTTCGGCGGTCGGCGTGGTTTGGCCGGTCGCCGGACGAACTAACTGGCGGTCGCCTCAAAAGGGCGACACACCCGCGCCGGAGAAAAGTCGTGCTTCCTAGCTGGGCCGGTCCCGGGCCCCCGTGGCGTGTCCCACTGTAGGGCCCGCCGCCTGGCGGGAAAGGCGACATGGCCGTTTGGCCGGCGGACGAGGCCGCACCAGCACTGGACAATTGGCTCGCGAGCTCACGCTTAAACCGTAGCTCGCCCGGCTCAGAAACGAGCGGCCGACGAACGCACGGCTTGCTCGTGCAGGTCGTAGAGGTCGAACCAAGTCTCCCGGAGATTCCCCTCCGAACGGCGCCAGCAAGCCAGCGCGTCTGCGTGGCTCAGCGGCGTGGGGCGACGTTCGGTGAGCGTGTCGAACAGCGACAAGACCAACCGGTCGTCGGGCCGCCAGCTTGCCAGCATCGGCAGCCTCGCCGGGCGGTGGGTGGTGACCAACAGCCCCAAGCCTCGGCTTCGCGCTTGCCGCGTGACCCAGCACCGCCGCAAAGCGTTGAAACGCTCAAAGCCATCGACGACCCACACGGCTTGTTCTCCGCCGTGGCCAATCGATGCGGATTGAACGGGTGCGGGCCATTCGATCACGCGTACGCCACGTTCTAGGAGCCGCTCCCTTAGCGCGACGAGCAGAGTCGTTTTCCCCACGCCGTGCGGACCGCAGAGCTGGCCGCGCCAGCCATGCGACGCCAGGGCGTCGACCATCGTGTCGGCGTCTCGCCCCACGGGGAAGACAAACGGCAACGCGCCCGGGCGGGTCCAGCAGGTCGAGAACGGGTTGCTGTCGCGAGAAGGGCATGGGGCTTCGCGCGGCCCGAGTGTTGCGAGGGCGGGCGTCACGGCGCAGCCTCTTTGTCCGCCGTGTGGGAGGGCGATTCTCCCTTGGCGTCGTTCGGGCCGACCAACGCGAAGGACGTTTCACAAACCACGCTGCGGTCGCGCGGCAGCAGCACCCGCAGCCGCACGCACCAGCAGACCTTCACGATCACGCCGTCGTAGCTCAACGGGCTGTAAGGCAAGCGGGTCGAGAAAGCGACCGGCTGCGACGGATCTAAACGATCGGCTGTTTCGGACGGCCCATCCTTGTCGGGCAGGCGGTAGCGTAAGAACTCATGGACCGAGGTGTCCTCTTCGCCCTTGCCGGCCGTGTACCACAAGACCGACACCTCGCAGGCGTAGGCTCGCGTCTCTCGCCAGCCCTTCACGCGGAATCGCCCGTCGAGCCGCTCGCCGGCCGCGAGCTGCTTGGCGCCGTGCTCGATCCAGACCTCCGGCACGAGCGCCGGCAGCGGGTTCATCGGAGGCGGCATTTGGCTCACACCAAGGTCTCCTGTTGCGTGGTGAGGGCCAACGCGTCGTTAGTCTGCGCCTCGGCGGCGCCGACCGGCCAGCTGGCGGGGTAGACGCACAGCTCGAAGCGGCGCTTGAATTCGGGCCAACGCCGCGACGCCACCCGGGCCTCGAGCAGCCAACGAACCTCGTTGTGGGGCGAGACGAAAGACGCGGGCCCATCGGCCGGCGGCGTGAAGCTGAAGGGCCGCTCGTAGCCCGCTTCGTTCTCGACGTCGAATCGGCCCTCGGCGACCAGCTTCTTGCGGTAAACCTCTTCGGTCGCGGTCCGCGAGTCGGTCCCCTGGTGGTAGGTGGCGACCTCTTCGCAGACGAGCGCGACGGTCAGCTCGCGAACACGCGTTTGGCCCTTCTGGATCAGCAGGGCCTCGCACGTCTCGCCCGAGCGGAGCGGCCACCGCGACACCTCGATCTGCGTGAGCCCGCCGGCGCCGGGGCTCCAGGCGTCGCACAGCAGCGAGTAGGCGAGCCAGCCGCCGGTGATCGCCAGCGGGGCGACGATCAGGCTGACCATCACGGGCCGCTCGCCGGAGAAAAAGTCGGCGGCCAATTGGAAGATGAACAACAAGGCCAGCCCGTTCCATAGCAGGCAGATGATCGCCATGCCGACCAGCCGCCAGCCGCGCTCGCCGTCGATCGGCAGCCGGTGGGCCAGCCGCACGCCGGGGCTGTCGCTCGCCGTCGCCACGGGGGGCAACGCCGCCGCCAGCGTCGGCCTCGGAGAGCCGGTCTCGAGCAGCTCGACATCCACGCCACGGCGACGCATGGCCGATCGCATCTCGGGCGAGACGCGTGTCTTGAGCAAGGCCCGCACCACGCCCACCACGCCGACCAAGATCAGCGACAGCGGGATGAGTAATTGCAGCCACGGCTGCCACGGCCGGCTTGGGCTCAGCAACACGCGGTCGTGGTCGGCCGGGTCATGCCAGCAAGGCAGCTCCGTGCCGATCGGAAACGCCTTGAGCGCCCGTTGGGCGTCGAGCTCGCTCGGGGCGTCGCGGCCCACGCCGTGACGGGTCCAGGTCGTGTGCCGCTCTCCCGCGGGAGTGTGGAACACGACGAGCAGCTCGGGGCTGTACTCTTGCTCGGCCAAGCCGGGTCGGGTGATCACGCGGGCGTCGATCACCCGGCCGGTGGTTTCGACAAAGCGTCCCACGTCGCGGTAGAGCCGCAGGTCGGGCAGCAAGGCGTCCGTGACGACCCACCAGCCACCGACGGCGCCGGCGGCGATGATCACCAAATTGTAGAAGACCTCGCCGAGCCTAGCGCCGAGGCGCGAGACGGTGCTCCGCTTGCCGCGCTTCTTGATCAGCAGCAGAGGAAAGCGGACGGGCATCGGCTGGGGCGTGGCGGGGGACGGCGCGCGGGCTCGGTGAAGGAAGCGGGCGGCGCACAGGCCGCCCGCCCTCCCTTATAACACGCCCGGTCGCACGGCGCCTCGGCTCACTTGGCGAGCCGCGGGGGCCGGCGGAAACCGACGTTCTCGAGCGCTTTGTAAACCTCGTCGAGCGTTTTTTCGCCGAAGTTCGAGATGCTCAGCAGGTCTTCGGGCGTGCAATGCAGCAGGTCGTTCACGGTGAACACGCCCTTCTCTTCGAGACAGTTCGTCGTGCGAACTGCGAGCCCGATCTCCGCGGTGCTCATCTCGAGCCGCTCTTTCATGCTGTCCGCTTGCATCTGGACGGTGTCGAGTGGAATGCGCGACATGAGGGGATCCCTCCCTTGCGGTGGTGGTGGGGGACCGGCGACACACGCCACGATCGAACCGACCGACGAGCCATCGAGCCGGCGGCGCAGCCATCCCGGGCGCCAAGCCGCGGAGCTTAGAGCTAGCGGCCGGCTCAGACGCCGTACCGCTCAGAACCACACGGGTGCGGGCCCGCGTTCGTGGGCCCGCCGTGGTCCAGAGTTAGAAGTCGGTGTGCGTCCTAGCGGAACGTCTCGCCGCGGCCCCGTCCCGGGGTCGCCATCGCGAAGCGTGTCACCAATCTTGGTGGAACTGCCGGAGATTGTAGCGGAACAAGACCGGTTTTCGTCAAGCTTCCACCATTTTTTCCACACTGGCGGATTCCCCCAAATCCACCAGGCTAAATACCGGGGGCTTGAGTTGCCGCAGTTGGTCTTGCTACGGAGGTCGGCTGGTTGCTCGATGGCGCCGGGGGCTTACGCCCGTCGGCTCGCCTGCGTGGCTTGCTGGTGGAGCGGCGCCTATGGTCTCTGTCGCGCCCCTCGGAATACACTGGTGATAGCGGCGCTGCTTCGCGCCGTCCGCCGGATGCTTGCAAGGAAGTTACGCCCATGACGCCCGACGACCACCCGCTGCTCGTGGGCCTGAACGACGCCCAACGCCAGGCGGTGCGGCACCTCGAGGGGCCGATGCTCGTGCTGGCCGGGCCGGGCAGCGGCAAGACACGGGTCGTCACCCACCGGGTGGCCCACCTGCTGTCGCAGGGGGTCAACGCCCGGCAGATCCTGGCCCTCACGTTCACCAACAAGGCCGCCGACGAGATGCGCCGCCGTCTCGACCGCTTGGCGCCGGGCGAGCGGGTTTGGATGAGCACGTTCCACCGCTTCGGCGCCAAGATCTTGCGTCGGCATGGCGACCTGCTCGGCCTGGCGCCCAACTTCACGATCTACGACACGACCGACGTTCGGCACACGCTCAAGCGGGTGGTCGAGGCGGAGAAGATCAACCCGCTGCATTACACGGCCGACCGCATCGCCGCGGCGATCAGCGGCGCCAAGAACAAGCTGATCACCGCCGACGAGTACAAGCCGCGCCGCGAGAGCCCGCTGTCGGGCGTCGTGGCCAAGGTCTACCCCGCGTACCAGAAGAAGCTGCTCGAGTCGGCCGCCGTCGACTTCGACGACCTGCTGCTGCACGTCGCCAAGCTGCTGCACGACAACGCCGAGCTCCGCGCCGAGCTCGACGAGCGGTTCCGCTACGTGCTGGTCGACGAGTACCAAGACACGAACCGGGCGCAGTACGTGATCCTCCGCGCACTGTCGGTCGATCACCCCAACCTGGCGGCCACGGGCGACCCCGACCAGTCGATTTACG
Source organism: Pseudobythopirellula maris (assembly GCF_007859945.1). GTDB lineage: Bacteria > Planctomycetota > Planctomycetia > Pirellulales > Lacipirellulaceae > Pseudobythopirellula > Pseudobythopirellula maris. The sequence continues at coordinate 517,977 of NZ_SJPQ01000001.1, read as the reverse complement.
GCTGGCGCGGCGCCGACCTGAACAACATCCTCGAGTTCGAGTCGGACTACCCCGAGGTGAAGGTCGTCAGGCTCGAGCAGAACTACCGCAGCACGAAGAGCGTGCTGCGGGCCGCCGACGCGTTGATCGCCCACAACGTCAAACGCAAGGCCAAGTCGCTGTTCACCGACAACGAAGAGGGCCAACCCGTGCGGCTCGTCTCGTACGCCGACGGCGACGCCGAGGCGCGCGGCATCGCTCAGCAGATCCGCGCGGCGATCGACTCGGGCGTGCGCAAGGCGAGCGACTACGCCATCTTCTACCGCACCAACGCCCTCTCGCGGGCGGTCGAGAAGGCGATGCGGGCCGAGCGCGTGCCGTTCCAGATGGTCCGCGGCCAAGAGTTTTATCAGCGCAAAGAGATCAAGGACGTGCTGGCCTACTGCCAGCTGATGAACAACCCCCGCGACGACCTGGCGTTGGAGCGCACCATCAACAGCCCGCCTCGGGGGATCGGCAAGAAGACGATCGAGCAGCTCGCCGGCCACGCCAACCGGTTCGGCGTGACGATGCTCGACGCGGCCCGCGAGGCGGGGCTCATCGAGACGCTCGCCAAGCGGTCGGCGACCGCGGTGGGCAAGTTCGTCACGATCGTCGACCGGCTCGCCGATTATGTGGGCGGTCCGGTCGAGGAGGCGATCGGCGCCGTGCTCACCGAGAGCGGCTACCGCGACCACCTGGTCGCCGGCGAGAGCGAGGAGGACGAGAACCGCCTGGCCAACATCGAGGAGCTGCTGACCGACGCCCGCCAGTTCGACGAAGAGAACGAAGACCCCACTCTCGAGGACTACCTGGAGCGCGCCTGGCTCGTGAACGAGACCGACAGCTGGGAGGACGACAGCGACAAGGTGACGCTCATGACGCTGCACGCCGCCAAGGGGCTCGAGTTCCCGTCGGTGTTCCTCATCGCCGTGGAGGACGGCATCCTGCCGCACGAGCGTTCGCTGCGCGACCCGGTGCAGCACGAGGAGGAACGCCGGTTGGCGTTTGTCGGCATCACGCGGGCGGAGCAGCAGCTGCAGCTCAGCTACGCGCAGCGGCGCGACTTCCGCGGCCAGCGGCGGATCTCGATCCCCAGCGGTTTCCTGATGGAGCTGCCGCGTGACGAGATGGAGATCGTCGATCAAGCGCCGGCCGACGACTGGGAGATGCTCGAGTGGCAAGCCGAGCAGGCCGTGGCGGACGCCGACGACTTTTCACAGCTCAGCGAAGAAGAAGCGGCCGAGCGGGCCGGGCGACCGAAGCCGAAGCCCGAGCTCGACCTCGCCGCCATCGGGGTGAAAACCGCCGCCTCGCTCGGCGGCGCCGAGCAAGAAGCCGACGACAAGCCGCCGCGGGTCTCGCCCGACGTGTTCCGGGTCGGCATGGCGGTGCTGCACCCGGAGTTCGGCCCGGGCAAGATCGCCACGCTCAGCGGCGCCGGCCAGGCGCGGCGGGCAACCGTCAAATTCGCCACCGCGGGCGAGAAGCGGTTCGTCCTGGCCTACAGCCCCCTGCGGCCGGCGGGCAGATAGCTGTAGGGAACGCCCTCTGTGGCGTTCCGGGCGCCGAGTACAGGCTCTTCAGAACTCTCTCCAGGACCGGGCCTGCCCGCCGGGGCTGGACCGCCACAGAGGGCGGTCCCTACAGGTGACATGGGGTCCTTGGCGTCTTGGCGGTTCCTTTCCCGGACCTGGGGTTCGCCTTGCTATAGTAGGACGATGATCGAAAGCGAGTTTGTGTTCTGTGTCTGCCAGCCGGGAGCGGAGCTGGCGTTGAAGTCCGAGGTCGCCGCGCGCGTGCCGAACTGGAAGTTCGCGTACTCGCGGCCCGGTTTTGTGACTTTTAAGCTCGATAAGCCCGCCAATCTCGACCGCTTCCAGGCGCCTCACCTGGTGTTCGCCCGCACGATCGGTCTGTCGCTGGGCAGCGTGACCGGCGAGTCGAACGAAGAGCTCGCCGCCGCGGTGTGGGAGGAGCCGGCCGTCGCCGCGTACGTCGAGGCCTGCCCCAAGCTGGGCCTGCACGTCTGGCGCCGCGACACCGCATTGCCCGGCCAGCAGGGCGTCGAGCCGGGCCCCACCGACGAGAGCCGTGCGGCCGAGGCCGCCCTCCGCTCGTCGGCCCCGCAGGCCTCGGCGGGCGACCGCGAGCTGCTCGCCTCGCGCGAGACCGGCAACGGCGCCCGCGTGCTCGACGTGGCCCTCGTCGAGCCCGACCGCTGGTGGATCGGGGCCCACCGCGTGGCGAACCGCAGCGACCGCTTCGCCGGCGGCGTTATGCCCCTCGCACTGCCGGGCCACGCCGTCTCGCGGGCGTACCTCAAGATGCAAGAGTCGCTCCGCTGGGCCGGGCTGCCGACCATGGCCGGCGAGGTTTGGATCGAACTCGGCTGCGCGCCGGGCGGGGCGAGCCAGGCGCTCCTCGAAGAGGGCATGCAGGTCCTCGGCGTCGACCCGGCCAAGGTCGACCCGGTGGTCGAGGCCGAGGAGAACTTCCACCAGCTGCAGATGCGCGTTCAAGACGCCCGCCGGGTCGAATTCTCGACCGCCCAGTGGCTGGCGGCCGACCTGAACGTCGACCCCGAAACCTTGCTCAGCGCAGTCGAGAGCATCGTCTCGCACCCCGAGGTGTCGATCCGCGGTCTGGTGCTCACGATCAAGCTGCTCGAGAAGTCGATGGGCTCGCCCGAGGCGATCGTTGCGTACCTCGAACGCGTGCGCAAGTGGGGCTACCAAGACGTGCGAGTCCGACAGCTGGCGTTCAACCGCCACGAGATCTGCCTCGTCGCCCTCCGCAGTCGCCGCCAACGCCGCATCGCCCGCCGCGGCCGCATCGCGAAGCCGAAGAAATCGGCGCCCGTAAAAAAGCGTTTCCGCGTCGACCCGCCGCACGCGGGGCCGTCATCGGGACACATCCATGACGCCGGTCCGCACGTCTAGTGCGAATCGCACGGATGCGTAGCGTGTGTGGCGGTGTGATTCGACGTCGATATGGCGAAAACAACGCTACGGCTATCGATAGTACGATCTAGTGCTTGCGGCTCAAGACAGCTTGCACCCGAAGAGCACTTGTCGAATCAGCCGTCGCGCGGCGCCCTCCGCAGCACGCGTCCGTGGTCCACGGCCGTGAAGCCCATCTTGTGGTAGAAGGCCAGGGCCGCCTGATTATCGGCCATGGTTTGGGCTTCGATCATCGTGACGCCGCGCTTGAGCAGTTCGCGGAACGACTCGTTCAGCAGGTAGGTCGCCATCCGCTGGCGGCGGTGCTCGGGCTCGACCAGCAGGTCGAGCATGCCCATGGTGCGGATGCCCCAGCTCGTAGCGAGCGGCTCGAGGTCCCAGAAGGTCACGCTGGCCGCCGGCCGCTCCTGGCCGCGCATGAGCAGCGAGAACCGCATGCGGTCGAGCGGCCCGCAGACGCAGGCGTCCCACCAGTTCTTTGCCGACGGCGAGAAGTTGTGGGCGAACTGCGCTTTGCGACGCACGAGGCGTGTCTCGCGGCTCGCGTCGGGGCGGAACCGAACGAGCTGCCGCTGCAGCACCACCACGCGGCCCGACTCTTGGTACTGGTTGCGTTCGAAGGCAGCCAGCTGCCGCGGGTCGGACTCGAGGATGCCGGGCATCTCGCTGCCGCCGTACAGGCCGAGATAGAAGCCGTTGAGCGGGTCGATGCCGCCGGCGTAATGGACCGATGCGCCGCGGTCGCGTTGGTAAGCCTCGCTGCGTCCGATCAGGGCGTCGGCGATCGCGGGGTCGTCCACGTCGCCGCGGACCATCAGCATCGCCGTGGTGCCGAGCGTGCAGTCGACACACTCGCCCCCGTCGCCGGGCCCGAAGGCGGCGTGGGCAAAGCCGACCGGCTCTCCCTCGCGGGTGGCGACCAGCAGCCCGGCCCGGTCGAAATAGATTTTAGACAGCACACACTGTTCAAAAATCGCCGACGAAAGGGGCTGCATCAGCCCACGCTGCGGCGGCTGGCTCCGCCAAATCGCCGCCAAGGCGGGGGGGTCCGAGTTGCGGAAGGGCCGGATCTCGAGCACCGGTATCTCGCGCGGCGGGTCGGGTGGGGGGGATTGGGCAGGCGGCCGGGGCCGCTCGCAATCTACTCTCCGGCAGAGAGTTTCGTAACCCGCTTTGTCGCCCTGGATCCTTTGGCCGCCTTCCAGCGGTTGTGGACCCACCAGTATTGGTCGGGGTGCCGGGCGATCACTTCCTCCAGCCGCCGCGTGAACCACTCGGTCAGCAGCGGCGTGGAGCCGAACTCGAAGTCGGCCGCCCCCGGGTCGACCTCGCCCGCCAGGCCGATCTCGTACGAGAAGGGCGCCTCGCGGCGTCGGGTGTAAACGACCATCGTGGGGGCGCGGTAGGTGAGCGAGAACAGCGACACCGCCTTGTGGGTCGACGCCTTCTTGCCGAAGAACGTGACCCAGCACCCCTTGCGGCCGGCCGACTGGTCGCCGAGCAGCGTGAGCGCCCCGCCCGCCTGCATCACGCGCTCGATGTCGTCGCTGCTCCCCTTCTTGGGCAAGATCCGCTGCCCGGTGCGACCGCGGAAATCGTTCACAAATCGGTCGACAAACACGTTGTCGAGCGGCCGGGCGACGGTGTGCGTGGGGAAGCCGAGCATGCCGAGCAGGTAGCCGCCGAACTCGAAGTTGCCGTAGTGGCCCGAGATCAGCACCTTCGGATCGTCGCGCAGCATGGTGCGGACGACCTGGCGTTCGTCCGGCACGGTGCAGATCGCCCGCCAGTTGCTGCGGTGCAGCTTGCGCGGGGTGTGGGCGATCTCGGCCGCCATCAGGAACAGGTGCTTCCAGGTGCGGCGTGCGATCGCGCGGCGTTCTTCGCCCGTTGAGTCGGGGAAAGCGGTCCGCAGGTTCTCGTCGACGAGCTTGCGGCGGAAGCCGATCGCCGTGCCGGCCAGCCAACCGAGCGCCTCGCTGCCGCGTTCGCAAACCGACAGCGGCAAGGCTTGGATGACGGCGACCACCGACCGCAACGCGGCGTAGGCGAGCCAGTCGAGCGCGAGGTTGCGTTGTTGAGCCATCGGTTGCTGTCGTCAGGCGACCAGGCGGGAAGCGGGCGCCGCGTCGAGCAGTTTCTCGCAAGCGGCGACGACCTGTTCGGCGGTGATCTCGCGCATCGCGTCGTTGCCCGCCCGCCGTCGCTCGCGGCGCGTGCCGCTCTGGTAGCGGCTCTGCAGGGCGATCGCCCGGTCGCCGTAAGGGCCGCAGTCCTCGGGACGCGTCGGGCCGTAGAGGCCCACGGCCGGGGCCCCGACGGCGGTGGCCAGGTGCAGCGGGCCGGTGTCGGCGCTGAGCACAACGCTTGCCCGACGCAACAGCGCGGCGAGCTCCATCAACGAAGTGGGCGGGGCCACCTTGGCCCAGCCGTCGCTCGCGGCGACCACCTCGCCGGCCGCCTCGCGCTCGCGATCGCCGGCCCACACCACGAGCGTGCGCAGTGTGCGGCGGCGGCCCAGCTCGGCGGCGACCTGCCCAAAGCGGTTGGTTTCCCACAGCTTTGATTCCCAAGTGGCGCCGGGGTTCACCACCGCGTAGCCGGTGGGATACGAGCCGCGCACCAGCGTGCCGATGGTGCGCTCGGCCGATTCGTCGTCGGGCAGGTCCCAGCGAACTTGCGGCCGGTGGATGCCGAGCGGCCCGAGCAACTCGAGCGAGCGGTCGGTGATGTGCGTATGTTCGGGACGCACCAAGCGGTTGTTGAGCCACGGGCTGAGCTCGCGGCCATGCTCGCCCAACAGGCCGATCCGCATCGGGGCTCCCGACAGCCAGCAGGCGACCGCGCTCTTGGTCATGCCTTGGGCGTCGACGGCGGCGTCGAACGGCCCGCAGCGTCGCAGCTCGGCTCGCACCGCGCGGAGGCCCCGCCACGAGGTGAACCAGCCGCGCGGCACGACAACGGTTTGGTCGATCGCCGGGTGGTTGCGAACAAACGTGGCCGACTTCTCCTCGACGACCCACGTGATGCGGGCGCCGGGGTAACGGTCGCGCAGCGCACACGCCACCGGAGCGGTGAAAATCGTATCGCCGATTGCGCTCAAACGCGCGATGAGGACCCGAGGGCCGTGCTTGGTGGTCATCCTTGACCTGCGAAGGGAAAACGTGGGCCCGATCCATCCCGGACCGGTCGGGGTCAACAGCATATCCCGCTGCGTGGGGCTCTCCAATGCCGGTTCGCGCGTGGTTCGCTTACCGCTCAAGCCGCCCGAGCGAGCCTTGGCCTCTCGCCGAGTCCCAACTTCATCCGCAAGGCGGTCTGGGGGTCGGGCGCCAGGGCAGCCAGCTCGCGACGCTTGCGCTCAACGCGCCGCCGCCGGCCGAGCGAGAGCGCCCAGTCGAAAGCCGCCGGCAACCTGCGTTTCAGGCCGATCGCCCACCAGCAGTAGGGGTCGAGCACCACCCGGCCGCGGTTTCTCTCGACCGCTAGCACCGCCCGTCGCGCCACACGCTCCGGGCTGAGACAAATCCAAGCGGGCGGCGACTTCGGCTTGCTCTGGCCTTCGGGCAACGGCGCCGAGCCGAACAACTCGGTCCGCACGAACCCGGGGCAGAACGCCGTCACGCCGAGGCCCACTCGGCCGTACTCGCTGCGTAGCGACTCGCTGAAGCCAACCATCGCGAATTTGCCCGCGCAATAGGCCGACACCCGCGGCATGCCCGCCAGCCCCAACACGCTGCAGACGTTGAGCACGTGGGCCTCGGGTCGGGCGAGCAGCGACGGCAGCAGGCCGTGCGTGAGCCTCACGTGAGCGAGCAGGTTGAGCGACATCAACCGTTCGAGATCGCCCGCTGGCATCGCGTGGGTCGGACCGTGGTAGGTCACCCCGGCGTTGTTGACCAGCAGGTCGACGCCGGCCGATTGGTCGAGGCTCTCCTGCACGGTGGCGTCGACCTCGTCGCGTAGGGTGAGGTCGCGTCGTTGGCTGTCGACCGCGGCGCCCAACTCGCGGGCCTCGCGCGCCGTGCGTTCGAGCCCCGCCGCGTCGATGTCGACAAGTGTCAGGTGCGTCATGCGGCTGGCGAGTCGCATCGCGATCGCGCGACCGATGCCTGAAGCGGCGCCGGTGATCATCGCGTGCTTGTTCGCCAGCCGCATGTCGCCTCCCATCCCCCCCGGGTTGTATCCTCCGGGCTCGCCTTGGCTCAGGCGGCCCGCTTGAGCGGCGCGACGGCGCCGTCTCGCTCGAGTTGCTCGGGCGATACCGTCTTGCTCAGCCCATGGCGGTCCTCGCCCCGCAGCGAGCAAACGCCCCACTTGTCGAGCACGTACTTGCCGCCGTTGTAGACCGAGCGGTAGTGCTTCTTGTTCGGGTAAACCGCGATGTTGGTCGGCGTCACTCGCATGTTGAACGCCAAGCGGTGGCGGTCGGTCGTGTTCGGCGCCGAGCCGTGGATGCAGCGTTCGGTGAAGAGCACCATCTGGCCCGCACGGCAGGGGACCTCGACCACTTCGGCTTCGGATTCGTCGAAATCGAGACGGAAGGCGGCGTTGTAGAAGCCCTCGTTGCCGCCGAACAAGATCGGGCGGACTCGGTCGTGCGAGCGGGCGGCAAAGCGGAGGCAGCCGTTCTCGGTTGTCGAGTCGTCCACCGCAATCCACGCCGTGATCTGGAAGATCTCGCTGCGGTCCTCGGGGAAGATCGCCGGGTCTTGGTAGTCCTCGACCATGAACGTGCTCGCCTGGTGCCACTGGATGGCGGGCGAACCGGGGCCCTTGTAGAAGATCTGCGACCGCCAGCAGTTCAGGTCGGGCCCCAAGATCTGCGCGATCCGTTCCGTGACCGCCGGGCTCCGCATGTAGTTCCAAAGCCGCGGCATCTCGAGGTGCCGGTCACGCGGCGTGGTGAATCCGTAGGTCGCCGAGGGGCGACCCTCGATCGCCAGCAGGTCGTGCTTGAAGTCCTGCATCTGGGCGGGGGTGAACACGTCGAACGGGCCGACGAAGCCGCGCTCGTAGAACGAGCTGAGCTGCTCGGGAGACATGCGGTACTCGGGCGCCACCTCGGCCTTGGGCTCGATCTTGGCGGGCGCCTTGAAGTAGCAAGGCTGGTCGATGAACGCGCTCGTCAGCCCGGAGCCGATGATCTTGCCGAACATCTCGAAGTCCCAGTTGCGGACAATCGCCTTGATGTCTCGCGGCAGGATCGATGTCGGCAGCCGCAACGCCTTGTAGGCGGCCAAGCCAGCCAGGCCGGCGCACAACGGCACGCGTTGCCAGAGCGGACGCACCTTCGGGTGGAGGTTCATCGATGTCAGATCCTGGGAGGTGGCAGGCCGCCTCACGGTCGTGAACCGTGCTGGGGGGGCGATTGTTACTATCGGCCCGAGGCGCCCGACCAATTAGCGTAATCGTCAAAGTCGCCCGGTCCCGCCGGCGAGACTCGGTCGACAGGCCGCCATCGGCCCGGCTTGCTGTCGCACGCTCGCGGCCGGGTTTATACTCGTGAGGACCTCATTCCTTCGGCCGTGCGCGCGGCGCACGGCCGACGACTCATCGAAATACTTATTGCGATCGACCCTCGCCATGCACGAGAGCCCGAATCCCAGCCCGCTGCTCGTTTGGCCCCTGCGGCTGCTATCACTCGTGGCGGCGGGGCTTTCGGTGTTCCTTTTCCTGTCGACCGGCGATGGCCCCGTGGCGGGCTGCGACTTCTCGGCCTTTGACTGCCACTCGGCCTTGGCGAGCCGGTGGTCGAGTTGGCTCGGCTTGTCGGTCGCCCTGGGCGGGGCCCTCTGCTACGCGGCCGTTTTCGTGGCGTCGTGGTTGGCGCCCGCGGACAACGCATCCTTGTCGTCTCTTGGCTGGCGGGTGCTCGAGGCGGCGACCCCGGTCGCCGTGGGCGCCGCGCTGTGGTTCATTGGCTTGCAGGCGTTCGTCCTGGAGGGGTACTGCCTGTACTGCCTGATGGCCCACGCCGCCGGGGTGACCGCACTCCTGCTCGCGTTTTTCCTGCGGCGGTCGCTGGCGTCTGAAGAGTCCAGCGCCCAGGGCCCAATGGTTGCGCCGGTCGTTTCTCCGCTGAGCGGTTCGCCGATGCCGCTGGTCGCCACGGAGCCCGCGGGACCGCCCCGTCTCGGCTGGCCGAGCCTGCTGGGCGTCGTCGCCCTGACGGCGCTCGTCGGCGGTCAGATCCTGTTGCCGCCCAAGATGTCTCGCACCGAGATCGCGGAGCTCGACGAATCGATCGACCTGACCGAGGCCCCCGCGGCCGAAACCCGCACCGCCAACAAGGCGGTCGCCCCGGCCGAGCAGCAGATGGACGAAACGCCTCCGGCCGACGAGACTGCCGAGAGCCCAGCCCCGGCGCCCGTTGCCGAGACGCCTCGCGTCGAAGAGAAGACCCACGGTCGCCGCAAAAACGGCTCACGCGTCGCCGAGTTTTTGGGCGGCAAACTGCGGATCGATACGTACAAGTACCCGATCCTCGGCTCGCCCGAGGCGCCGCACGTTGTGGTCGAGATGATGGACTACTCCTGCAGCCACTGCCGCGCGGTGTACCCCAAGCTGATCGAAGCGCAGCGGCGGTTCGGCGGCGACGTGGCGATCTTGATCCTCCCGGTGCCGACCGAGATCTTGTGCAACCCTTATGTCAAGCAGGCGAATCGGAAGTCGCGCGGCTCCTGCAAGCTCGCCAAGCTGGCGGTGGCTTTCGCACGTCTTGAGCCGGAGCACTTCGAGAAGCTGCACAGCTTCATGCTGCGGGACGAGGAGAAGCCGAGCTACACCGAGGCGCTGATCGAGGCGCAAACGATGGCCGACCGCGACCGGCTGAGCGCTGAAACGCGTCTCCAAGAGATCCCGTTAATCGTTCAGCGCAACATCGAGCTGTGGGTCGCGTTGCGACGCCGGCAAGACGTCGGTCTGCCGCTGCAGATCTACGGCGACGCGATCACCTCGGGTGACGGCGCGTCGGTCGAGGAGATCTGCGAGCTTTGGAGCAAGCAGTTCGGCGTGGAGCCCACACGCGGCGGCCGCCGCAAGGGATCGCCGTTAGGCGATCAACTGCTCGACGCCCAGCCTTTGGACGCCCAGCCATTCGACACGCAGACCAATGGCTCGGACTTACCCTTCTAGGGAGCGAGGACTTTCTAGGGAGCGAGAGGGGCGCGCCGGAGCGAAGGTAAGGCAAGTCTTGGCGAAGCGATCGAACCGACCGAAACGCGTGGCCGCTGCGACTGAGTCGCCCTCTCCCCAGCGCAGCCGCACGATGGCGGCAGTCAAGAGCCGCGACACGGGACCCGAGTTGGCCATGGCCGCCGCACTGCGCGCCGCCAAGGTTCGCTTTCGGCGCGACGTGAAGTCGCTCCCCGGGCGGCCCGACTTCGTGATCCCCGCCGCGCGGCTTGTGGTGTTTGTCCACGGCTGCTGGTGGCACGCCCACCCATGCCCCCGCGGCGACCGGCCCGCCAAGACCAACGCCGCCTACTGGGAGGCGAAGATCGATCGCAACCGCCGCCGCGATCGGCGCGTGGCCCGTGAGCTTCGGGCGTTGGGCTACTCGGTCTGGACCGTCTGGGAGTGCCAGCTTCGCAAGCATGGCGTTCCGCTGCGACTGATCCGAGCCATCGAACGGCGCAGCGATTAATGCGGCTCTTTCTCGCTGGTGCGGCGGGGTAATGGTTGGATCGCCGCGGGCGATGTCGGGCCATCGCCATGAAGCGCATTCGCCGAGGCGACGATTGGCGTTGACCCCGCTAGCGTGGCTTTGGTACTTGCCTTTCTGGCAATCGGGCGTCCCATTGCGGGGGGCCCCTCACCAAACCAGAGGCCACTCGGGGTGCGAAGCAGAAGCCGACGGACTGTTGCGACCATCGCCGCCCGCTGGGGGCTGCGCTGGGGGTCCGTCTGTTTGGCTTGGCTGATGCTGACTGGCTCGGCGATGGCCCAGCGGGTGCAGATCCCGGCCACGGCGCCCTCGACCTTCGCGGCTCCCTCGCAGGCCCCCTCGGCGTGGGGAACGCAGGCTGGCGCTTACCCCGCTCAAGGCGCCGTTGGCGCCGTTGGCGCTGTGCCGCCCCCCGCGTTCGACGCTTACGCGCCGGGCGTCGCGACGCCCTACGGAGCGCCGGTCGGCTCGCCCTACACTTACACACCGCCCGCCGGTGCGGCGGCGCCCTATTCGGCGGCGCCCTATTCGGCGGCGCCCTACAGCGGCGCCCCCGCCTACACGCCGTACACACCGGCGCCGTCGGCCCCGGGCTACGGCGGCTGGGGCAACGAGACCGCCCCTTACGGCTGGGAGAAGGGGACCTACGGCTTCGAGTCGAGCCCCGGCACCACGGTCCGTTTTCAGCAGTTTCTCCGCCAGGTACGCGGCGAACACACCTTACTGATGGGCGACGGCAGCAGCGACGCGTTCGAGCTCAACCGGATGGAGTTGACTTCGACGCTCACCTTTCCTGTGGCGGGCAACATCGAGGCCCCGCTGCTCGTCACGCCCGGCTTCGCCTTCAACTGGCTCGACGGTCCGCGTTCGGCCGAGGCCAACGTGCCCGGCACGGTATACGACGCCTACCTCGACACGGCTTGGTACCCGCGCATCAACACCGCACTCGGCGCCGAACTCGGATTCCGCACCGGTGTTTGGTCCGACTTCTCCAATCTCGACAGCGATTCCTTGCGGTTGATGGGGCGCGGCTTGGGCGTGCTAACGGTCTCCCCGCAGATGGATTTTTTGCTCGGCGTGGTCTATCTCGACCGCATCCGGGTGAAAATGTTGCCGGCGGGCGGTGTCCGTTGGCGGCCTACGCCGGAATGGGACCTTTACCTCGTGTTTCCCAACCCCAAGATCCGAAAAAGATTGCAATCGGTCGGTGGCGCCGACTGGTGGTGGTACCTCGCCGCCGAGTACGGCGGCGGGTCTTGGACAGTCGAGCGAACCGCTCCGGCGCCGCGCAACGACCGCTTCGATTACAACGACATCCGCTTTGTGCTGGGATTCGAATGGGAATCCGCCAGTCAACTCCGCGGCCACGCCGAGGTCGGGTACGTGTTCGACCGCGAGTTGGTCTTCGACTCGAACTCGCCCGAACGGTTCGAGCCGGACGAAACGATCATGTTTCGCCTGGGCCTTGGTTTCTAACTAGGCTCGCCCCCTGCAGCTAGCAATCGCCAGGCCGATGACGCACTCGAACAGAACTATCGCACGCCGTCTGTACCTTGGGGCGGCCGCATGCTTGCTAGCTGCCTTGGCGAGTGGTTCGTCGCTCGCGACTGCGCAGGGAACAAGCCACGGGTCCGCCCCGTTGGCTGGGGCTCTGCCGGCTGGGGCTCTGCCGGCTGGGGCTTTGCCAGCCGTGGCGCCGTCAGCTGGCGCACCGGCGGCCGTGTCGCCAAGCCCGCACTACCTGACCGACGACGTGGCCTATTACACGTCTGGCAAGGACGGGCCGACGCAATACTTCGATCCGTCGGTCTACCCCACGACCTTCGCACCCGGGCCGCCCTCGCTGGGCCAGTACTGCTGCCCCAGCGAGCCGCAGATCAAGATGCCCCGCGGTCGGCCGGGGATGTTCCAGCGTTTCCAGTGGACCGGTGAGTGGTTCCCCGCCATCGACGGTGATCCTTCGGCCCTGGGCGTCTCGAGCCTGGGGGCGAGCGTGATGCTCGGAGCCCCGCTGCCGTTTACCGACGGGCACCTGCTGATCACCCCACGCTACGAGGTGAATTACTTCGAAGGGCCCACGGTGACCGACATGCCGCCCCGCACTCACGAGGCGGCGGTCGAATTCGGCCACATCCGCTTGCTGTCGCCGCGGTGGATGCTCAACCTCAGCACCTCGATCGGCGTGTACGGCGACGACCACAGCCTCGATTCGGGCGACGCGCTGCGCATCACAGGACGGGCGATCGGCATCTACCAGGCGACGCACGAGTGGCAGTGGATCGTCGGCGTGGTCTACCTCGACCGCGACGACGTGCCGATCCTTCCCGCCTTGGGCGCCGTCTACAAGAGCGGCGGCTTCAAGGCCGACCTGCTCTTCCCGCGGCCGAAGCTCACCTGGGAGCTCGGCGGCGACAGCAGGGTCTATTTGGGCGGCGAGTTTGGCGGCGGCTCTTGGGCCGTCGCCCGCACGGGCACGGGCCTCACCGAGCGGGCCGACCTGCTGAGCTACCAGCTCTTTGCCGGCGTTGAGCAGGGGGTCAAGGGAGGCTGGAACCGCCGCATCGAAGCCGGCTACGCCTTCGGCCGCGAGCTCGAGTACGCCGAGAGCGGAACGGTCTTCGAGCTCGACGACACGCTCTTCGTCAGAAGCGGCGTGACGTACTGAGCCCGCGTCTAGCTCGTATCAGGGCGAGCAGAGCGACCGGTTCACTGCCACCACCAGTTGCCGCCGAGTTGCTCGGCGCCGGCCGAGCGGACCGCGGCGACGTCGGCCGAGGTCTCGGCCTGATCGGCCACCAGCCAGGGGTAGAACTGCACACCGCCCGAGGCGGTGATCACCCAGCGCGATCCCATCCGCATGAAGCTCGCCTCGGTGGCGACCGACTTGGGGGCCGGGTATTGCTCGGTTTCGGCGTCGCCCATCAGGTTCGGCAGCGACAGGCCAACCAGCGTGAGCAGGTCTTCCTTGGCTACCAGGGCCGTGGCGACGGCCATGTCCATCGCGTTGCGGAGCCGGCCAAAGGAAGAGTCGTGGTCGGCGAGCTCTTCGAAGCCTTCGGTAAAACGATCGGCCCATTGCTGGGCGACCGTGCCCGACTTGCCCGAGCGGCTCCGCTCGCCGTCGGCGCTAACGAAGTCGTTCTCGGTCATGCACTTAACGCCTTGTCCGCGGATCTCCCAGGCGAGGCCCTCCTCGTCGCGGAGCATCGGCTCGTAGTTGGCCGCCATCCACCAGCGGGGCAGCATGCTCTCCTGGGCGCCACGGCCCTCGAGCAGGGTGAGGTAGCTCGGCAGGCCGCCGATCGGGGCCTCCTCGAGGCCCATCGCCAGCCGCTTCATGCGGAAGTCGGCCGCCACCATCGTGCGGGCAAAGCGGCTCGTGGCCGGCACGCCGCTCACGCTCACGGTTTGCTCGCCGAGCGCCCGCTCAACGGCTCCGGCCGCCTTTTTGGGGCTAATGTCGCTGGTGAGACGGTTCTGCAAACGCTGAACCCGCTTCAGTCCCTCTTGGGTCGGATCGATCGAGCAGCTCATGCCTTGGCCGTTCGTGTCTTCCATCGTCCGCAGCGCGACCATCAGGTCGTCGAGCGTGAGCACCGGCCGGTTGGTCGTGGCGCCAACCACGTTGCCGAGCCGGTCGGCCTTCCAGCCTTCGGCGGGGCCGGCCAGAACGATGTCGCCCTGCTTGGGATAGACGAGCACGTGCTTCACACGCAGCAGGCCCGCAAGGTAACGCACGTCATCGGGGATGTCGTTGCCTTGCTCGCTGGCCTCGGCGACACGCTGCTCAAGACCTTTGAGCGAAACGAACCGCAGGTCGTTGTAAGGCTCCAGGTCGGCCGGCGCCGCCGCCAAGCCGGCCTGCCAAGTCGCGCGCAGCTGGTCGTTGTCGGCCACCTCGGGCGCCGAGAGCACACCCTCGGGGTTGATCGACACGCCGCCCACGGCGGGCGCTTGCTGAGTGACAAGCTGCGCTGTTGCCGAAGCTGGCGCCAACGCCACGGCCAAAGCCGCCAACAAAGCCCAACCGCAGTAGAACTTCAAATGCATGCTTCTTCTCTTCTCTGATCGCGTTGAATATGCCCGGCGGGGCGTGTGCCGGCGGGACGTGTGATTAAGCGTTGCTGGCCGTTGTAGAGCTTCGTAGGAGGCCCAGCGGGCCGCACCATCTCTGTGATGATAGCTAGCGGCCACCGCATGAGACGACCCCGTTCGGAATCGCACCGCCGTCGATATCGTTGGAATGGCGCTACGATGCCCTGAACTTGCCAGATTAGTCACAAAGCCTTACGCCAGCAAGCATTTGCGTGCTGAGCAGGCTCCGGGGCGACTTGCCCCGCGGCCCCGAGCAAGGCCTGCCCATCAAGCAACTTACGGCCGAGCCCGTCGGCGGCGGTCCGCAGGGGCGTCTTATTAGGGCTGGCGTCTGTCGAGCCGTACCGGATATTAGCCTAAGTCGTTGTCTCACCTAGCTTTTTGCCCAATAATTCTTGCTTACCGACCATGAAGCAGAATAGGTTAGGGAGGTTCAGAGTGGATCGTTTTGATACACTCCGCCGATCTTGAAGATTCCACGGCGGCCGAAGGTGGCCCGCCCCCCGCCAGAAGCGGTTCACCGAACCGCCCCAGCCGTTGCCCGTGTCCCGCCGATGACTGCTCCCAGCGACATCGCCAGCTATCTCGTCATCCGCGAGGGGGCGAAGTGGACCGACGTTTTTCGCTTGGTGAGCGGCGAGTCGATCACGGTCGGCCGGGCGCCGACCAACACGATTGTGGTGAAAGACGAGCGTTGCAGCCGCCACCACGCCGAGGTCTTCCAGGCCGCCGGCGACTGGGTGCTCCGCGACCTCGATAGCCGCAACGGCACGATGGTCGACGACAAGCGTCTGACCGAAGACCACCGGCTGTCGCCGGGCGACATCGTGCTCATCGGCAACACCCACCTGGCGTTTGTCGACGACCTCACCAAGGCGTTCCCCGATTCGCAGAGCGTGCTCCGCGCCTCGCAGCCAGTGGGGCCCGAGCCGCTCGACCTGGCGCCCGGCACGTCGCCCGACGACGAGAGCGTGCTGGTCGAGCCGGCTGAGGGATCGCAGATCACCCACCGCCGCGAGCAGAGCCGCTACCTCGAGCCGACCCGCGACGAAGACGGCGAAGCCGCCGCGGCGCCGAAAGTCGGTCGCGCCGCGGCCAAGCTCTGTCGGCTCGCGTTCGAACTTGCCAAGGCGACCGACGTCGTCTCGCTCGCCGAGGCGGCGCTCGACGGGTTGTTCGAGGCGTGCCACGTCGACGCCGGGGCGGTCATGCTGCGCGGGCTCGACTCGGGCGGCGGTCGGACACTCGAAACACTCGAGACCGAAGCCACCCGGAGCCTCACCGCTCACCGCTACCAAGCGATCTCGCGGTTCCTGGCCTCCACCGTGTTGCGCGACGGCCAGGGGGTTTTGGCCCGCAACGTGATGGACGACAGCCAGCTGGGGGCACGCGACTCGAGCGGCGACATCCTCGCCACCAGCGTGCTCTGCGCCCCGATGCGGCACGAAGGAAAAATCCTCGGCCTGATCCACCTCTACTCGACCGACCCCAACAACCCCACCGACCCCGACGACTTGGAGTTCACCATCGCGGTGGCCGACACCGTAGCCGTTGCGGTGGCGAACCTCGACCGCCGCGAGCAGCTCGCCGAGAACCTCGACGTGGTCCGCGGCGAGAACCTGCAGCTGCGCGAACGGCTGGGCGTGCAGAGCGAGATTGTCGGCGGCAGCGAGGCGATGGATCGCGTGGCGCAAGAAGTGTCGCGCGCCGCCCCGAGCCGCGCCACGGTGCTCATCCGAGGCGAGAGCGGTGTGGGCAAAGAGCTCGTGGCTCGCGCGGTGCACTTCTCCAGCCCACGCAACAAAGGCCCGTTTGTTTGCCTCAACTGCGCGGCCCTCTCCGAGGCTCTGCTCGAGAGCGAGCTGTTCGGCCACGAGAAGGGCGCCTTCACCGGCGCGACGGAGAGGAAGATCGGCAAGTTCGAGTCCGCCAGCGACGGCACGCTGATGCTCGACGAGATCGGCGAGATGAGCCCTTCGATCCAGGCCAAATTCCTCCGCGTGCTCGAGGGGCACCCGTTCGAGCGTGTCGGCGGCAGCGAGGCGATCAAGGTCGACGTGCGCGTGATCGCCGCCACGAACCGCGACCTGGAGCGCGAGGTGGCCGAGGGCGAGTTCCGCCGCGACCTCTACTTCCGGCTCCACGTGCTGGAGATCATCGTCCCGCCGCTCCGCAAGCGGCCCGAGGACGTGCCGATCCTCGCCCGCCACTTCCTCGAGCGTTTCAACGCCGAGACCGGCCGCAAGCTGCGTGGCTTCTCCGACCGCGCCATGGAGGCGATGCTCACCTACCGCTGGCCCGGCAACGTGCGCGAGATGAAGAACGTGATCGAGCGCGCCGTGGTGCTCACCCGCGGCGACATGATCGAGGCGGACGACCTCGTGCTCTCCACGCTCAAGACGGCGGGCGACACCGAGGCGGGCCTGCCGCCGATGGCCGTGGGCGTGAACGAAGGGGCGCCGCTCTCCGAAGTCGAACGCCGCCACATCCTCGCCACGCTCAAGGCCAACAACTGGAACAAGAGCCGCACCGCCTCGATCCTCGGCATCGAGCGCTCGACGCTCGACCGCAAGATCCGCCGCTACGAGCTCACGGCCGAGAGCAAAGCGTCTTGAAGCCAACAGCGGCTCGGCGAGCCGCTGTTGGCTGATAGCCGCTAGCGACTCACGCCTCGTCGGAGGCGCGGACCCAGGGGGTGATCGTCGGCTCGAAGTCGAGCAGCTCTTCTTGCGAGAAGTAGAGATGGATCTCGCGTTCGGCGGCCTCGGGGCCGTCGGAGCCGTGCACCAGGTTCATCTGGCGGCTCGAGCTGAAGTCGCCGCGGATCGTGCCCGGCTCGGCCTTCAGGCCGCTCGTGGCGCCGAGCATGCTGCGGACCACCGAGATCACGTCGAGCCCCTCGACCACCGCGGCCAGCACCGGCGCGCCGGTGATGAACAGCTCGAGAGTCGGGTACCACTCCTTCTCCACGTGCTCGGCGTAATGCTTTTTGGCGAGCTCGGGCGTGACTCGCATCAGCTTCATCGCCACGAAGTTCAGGCCCTTCGCCTCGAACCGCGAAATGACCTCGCCCATCAGGCGACGCTGGACACAGTCGGGCTTCAGGAGGATCAGGGTGCGTTGCATCGGAGTAGGCCGCCTTCGTTGGGTGGGAGAGAAATGGTGAGGCGACGATTTTAGGCGACCAGGTTAGAACCGCCAAGACGCCAAGACACGCCAAGGAAGAAGCTGATCAACCGTGGGAGGGGTCTCCGACCTCGAAAACGGCGCCTTAGCCGAAAACGCCCGCAGCGTGTTATCGGGGTCGGAGACCCCTCCCACAGTTACTAGTTGGCTGCCTGGCGTGTCTTGGCGTCTTGGCGGTTCCTCCCGCAGCCGCTAGGCTCGGCAAGCATGGCAATCCTTGGCGCACACATGTCGATCGCGGGCGGCTACTACAAGGCCGTCGAGGCCGCGCACCGTGCGGGCTGCGACTGCGTGCAGTTGTTCACCAAGAACAACAACCAGTGGAAGGGCAAGGAGCTCTCGGACGACGACGCCGAGCGGTTCAAGGCCGCGCTCAAGGAGCGGGGGATCGCGCACCCGATCTCGCACGACTCGTACCTGATCAACTTGGGCAGCCCCAACGACGAGCTCTGGAAGAAGTCGATCGACGCGCTGGTCATCGAGCTCCAGCGGGCCGAGAAGCTCGGCATCCCGTACGTCGTCGCCCACCCGGGCGCCTTCACCACGAGCAGCGAAGAGGCGGGGCTCAAGCGGATCGCCAAGGGGCTCGACGAGGTCCACAAACAGACCAAGAAGATCGACGCCCAGGTGTTGCTCGAGACCACCGCCGGCCAGGGGAGCAACCTCGGCTGGAAGTTCGAGCACCTGGGCGAGATCATCGACAAAACGAAGGACCCCGACCGCCTCGGCGTTTGCTTTGATACCTGCCACGTGTTCGCCGGCGGCTACGCGATGGACACGCCCAAAGCGTACAAGGCGACGATGAAGCAGCTCGACGCGGCGGTCGGCTTGGACAAGGTGCGCGCGTTCCACTTGAACGACAGCCTCAAGCCCCTCGGCTCGCGGGTTGACCGCCACGCGGCGATCGGTCGCGGCGAGATGGGCCTCGAGCCGTTCCGCAACCTGCTGAACGACCGCCGCTTCAAGAAAACGCCGATGTACATGGAGACGCCCAAGGGCGAAGAGGACGGCGAGGACCTTGATGTGATCAATCTGCGCACGCTGCGTGGGTTGATCAAGTAAGGGGTGAGGACCGAGGGGCTCGGGGCTAGGCCTGCGTGCAGACGCTTCGCATTGCGAACCGGACTCCGCGTCGACGTCGAATTGAACACACCGAGAATAGCAGCAGTGCAATAGTCGTTGGCTCGGGGACGGGCGGCGCGCCAGGCGGCTCGTAGTGGTCGCGCCACACGGTGAAGTCGGCCGCATCAACGACGCCGTCGCCGCTGCCGTCGGCGCCGTAGCTGGGGAGCGAGGGCTGGCCAAAGTCAGCGACCCACTTGTCGTAATCGGCGAGCGATACCTGGCCGTCGCCGTCGAAGTCGCCCGGCGCCGTCTCCGGGGCGATGTGGGCGATCCACGCCTGGTTACCGCCTTCTTCAAATCGGCCGCTGCCGAGGATCGTGTTGCCGTCGTCAGAGATGTCATGAACCCTCAGGCTATCCCACCCGCTGAAGTCCAGGCCGTACGTGTTTGTGAGATGGTCAATGAGATCGACCGCTCCCAACCCTTCCTCCCAGTAGCCGAGTGAGTCCACGGCGGACCAGACAACAATTCGCGAGCCGTCGCCGCTGATCTTGATCGAAAAGTAGGAGTCGACAATTGGGATCCCCAGAGGTTGCATCCCGCTCTCTGCGGTCCAGATGAAGGCCTCTCTGCCGAAGTCCGTCGTCGACTCACCGACCACGACCGTGCCATCGGCCGAAACGTCGTACGCGATGCTGGAGTTTTTACCCCCGGGCAAGTCACCGAGCGTGACCATGCCGTCTGCTTCGTTCCAACGAAAAGCAAGGCCACCCACCCCTGCATCAACATATCCTACGACCACAGCACCGTCGGCTGAGATTGCCGTGGGGCCGCTTTGCCGATACGACCCAGATTCGTATTCGAGGTATTCAGGTCCATTTTCGATGGTCCAACGGTACGCGAACGATCCGTCTCCATGTCCTGCTGAACCGGCAACAACTCGTCCATCTGCGGATACGGCTTCGGCTCTTCGCAGATGGTATTCGGGAGTTGCAGCCGAGAGTGACAGGAGAGACTCGACCCCTTTCGCAGATGTCCACCGCGCCGCGTGAATCTCACCGTCGATACGGCCGATCCCTACAATCGTTCCCCCGTCGCGCGTCGTCGCGTAACCAACGGAAAGATAGTCGCCGGATTGTGCCTCGGCGATGCCGGACAAGCCCGTGCGGTAATCCCAGCGAAAACCGCTGCCGAGACTGCCCGCACTGATTCGTCCTACCGCAACCGCACCGTTCGCCGAGATGCCCCGTGGATCGCTGTCTCCCTCAATGAGCTCACCAAGACCCATAAGAAAAGGCGCGGCGAAAGCAGTGCTCGAGACGGAAATAAGTAACAAGAAAGCAAGCACGCGGTTCCGAAGGGTCGTGTCTCGGTTTCTACAGATGGATCTTTCAATACCCTCAAACATGTTGTTCCTCGCGGCGAGCCTTGGATGAGACATCGCGATCGTAACAGAAACGAAAAATCCTTGGTGGCGAGTTTACAAAATCTTCACGTCCGCGGCGTGGTGAGGGAGCAACCCATTAATTCTCCCGCCCCGGGATCTCTTTCCCGTGCGGGTCGCGGACCGCGTCGCTGAGCTCTTGCTCGAGGAACGCCTCGAGCTCGGCGCCGGTGTAGTGCTCGACCACGTGGGCCGGGTCGTGCACGTGGTCCTCTTGCAGGCCGGCGTGCTCGACGAGATACGCCTCCCACAGGCGGTGCTGGCGGACCAACTGGGCGGCGGCATGGCGTCCGGCTTTCGTGAGTTTGAGGCCCTGGGACGACTCGCTCACTTGGCCCCAGCGTTTCAGCCGCCGGAGAACCCAGCGGGCGTAGAGGCCGTCGTCGGCCCAATGGAGCGCTTCTTGCCGCGGCATCGGCGCGTTGCCGTCCGTCTCCTCGCCGCGGTAGAGGGCGGCCAGCAGGTCGTCGCGACGGATCCTGAGGGCGAGCCGGGCGTTGGCGGCGAGCTTGGCCAGCGCCCCGTGCCTGGGCGAGCCGATGGCGGCGGCGAAGTAGGCGGCCCCGGCCAGGGCGGCCATCGTGCCGGCGGGCGACACGTCCCAGTGCGAGGCCAACGCGTAGCCGGCGACGCTCACCATCAGCGCGATCGCGGCAGAGATCAGCGCCATCGGCGCCAGCCGGTCGACCAGCAGGTGCGCCGCCGCCGCCGGGGCGATGAGCATCGCCACGACGAGGATGGCGCCGATCGACTGGAACGACACGACCGAGGTGAACGCCACGAGCAGCATCAGCAGGTAATGCATCAGGTCGGCCGAGTAGCCCATCGTGCTCGACAGCGCCGGATCGAACGAGCTGACCGTGAGCTCCTTCCAGAGCAGCAAGAACACGACCACCACAAGAGCGAGCACGATCGTGGCGGCGATCAGCGCCTGCGGGATTTCAATGCCGGCGATCGGCGTGGTGTCGAGCGCGGCTTTCAGCAGCGAGCCTTGGTACACGCAGGCCGTATCGAAATGGATCTGGCCAAGGAACCGCTTCACGAGCACGACGCCCAAGGCGAAGAGCGTGGTGTAGACGACGCCCAAGCTGGCGTCGGCGGCTACCTTGCCGGTGCGGTTGAGCGTTTGGGTGAGGAACGTGGTGGCGAGCCCCGCCCCTGCCGCGCCGAGCAGCATCGGCGTGGCCCCGGTGCTCCCGGAGAGCAGGAAGGCGATCACCAGGCCGGGCAGCACGGCGTGCGAGATCGCGTCGCCCATCAGGCTCATCCGCCGCAGCACCAAGAACACACCCACCAACGCGCACGAGACATTCGTCACGGCGGCGACCATGACGGCGCGGGTGGGGGCGGTGATGTAGAGGTCTTCGAGCACGTTTTTCTATTACGAGTGGGACGCGGATGAACGCGGATTGGACGGATTGCAACCGACAAATCAAGGAGGGGAACCACGACGACACGACGGCCACAACGAAGAACTTTCGCTCTCACGCAAATCATTGAGAAGGGGAGAAGCACGCTCATCGGGCGCCATTCCTTTGGCAATCCGCATCGGTCGCCGCGAGCCAGTCCCTCTTTTCAATGGGCTGCAGAGAAAGGTGGGTCGATCAACTTGCTCTCCTCAAAACCCCGGATTCCCCTACAGCATTTCTCAATCCGTCGTGTCCGTCGTGCCGTCGTGGTTCAATTCTCTATTTAAGTTTCAATCTCGTGCGGCGAGGGCGGCACATTCACCTCCGGCGCCGCCGACGACGGGTACTCACGCGTCATGTCCGCCTCGAGTCGGTCGATCAGCTCCGGCGGCAGCAAGTGCTCCACGTCGTCCGCGTCGCGATCGACGTGGTCGGCGGCGATGTCGGCGTGGCGCACCAGGTACAGCTCCCACAGCCGGTGAACCCGGGTGACGCGGGCCGCTTCGACGGCGCCGCTGGGCGTGAGTCGCACCGATTCGGCGTTGCGATCGATCAACCCGCGTCGCTCGGCGCGAGCCAATGTCCACGATTCGGCCCAAGGCTCGGCCCGGTAACGGGTGGCGAGTTCGGCGGGCGAAATCTCACGCGTCGGCGGGCCCTGTTTCTCCGTGAGCTCGTACAGCGAGCGGAGCAGGTGCTCTCGCTGAACCTTGCGTTGCAGTCGGTGATTGCGCCACACCCGGGCCACTAGGCCGCGCTCGGGGGCGAAGAGTGTGGAGAAGCCAAACAGCACGGCGCCGCAGAGCACGATCATCGGCCCGGGGGGCGGCAGGCTGCCCGATTGGTTCCGCAGGAGCGCGCCGAGCGTCGACTCGGCGGACACGATCGGGCTAGCGATCAGCACGCCCGCTCCGCCCGCCACCGCCCCGATCAAGCACGCCAGCACGGCGACGGCGCCGAGGCGGTTCGTCCAAAACCGCGCGGCGGCGCACGGGTAAATCAGCATCGCAGCGATCAGCACCACGCCGCAGATCGGCAAGCCGAGCACCGTCACCACCGCCACCGAGGCCATGACTAAGAAGTCCATCAGCACGGTCGGCCAGCCTTGCGAGCGGGCGAAGCCGTCGTCGAAGCAGAGCAGGGTGAGCTCCTTGCGGCTGACAAAGAACAGCACAACAAGCCCCGCGGCCAGCACGCCGAGCAGGAGCACATCGCGGTTCTGCAGGCTGGCGATCTCGCCGAACAGGTACGAATCGAGCCCCGCCTGCGAGCCGGTCGGGTTCTTCTGGATCACGGTGAGCAGCAGCACGCCGACGCCAAAGAACGAACTCAGGACGACGCCCATGGCGGCGTCTTCACGCGTGCGGGTCCATCGCCGGGCGAGAGCCAAGGCCATCACGCCAACGAGCCCCGTCCCCAGCGCGCCGAGCGACAACACGAGCGGGTCACGCAGGCCCGTGAGGAGAAACGCCAGACAGATGCCGGGCAGCGCGGCGTGGGCGAGCATGTCGCCCAGCAGGGCCTGACGGCGCAGCACGGCGAACGTGCCGATCAGCCCGGCCGAGGCGCCCAGCAGCGCGGCGCCTAGCGCCACTTTCAGCGCGAGCGCGGTGGCGGTCACGGCGTCGCCCCCGCGTCTTGGTCTCGCAGCTCTTGCGTGCGTATCGCCTCGGCCGCTTGATCGAGCACCGTCAGGCGGCCGCCGTAGGTGCGCTGCAGGTTGGCCTGGGTGAACGTGGTGGCGATCGGCCCGCTCGCGATCAGCCGCATGTTGAGCAAGATCACCTCGTCGAAGTAGTCGCGCACCGTCTGCAAGTCGTGGTGGACGACGAACACCGTTTTCCCGCTGTCTTTCAGTTCACGCAGCAGGGTGAGGATGGCGTCTTCGGTCGCGGCGTCGACGCCGGCGAACGGCTCGTCCATCAGGTAGACCTTGGCGTCCTGGGCCAGGGCGCGGGCGAGGAACACCCGCTGCTGCTGCCCGCCGGAGAGCTGGCTGATCTGCCGATCGGCTAGCGGCCCCAGGCCGACCTGCTCGATGCAACGCTCGGCCCTGTCCCGTTGCGCCTTGCCCGGACGACGGAACCAACCCAGCCGTCCGTAGACGCCCATCAGCACCACGTCGCGCACCGACACGGGGAAATCCCAGTCGACCGACTCGCGTTGCGGCACGTAGCCGATCAGGCGGCGCTGCTCGGCGTAGGGGCGGCCGTAGATCTCTACTTTGCCGCTGGCCAGCGGCACGAGGCCCAGGATCGCCTTGATGAGCGTGGTCTTGCCGGCGCCGTTGGGGCCGACGATGCCCACGAGGTTTCCCTCGGGCGTGGTGAAGTCGACGCTCCAAAGCACCGGCCGGCGGCGGTAGGCGACCGTCAGGTCGTGAACCTCGAGCGCAATGGGACGCGACGCAGCGCCCTCGGGCGAGGAGCCGATCGTGTCGCTGCTGGCTGTGCCGCTGATGATTTTGCTGGTCGGAGTATCGCTCATGGCGTAGCTAATTCTTCGGATTCGCTCGGCTCGGCGCCAGTGGAGGGCCCGGCGCCATTTCCCTCCGATCCCGCACCCAGACCCGCGACAATCGTCGCCACGTTGGCCCGCAGCATGCCCACGTACGTGTCGGCGCCGGAGTCTTCTGGGCCGAGGGCGTCGGCGAAGAGCTCGCCGCCGATCCGCACCTCGTGGCCCCGCTGGCGGCACGGCTCGATGAGCGACTCGACGACTCGCGGCGCCACGGCCGACTCGACGAACACGCACGGCACTTGGTTCTCGACAATCAGGTCGACCACCTCGGCCATGCGGCCGAGGTCGATCTCGTCCTCGGTGCTGACGCCCTTCAGGCCGACCGACTCCAACCCGTACGCTCGGCTGAAGTAGGCGAAGGCGTCGTGAGCCGTCACCAACCGGCGCTGAGCGGCGGGGATCGTGGCGATCCGCTCGCGGCATTCGCCGTCGAGCTCCAAGAGCTCGGCGCGATAGTCGGCGGCGTTAGCGCGATACGCCTCGGCGCCCTGGGGGTCGTGCTCCGCCATTCGCTCGGCGAGGTAACCGATGCAGTCGGCCCACATCGCGGCGTCGTGCCAGACATGGGGGTCGTGGTAGCCGGCGAAGTCGGGGGGCGAGAGCAGACGCGGGTCGTCGGCCTCCTCGAGACCGGCGGTGATGGCGATCACGGTCTTGCGTCGCGCGAGGCCGTCGAACACCTCGCCCAGGCGCCCCTCGAGGTGCAAGCCGCTGTAGACGACCACATCGGCCGCGTCGAGCGCTACCAAGTCGGAGGGCTGCTCGCGGTACAGGTGCGGATCGACTCCGGGGCCCATCATCACGCGCACCTCCGCGCGGTCGCCCACCACACGCATGACGGCGTCGCCCACCGGGCCGGTGGTGGCGACGATGGTCAGCCTGCCGTCATCGGCGGCGCGGCCGCAGCCAACGACCGAAAGAACGAGCGTGAGCAGGGCCCCGCCCATAGAACGCCAGCCGAGCCGGCTCGGAGTGGATTGGTGCATGAGGGGATCGGCCTGCGGTTGGGCCATTGCCGGGAGCTGAGCTTCGTGGTTTTGAGTAATCAAAAAATGCACGTTGGGGGCCCAAAAGTCAATGGTCTGCGCATTCTCAACTCCCGACGACGGCAAGCTGAGCGGGCGGCGACGGTTGTGCCGTGGGCGTATCCAACGCTTGGGTACGCATTGTTTGACCGGCTGCTCGGGCAAAGGGTAGGCTTGTATTCGCCCCGACCAGCGGCGGCGACAGTATACGACTTCTCTCCGTGTCCCAGTCTTTAAGCCCCCAGACGAACGCGATGGCGCTCACCTACTATAAGCGTTATCGAATGGCGATCGACCTGCGCCGTCCGCGCCGTCGCCTCGCGTTGCCCGCAGGCTACCGTTTCGCGGCTTGGGCACCGGAGCGGCTTGAAGATCACGCAGTGACGAAGCACCGCGCGTTCTGCGATGAGATCGACTCGAGCGTGTTCGAGTGCCTCCGTTCGGAAGAGGGTTGCCTGCGGCTGATGACCGAGATCGCCCGCAAGCCAGGCTTCTTGCCCGAGGCGACTTGGCTCATCGAACGCGTGGGCGCCCCCGGCGAGGCCGATGAGTGTTGCGCCACGATCCAAGGCACGCGCGTTTCGGGCCGCATGGGCGGGGTGCAGAACGTCGGCGTCACGCCCGAGTGTCGCGGTCTCGGCCTGGGCCGAGCCTTGGTCGAAATCTCGCTACGCGGCTTCCAACTGGTCGGGCTTCACGGCGCCTACCTCGAGGTGACGAGCGAGAACCTGCCCGCGGTGCGGATGTACCAGCGGATGGGCTTCCGCTGTGTGAAGACGCTGTACAAGGCGGTCGACTTGGCGGGTTGCGAGTCGCGCTTGGTGTAGAAGCTTGGCTTCGAATTCAGTTTGACGGCTGTTCTCTGGTGCGACCAAATAGCTTCACGCAGATCGACATCCCTCAATCCGAACAGCAGCGGCTCGACCGCGATCGCGGATGACCGGCTACACGGTTTTCGTCTCGCCAGCAGCCGAGCGAAGCATCGCCGCCATGGCGATTCCGTCGCCGAGCGTTCTCGCTCGGTCGAGATCGCCAAGCGATGGATAACGCGTGTCTACGCCTCGATCGGCAATCTCGATCGCATGCCGCGGCGGTTCGGGCTGGCAGAAGAGAATAGCCACCGCGAGTACGAGATCCGCCGGCTGCTCATCGGCAATCACTTGGCTCTCGACACAATCGACGACGAGACATGTTCCGTCCACGTCATTGGTTTCCGTCCCAGCAGGCGTTTACCGCGCCCCAACGATTTACCCGAAGTCGACTGAAGCCGCCGGCATCCGGGGACCCTAGCCGCGAGCTTCGGGTGGCATGCGGCTGTCTTGCCGATTGGTTTTAGTCCCGCTAGCCTGTGGGATCGCCCCGATCGTTCCCACCCAGCCTGCTAGCCACCCCACCCGAGGGCCTGTGTCTGACGCCGCTCAAACCTTTGTGCTACCCAACGGCATGGTGCTCGTAGGCGAGCCGGTCGCTAGTTTCGCCTCGGCGTCGTTCACGTTGCTGGCGCCCGCCGGGGGCTGCTGGGACCCGGTCGACCGCTTGGGCCTGGCGTCGCTCACCTGCGAGATGCTGCTGCGCGGCGCCGGCTCGCGTGACAGCAGGGCGTTCGTGAACGACCTGGAACGACTGGGCGTCGAGCGGCACGAGTCGGTCGGCGTTTCGAACGCGTCGTTCTCGGCGAGCATGCTGGCAGAGAACCTGCCCGCCGCTTTGGAGATCTACGCCGACCTGATGCGCCGCCCGCTGATGCCGAGCGACCAGCTCGACGCCGGCCGGCAGGTCTGCCTGCAAGAATTGCGTGGCGTCGAAGACGAGCCGAGCCATAAGCTGATGAACGAGCTCCGCCGGCGGCACTACCCCGACCCTTGGGGCCGCAGCAGCCAGGGTGACCGCGAGGGGCTCGAGGCGACGACCGCCGATGAGATCGCCCGCTTCTACGTCGAGCGCTACGGCCCACGCGGCATGGTGCTGGCCGTGGCGGGGGCGTTCGACTGGCCGGAGCTCTGCAAGACCGTCGAGCGCCTGTTCGGCGACTGGGCCTCGCAACCCGAGGCCAAGCCGGTCGAGGGATCGCCGCTGGCCGCCGGCGGCCACGTGCCGTTCGATTCGAGCCAGTCGCACATCGGCCTTGCCTACCCCAGCGTGCCGTACCGCCACGAGGATTACTTCCAGGCGTGGGCGGCGGTCGGGGTGCTGTCAGGCGGCATGAGCTCCAGGCTGTTCACCGAAGTGCGTGAGAAACGCGGCCTTTGCTACACCGTGAACGCCGCGCTGCAGACGCAAGTCGACCGCGCCGCCGTGTTCTGCTACGCCGGCACCACCGCCGAGCGGGCGCAGGAGACGCTCGACGTGACGATGGCCGAGATCCTCAAGCTCGCCGAGGGGGTGCGGCCCGACGAGCTCGCGCGGCTCAAGGCGCGCATCAAGAGCGGCCTCATCATGCAGCAGGAGTCGACCTCGGCCCGCAGCTCGTCGCTGGCTCGCGATTGGCGCCACCTGGGCCGTGTGCGACCGGTCGAGGAGCTCAGCGCGATGGTTGACGCCATCACATCCGACAGCATCAACGCGTACCTGCGGCGCGACCCGCCGAGCGATTTTACGTGCGTGACGCTGGGGCCGAAGGCGCTGGAGCTGCCGGCGATCGCGGGCGCCACTTAACCATCTGAAATGACCAATGACCAAGCCCCAATGACCAATAAAGATTGCCCACCAACATTGGTCATTGGGGCTTGGTCATTGGTCATTCATCATTATCACTGGGTTTTTCTCTCCCTCGAACGTCGCCCCAACTAAGGACCGCCATCTTGGATTTCCGCCGCCACACGCTCGCCAACGGCCTTGAAGTGGTCGCCGAATGCACCGACGACGCCCACTCGCTGGCCGCCGGTGTGTTCGTGCGCGCCGGCTCACGCGACGAGACCGATGAGGTGGCCGGCGTGAGCCACTTCCTCGAGCACATGGCGTTCAAGGGAACCCCACGCCGCTCGGCCGACGACGTGAACCGCGAGTTCGACGAGATCGGCGCCCACTACAACGCCTACACGAGCGAGGAGAACACGGTCTATTACGCCTCGATCTTGCCGGAGCATCAGGGCGAAGCGGTCGACCTGCTCACCGACATCGCGCGGCCGAGCTTGCGCAGCGAAGACTTCGAGATGGAGAAGAATGTCATCCTCGAAGAGATCGAGATGTACATGGACCAGCCCCCTTACGGCATGGACGACCGCGTGAAGGAGCTGGCGTTCGCCGGTCACCCGATCTCGCGCAGCGTGCTCGGCACGGCCGAGACGATCCGGGCGCTCACGCCCGACCAGATGCGCGGCTACTTCGAGCGGCGTTACAGCCCGACGAACCTGGTGCTGGCCGCCACGGGCAAGGTCGACTTCGACGCCCTCGTCGAGCAGGCCGAGCGGCAGTGCGGCGGGTGGGAGAAAGTCGACGCCCCGCGCCGCACCGAAGGCGCCGCAACGCACGCCCGCTTCGAGTCGGTCGTCAAATCGGCTGCCACGCAGCAGTACGCCCTGCTCTTGGGCGGCGCCCCGGCGGGCGACGCCGCCGACCGCTACGCCGCCAAGCTGCTCGCGACGATCGTCGGCGACGACTCCGGCAGCCGCATGTACTGGGACCTCGTCGACCCGGGCCTCGCCGAGTCGTGCAGCCTGGGGCACTACGACTACCAGGGTCTCGGCATGAATTTCACCTGGCTCGGCTGCGAGCCGGAGGACCTCGAGGAGAACCTCGCCCGCGTGCGGGCGATCTTCGAGACGGTCGACGCGGACAGCGTCAGCGACGATGAACTGGAGCTGGCCAAGACCAAGGTCAAATCGCGGGTGGTGCTCAGCAGCGAGCGGCCGCGGAGCCGGCTATTCAACGTCGGAGGCGGCTGGCTGATGCGTGGCGACTACCTGTCGACCCAAGACGACCTGGAGGGGGTCGACCGGGTGACCCAGGCCGACATCCGCCGCGTGCTCGACGCCTTCCCGCTCTCCCGTCACGCCACGGTGACCGTCGGACCACGCGAGATCGCCGCTCCGTAGAGTATTGAACCACGACGGAACGAAGGAACGACGAAAGGAAGTTGCCCGCGAACATGTGCGAATAAGAATCGGACACTAGAATGGGTCTGAAACAATCGCAAGAACGGGTCTCTGCTCGTTAATTCTCTCCGTCGCTACTTAGTTCCTTCGTGGTTCCCATGATGTTTTCGACACGCACCCTCAAGCAAACGCTGTCGGAGATGGACGATGTTTGTGTTGAGAAGCTAGGCGTTGTCGTCGTCGACCACGGCTCGCGACGCGCCGAGAGCAACGCGTTGCTGCTCGATGTCGCGAAGCTCTTCGGGCGGGTCTCCGAGATGAAGGTTATCGAGCCGGCGCACATGGAGCTGGCCGAGCCCACGATCGCCCAGGCGTTCACGCGCTGCGTGCAGCGCGGCGCCGAGCTGGTGGTGGTGTTCCCTTATTTCTTGTCGCCCGGCCGGCACTGGAGCCAGGACATCCCCGCCCTGGCCGCCGAGGCGGCCGCCGCTCACCCCGGCGTGCGCTATCTGGTCACGGCGCCCCTTGGGCTGCACGAGCTGCTGGCCCAGGTGATGGGCGAGCGCATCGCCCACTGCTTGGCCCAAGCCAACGGCGCCGCCGAGCCGTGCGACCTCTGCCGCGAAGCGGGCGGCTGCACGCTGCACCTGGGGTAGTTTTCCTGTAGGGAACGCCCACTGTGGCGTTCCGACACCCCGGCGGGAGAGCCTGTGCCCGGCGCCGGACCGCCACAGAGGGCGGTCCCTACAGCGGCGCCGCAAGGCGGCGATGCTAGCACGCCTGCCGCCGCGCTTTAGGCATCCGCGCTCAACGTTCGGCGCCGTTAGGACGATGCTAGTTGAGTACGCCGTTATTCTGCTTGCCAATCCGTACCGATCGAGGAGAGCAAGGATGCTCACCACGCGCTTCGCCGTTGTTATCGTCTCGCTTGTTTCACTGGCCGCCGCCCCCGCGCGGGCCGACGAGCCGTTTGTGCCGGGCACGGGCTCGTTCCTACAGAATTGCAGCGACGACTTCGAGGACGAGTCGTGGTCGTACACGCTGCGGCTGCCCAAGAGCAGCTACGAGCAAGACGACAAACAGCGCGGGCCGGGCGGCGTTTCGTCCAACGGCCTGTGGCACGAGGGCGCCAAACGCGGCACGCCCGACGTCGTCAAGCGGATCGACACCCCGCCGGGCGGCATCGAGGGGAGCAAGGGCGCGCTGATGTTCGCCACCAAGGCCTCCGGCATCCCGGGCCGCGTGACGAACGAGCAGCAGCAGGACGACCTGCTGATGAAGTTCGACCGCGTCACCAAGCGACAGATCCCCGTCACCTGGCGCCCCAGCTGCACCGTGCGGGTCTTCCTGCCGGAGTGGGACCGCTGGGAGCAACGGACCGGCCCGTCGTTCGGCATGCGTGCCGACGCCGTCGGCCAACGCTACGACGGCGAGAACGGCGCCTTCTGGCCCGGCATGTTCATCGTTTTCAAGAGCAGCCGCTCGCGCGGCGTCGAGGCCGACCACGCCCAGATCACGATCCGCTCGAACAAGAACGGCAAGGACATGGGCAGCGTCGAGATCATGGAGCCGGGCTGGTGGACGCTCGGCATGTCGTTCACGCCGGACGGCCAGATCCACTACTACGCCAGCGAAGGGGTCGACGACCTCACCGAAGAGGACTACCTCGCCTCGAGCTTCCCATACAACTACAAGTGCCTCTGCTTCAACAACTTCTTCTTCAACGTGGCCAACTGGGACAACGGCCAGAACTGGAGCACGCCGTGGGTGATCGACGACCCGAAGATCTTCGTCACGCCCCCGGCCGGCGAGACCCTGGCCAACATCTACCGCAAGAAGGGCCAGCGCGTGCCGCGCTACGTCGCCACGATCGAGTACGAGGCCGACAAGAAGAACAAGTCGGGCTGGGGCGGCCTGTTCAGCTGGGGCGGCAACAAGAGCAAGCGCACGTACAGCAGCAGCCGCTCAAACAGCTCGCGTCCCGGCTCGCCCCGCAACCGCTGAGCCGGCGGCTGGGGGGAGTGCGTTTTTTGGGCGCGTAAGAGACGCCTCTAAAGAGGGCGCCGCCCTCATCCGCTGTCTCTCGCATATGGCGCGAACTCGCATCGGCTTGGCCCATCGCCGAGAATTCTATTCAGCCCGACTCATCTTTGGCGAGATTGGTCGACGCGTTGATCTAGCAAACTGGCCACGCCATTCGCGACGAGCGCAGGCAGAGCTTAGTAACTGTGTCGGATGGTTCTCGGTTTCGCTTGCGATACAACGACAACCAGGGTTCGCCCCCCTTGGCTTCGCAGACGGACAATCGGCCTTGACGGGCGTACGGCAAACCGCGGAGATTACGTCCTGTCTATTCACTGTTCAAGGACGAATCCCGTGAGTGTCATGCCCGGCTACGCGAAAACACTCTTGCCCGCCGTCCTGCTTCTCTGCTGCGGCTGCACCTCGATGTACCTCGACGCTCGATACCGCCAGGGAGGGCTGGTCCAAATCACGCCCAGCCCCCAGCCCCTTGCCGTGAACGTAGAGGGCCGGCTGTACAAGGGCAGCATAGAGTCGTGGCTGGCGCGCTCCGCCGTTCGGGACGAGGTGATCGACGTGCTCGAGTCGACCGGTGTTTTCGTCGTGGCGAATGCGGACGAAGCCCCCACGGCGCCGACGCTGCGGGTCGAGATCCGCAACACAACGCCGCTAAAAAGGCATTTCCGCGAACTCGGTGACGCCGTGGTCACCGGCGCCACTTACGGGCTGATCGGGAATGAGATCGTCGACGAGATCGAGGGCCGGGTCTCACTCACCCCCCCCGGCGGCACGGCCGAACCCAGTTCCTATCCGCACCAGCTCCACCGGATTGAGGGCATGCGCGAACCACCGGCCGAAGGCGTCGTCGAGGTGAAGCCGTACGACCACTTCGAAGAATTAATCGAGGACATCGTGCTCGCGTTCCTGCGAGACTATCAAGCACAACCGGCCGGCATTTAGAGCGAGTGGGCGACCCCCCAAAAAGGCCGTAACGGCGTGCGCCCAGCGGCGTAAGACGCTATGTTCCGGTCTTTTCTCGATTTTTGGGGATTCTCTGTCCCCGCTGCGGCACGCCTCTCGCTGGGTGAGATTAGGAGACCGATCGCTCCGCAGCGATCGTAGGAACTCCGCCACCCCCCCATGCGGCCCGTCTCAACCGGGTCGCGGCGCCACGCCGAACCGAGGAGAAGACCCATGAAAACGCTAACCCGCACCACCCTGCTGAGCCTTGCCGCACTGCTGCTTCCCGTTGACGGAGCGTCGGCCAACCAGCTCGAACGGGGCTATTGGCTTGTCAACGAGATCCGCGGCGAGCTCGTCGCACTGACCGAGCAGGCCCACGCCACGCTTGGCCGCAGCAACGACGCCGAGGATGTGTTGGAAGAGGCCCAGGAACTGGAACGCGAACTACGCCGCTTTGAGCGAGCGATGACTCAGCGGTTGCCTTACCACAGGCTCCGCCGAGTGCTCGACCAGCTGGCCGAGGAAGTGGAGGACGAGGCCGAGGACCTGCACGAGGAGGTCGAAGAGGCGCTCGAGGACCTGCCCCGCCGCCACCGCCGCCCTGTTGGACCGGTTTATGGCGACCTGTATGGCGGTCGCTACACCAGCGGCTACGCGACCCGCAGCCCTTACGGGGTGCATCCTTACCTGCCGACCGCGGTTCCCTACACGACGAAGACCGTCCGCTACGCCTCTGACCCGCTCTACCGCGGCTACGGCAAGCGGAAGCAGGTCGAGTCGATCTCGCTCGGGCGGAGCGGTCTGGCGATCTCGATCGGCGGCGGTGGGGTGAGCGTGGGTGTCTCGCCGCGGGTCGGTTACCGGCACACGGTCGGCTACCCGGCGACGGTTGCGCCGCAGTTTGGCGGCCGCGACGCCTTGTGCGAGGCGCTGCTGGAGCGGTCGCACCGCCTGCTGGACCTCACGAACCAACTGGCGGGCGCCTTCAACCGCTGAGTCGCCCGTGGTAACGCCGCGAGGCAGCTAGAATTTCAACCTGAAAGCACAAGAGCCCCGGGGCACCTCGCCGCCGGGGCTCTTGGTTTACGTGCGGGGGCCCAACGATACCTTGTGCCGGCTGGCCGCATGCCGATAATCGCAGCTAAACGATTGCAGCCGCGCGACTTATCGCGACTCATCCGCTCACCCGCTTTTCGGAGAAAAGCTATGCCGCGTAACCGGAGCTACGACAACGCCGCCCAGTGCATCGGCGACACGCCGATGATCAAGATCAACCGTCTTGTGCCGGAGGGGCACGCCACGGTGTTCGCCAAGTGCGAGTTCTTTCAGCCGCTCAACAGCGTCAAAGACCGCATCGGCGCCGCGATGATCGAGGCCGGTGAGAAGGCTGGCAAGATCACCGCTGACACGCGCATCGTCGAGCCCACGAGCGGCAACACCGGCATCGCGCTCGCCTTCGTCTGTGCGGCCAAGGGCTACAAGCTCACGCTCACCATGCCGGAGTCGATGTCGCTCGAACGCCGTGCGCTGCTGCGGGCGATGGGCGCCGAGTTGGTGCTCACCCCGGCGGCCGAGGGGATGAAGGGCGCCATCGGCAAGGCGACCGAGCTCTCCAACGAGCCGAACAGCTGGATGCCGCAGCAGTTCGAGAACCCGGCGAACCCCGCGATCCACGAGGCGACGACCGGGCCGGAGATCTGGGAAGACTCGGGCCACGACATCGACGTGATCGTTGCGGGTGTCGGCACCGGCGGCACGATCACCGGCTCCGCCCGTTACCTCAAGAAGCAGAACGCCGACTTCAAGGCGATCGCCGTCGAGCCGGTCGATTCGCCCGTGATCGGCGGCGGCTCGCCGGGGCCTCACAAGATCCAGGGCATCGGCGCCGGCTTCATCCCGGGCAACCTCGACATGTCGCTGGTGGACGAGGTCGTCACGGTGAGCAACGAGGAGGCGTTCCAGTGGGCCCGCCGCTTGGCGAAGGAAGAGGGCATCATGGCCGGCATCTCGAGCGGCGCCAACATGTGCGCCGCCGCCAAAGTGGCCGCCCGCCCCGAGATGAAGGGCAAGCGGATCGTCACGATCATGTGCTCGCTCGGCGAACGCTACCTGTCGACCCCGCTTTTTGAGGGGCTCACGGGCTGACGATGCCTTGGAACTGCCGCGACAATTAGCATGCCGCACATCGCCGTGAGCAGAGAAGCGGGCTCCGGCACGAGTTGCAGGCTGGTCAGCGTTCCGCTGACGCTGTAGCGAGTATTCGTCGGAAGGTAGGTCCCGAAGATTTTGAGAATATTTGTCTCGAACTCAGACAGATCGAATGCCGCAGGAAAGGACTCAGCGATGCCAGCAGATCCATCTCTGTCCTCGATTTCTGGACCGAAATTGCCTGCCGAGAACGAAGAGCCATCGATTGAGCCCCCGGTGTCAGCTGCAACGCGAAGCGAGTAATACCCGCCGGGCTGCGCCGTGACACCACCGTAGATACTCTCTCCGGTGAAGAGCAAGTTTACGCCGTTGAGAGTCGCCTGCACGGTCCCGGCGGTGCTATGCCAGCCATCCGAATCGAACGTCATGTAGCCATTAAAGGGGTCGCCGAGCGAAACCCCATGAGCCTCGTTGGACGATGAGATTTCGGTGATTTCGCCGGAGAAGACGTAAGTTAGAGAGGCGCCCAGGGCGGGTGTGGAGGACAGGAAAGTAAGCAGCAGGGCCGTTCCGCAACGAGAGCGTACGCTAAACCAATTCATGCCAAGCCTTAGTTCGAGGACCTTTTCGCCCAATCTCGACGCCGCGGCGGGCGGAGTCATCCCAAACGATTCGCCGGGGCGCCTGCGATTATTGCTAGGAACCGCATACTCCGCAAATCGTACGCACCGAAAGATGCACCGTTTACTGTATGCGTTAGCAACGGTTGCGCTCGTCGGCGTTTTAGTCGGAAATGGGACTAGGGATCCACTCGTCTCTGACGACATGCCACTAACCACATAATGGCGGTGGGCTTAAGATACCCTTGGTTCCTAAGCCCCATCGTGGTCTCCCTTCCTATGCCTACCGCGACGCCCCGCGACTCGAAGACGACCCGCCCCCGCCTGCCGGAGTGGCTGCGCTCCAACCTGCCGAGCGGTAATGCGCTGGCGGTCTACAACCGCACCAATAGCGCGGTCGAGACGGGCGCCCTCCACACCGTGTGCGAGGAGGCTCGCTGCCCGAACATCCACGACTGCTGGAGCCGCGGCACGGCCACGTTTATGGTCGCCGGCAAGTCGTGCACGCGCGGCTGCCGGTTCTGCAGCGTCGAAACGCTCAAGAGCCCCCCGCCCCCCGAGGCCGAGGAGCCCGAACGGCTGGCCGACGCGGTGGAGCGGATGGGTCTCAAGTATGTCGTCATCACCGTCGTTGACCGCGACGACCTGTCAGACGGCGGCGCCGGGCACTACCGCGCTTGCATCGACGCCGTCGAACGCCGTGTGCCGGGCATCGGCATTGAACTCTTGGGGAGCGACTTGCGGGGCGATCTTGAAGCGCTCCGCACGCTCCTCGAAGGGATCCCCCTCTCGGTGTTCGCCCACAACGTGGAGTGCGTGCCGAGGATCGAAAAGCAGGTGCGCGATCCACGGGCTTCGTTCGATCAAAGCCTCGCCATATTGCGAGAGTCGAAGCGGCTCAGGCCCGACCTGCTCACCAAAAGCAGCCTGATGGTCGGCCTCGGAGAGACGGACGAAGAGATTACTGAAGCGATGCGGCTCTTACGCGGCGCCGACGTCGACCTCCTCACGCTAGGGCAATACCTCACACCCGGCCGCCCCAACGAGCGGTTCTTGCCCGTTGATCGCTATGTGCCGCCCACCACGTTCGACGGCTGGGCCGATGAGGCCCGCGCTATGGGCTTCAAGGCGGTCGCCTCGGGCCCGATGGTCCGCAGCTCGTTCCGCGCCGGCGTGCTGGTCGAGGCGGCCCGCTCCGGTCGCCCGGTCGAGGAGCTGCTCGCCATCGACAACGAGCCGAAAGTCGTGACGCTCGGATGAGCGCCGCCTGGCTTGGCGTCGACGTCGGCGGGGCGAACCTCAAGGTCGCGACGGCCGACGGCTTCGCCCGCAGCGAGCCCTTCGACCTCTGGCGCCGACACAAGCGGCTCGGCCGGCGACTCGCCGAACTCTTTGCCGAGGCCCCGACGCACGACGGTTACGCCGTGGCGATGACCGGCGAGCTGGCCGACTGCTACGCGACCAAGGCCGAGGGGGTACGCCACATAGTCGCCGCCGTGGTGGAGGCTGCGGGGGGCCGGCCGGTGCGGTTCTACGGCGCCGACAGCGGCTGGCGCGACGCCGACGCAGCCATTCAAGCGACCCGGCTCATCGCGGCCGCCAACTGGCGGGCGTTGGCCGATTTCGCCGCCCCGTTTGTGGGCCAGCGACCGGGGTTGGTGATCGACATCGGCTCGACGACGACCGACATCGTGCCGGTCGTCGCCGGCAAGGCGGCGCCCGCAGGGCTGAGCGACACCGAGCGGCTGTTGGCCGGCGAACTCGTCTACACGGGCGTCGCTCGCACGCCCCTGTGCGCCGTGACGCCCACGCTGCCGTACCGCGGCGCCGAGTGCCCCGTAGCGGCCGAGTGGTTCGCCACGACAGCCGACGCCTGGACGCTGCTTGCCGAGAGCAACGCGGCCGACGGCGAGAAGCCCGCGGC
Source organism: Pseudobythopirellula maris (assembly GCF_007859945.1). Lineage (GTDB taxonomy): Bacteria > Planctomycetota > Planctomycetia > Pirellulales > Lacipirellulaceae > Pseudobythopirellula > Pseudobythopirellula maris. The sequence continues at coordinate 480,872 of NZ_SJPQ01000001.1, read as the reverse complement.
GATCTCGCGGCTCGCCCGCTGCGTTTGCGCCGATACGGAGGAGTTCGGCGCAGCCGACGCCAGAGCCGCCGCTATGCGAGTGACGGAGCGTCAAACCGATCAGGTCGCCGAGGCGATTGAGAGCGTGGCGTCGCGGCTCACCGAGGCGCCACGCGTCGCGGTGCTCTCGGGCGATGGCGCCTTCCTGGCCGAGCGTGCTTGCCGCGCGGCTGGCTTCGGCGACGAGACCGAGTGCGTGCGGCTCGCCGAACGCTTCGGCAAGAACGCGGCCCGCTGCGCCCCGGCGTTCGCTCTCGCCCAGCTGGCCAGCGAGTCGGCGTCGCTGTAGCGTGACGGGCTGGCTTTTCTCGGGCTGCTGAGCAGGCCCCTCCACTAATCCATGCTGGTTGGCGAAAGCTCTGTGACGATCGAAGTCGTAAAGGTCGGCGGCGGCAGCCTCGCATCGCCCGGTTTTCCCGCCAGGCTCTCTGCTTGGCTCGACGCCGAGCGGGCCGCACGGCCCAGCTGGGAGCGTGTGCTCGTCGTCGGCGGTGGGGCGGCGGTCGACGCGCTAAGGGAGATCGATCGCGTGAGCCCGCTCGACCCGGAGGTCGCCCACTGGGAAGCGATCGAGCGGATGGTCTCCAACGCGCGGCTGGTCGCCTCTTGGCTGCCGAGCGTCGCGTGGGCCGATTGCTACGAGCGCCTCCCGTCGGGCGATCCGGCAGTCTTGCTCTTCGACGTGCGGCGATTCCTCCGCGAGATCGAGCCCCGCCTGCCAGGGCCCAAGCTGCGGGCCAGCTGGGACGTGACGAGCGACTCGATCGCGGCCCGCTTGGCGGGCTGCCTCGACGCTCGGCTGACGCTGCTCAAGCCGCCTGGGTTCTTGCGGCATTCCGTGCCTGATCAAGCTCCGCTAAAAGCCACCTGGGCGCCATGGGACAGCCGGCTACAGCGGCTCGTCGACAAGGATTTCGAGCGGCACGCCGCAAAGGTCGCGGCGATCCGATTCACTACGGTCGAGTGAGAACCGTGTGGAAAGGATGTTGGCAGATTCCACCCAAGTGGCTGACAAGGCTGCAATGGCCCTAAAAAATCGCACGGAAAGCTTGACATCATGCCCGCCTCGCATGATACTCAGCACATGCCAGCGGTTGTGGCAAGAGATTTTATACTAGCGTTTGAGCCGATTTTACGGCCGACGCCACTCCAACGAAGCGACAAGAACTAATCCAAAGAGCGGCAATCAAGATCTTCTCTCCGAGCCTGCCGGCTCGTTGGAAGGTCATGGTTGCCGCTCTTTTTTTGTTGATGACTAAAATTTGGCGGTCATCGGGCAGCCCCAAGGGGTAGTCCCAGGATCACCCAACGTGACTTAAAGATTCGATCGATGCGTGCGTCGAGCCTCACGGCGGCGCGCGTTCAGCACGCTCAACCCAGCCACAACGGATACTGCTAATCCAAGCAAGCGGTCGCAAGTTTTCCCCCACTCGACGCCAAGAACGGCGCGCGAGCTGAAAGGGAATACTGGCGACCGCTTTTTTTGTCGCCGTCCGTTGTTGGCGACGCCTCTCTTTCTCGACACCAAAGGCCCTCAGCAGGAAGCGATGGCCATGCGGATTTTTATCACTCGGAACTCAATACGAATCCTACTACTTCTCAAGGCACTCCTTATGATCTCTCGATTCGCAGTGACCGCCGGACTGGCCGCTTGCCTGACGCTTTGCATGTCGGCCTCGGCTGCACAGATCAATATCATCCTGAACGACGTCGACCTGCAGTACGGTCAGAACGGCACGACCGGCCGGATCGACGACGTCGAATTCACGAGCCCGGGTGGCGGCAATCTCGACCCGCAGGAAGCCGACCCGCTCGAGGCTGTCACTTACGAGCTTGGCGGTCAGCACGTGTTGTCTCAGGTGAAGGTCCTTGGCGCCGATCCCGATCCGCTCGTCATCAGTGATGACACCCGGCAATGGATCGACGTGAACATCGCCCAGATCCTTCCGCCGTCGTTCCCGCTGAACTCCTACGAGACCGGGGTCGGCAACTCGGGTGGTGGGTTCGGCGTCGACCTGTTCACCTCGGACGGCTACAGCCTCCGCCTTGGCATCGATACGATCGACATGATCGCGACGCCGGGCGTTTGGTTCTGGACCGCCACGGCCACGTTGCTGAGCCAAGACCTGCCCGGCAATCTGATGTTCGTCGACGACCAGATTACGCTCTCGTACACGGCCACCCTGCCGGCGCTTCCCCTCGGGTCAACGACCACCGATTTCATCGGCGGCTCCGGCGCCATGACCATTTCGGGAGAGGGCGTGATTGTCCCGGAGCCTGGTACCGTGCTGCTTAGCTTCCTGGCCCTGACGGGCTCGGCGATGGTGACTCTGCGTCGCCGCTGGGGCTGATCTCGCCCTCGCGGTCGAGAGAAGCGGCCGCACGGCGGGACTGCTGATCCACAGGGCGGCGGGCGAGCGTGATTTCGATCACGGCTCGCTCGCCGCCTTTTTTCTTTTCTAGTGTCAGCCGGAGCTGCTGACCGGCGTCAAACTCGCCGACTTGCCGCCGGTAGTCGCGCACCGAGGCGACCGGCGCGTCTTGGACCTCGACGATCGCGTCGCCCGGTTCGGCGCCCGCCTGCTTGAGCGGGCTTTTGGCGTGCAGCCCCTCGATGGTTGGCGGCGTGGCGTAGGGCGATCCCTTCGGCAAACGAACGCCGACCCAGCCGGCGTGCAAGTCGCGGCCTTGCTGCAGGGCTGGCAGCCGTGTCTCGATTTGGTCCCACGCCACGGCGAAGCCGATGCCCGAGTCGTGCCACCCCACGCCCCCGTCGCCCCCGGGACCGGGCAACGGGGTCACCAGCCCCAGAACCCCGCCACGCACATCGAGCAGCGGCCCGCCGTAGTTGGCGGGCGAGACCGCGGCGTCGGTCTGCAGGGCGACGCCCTCCATGCGGCCGACGGCGCTGACGACCCCGACCGACAGACTCAGCCGATCGACACTCCACACCCGTCCGACCGCCACGGCCCACTGGCCGGGGACCCCGTTATTCGCGGGGACGAAGCCATGGTTGGGGGTCGCCCCCTCGGCCTTGAGCAAGGCGATCGCGCGATGGTGATCGATCGCCACGAGGCGGGCGGGCAGCCGCGCGCCATCAGGCAGGGTGATCAGCGTAGCGGCCGGCGACCGGTCGTCTTGATCGGCTCGCCGAGCGAGCTCTCCCAGGCCGTATGAAGTGGTGAGCACCCACCCGTTTTCGGAGAGCAGCAGTCCGGTGAGCGGCCCGCCGTGCGGGGTGAGCGCGTCGCTGGCGGCGCCGCCGGCTATGCCGACATGCTCGACCCGAACGACACAACTCGCCACACGCGCGGCCGCGGCGCGGAAAGCCTCTTCTTCGAGCTCGGGCAAACCCCCACCGGTCCCGTTGCGGGCGACCAGCACCAACGCCGCCCAGGCCGCCCAAGCCGCCAACCGGCGCGTGTTCGCGAAAGGATTCACGGCGTTGCCTCCGGTGCGGTGGCGGGGACTCCCAGACGCAGAACAACCAGTTCGCTGCCCCGCTGGATGGTCAGCTCGATCTCTTCGTCGGACGTGGCGGCGATGCGTCGTCGGGCTTCGTCCACCGTGGCGACCGTGTGGTCCCCTACCATCAGCAGCAGGTCGTCTGCTTGCAGCCCCGACCTGTGAGCCGCCGAGTCGGGCTCAACGTGATCGACGTATGCGGGCGCTCGCGGGGTGATCTCGGGGATGAGCGTTAAGCCGAGATCGGGGAGCGCGGGTCCGATGGCTGTCTGAGGATCAGACGCCTGGCTCGCGCCTTGCAGCAGTCGCTCGGTCGCGGTGGCGAGGGTGGCGGTGGGGATCGCGTAATTGAACCACGCCCCGGTCACGTTGCTCTGGGCCTCTTTGCCGATGAGCCCCAGCAGCTCGCCGTCCAAGCCAACTACCGCTCCGCCGGCGGCCCCCGGGTTGCTTGTCACCGCGTCGAGGACGATCACCTCGCCGGTGTGCCGCGCGAGGTGCGAACTACGCGACGCGTTCAGCCTCGCGACAGCCGCCGCCACGCCGCGCTGCACACTCGCCGCCTCGGCGCCGGTGGCGATGCCAAACGCGTTGCTGACCGCCAAGACGCGTCGGCCCGGTTCGGGGAGTGGCGCCGACGGGTCGAGCTTGTAATTGGCGAGCGGCTCGGCGGGGGCGGTGAAGGCGTCGACCTCCAGCAGCGCTATCTCGAGGATCGGATCGGTCGCGACGACTCGGCAAGTGAAACGCCGGCCGAAAGAGTCGACCGCCGTGGCGCCGCCCGATTCGAGCACCGGGCTGTTGACCGTGAGCACAAGACCCTCGCCGCCGATCACAACGCCGGTCTGGTACGCCTCCATGCCGCGCAGGCCGCCCGAGCCGAAGAGTTTGACGACCCGCCGCTGGGCGTGGTCGATCGCCGCGCGATACGGATTGGGAGCGATCCTTCCGGCCGACGAATCGGCTGCTGCTGGAGAAAACCCCAAGAGCAAGAGTAGGAGTGCGAGGCTGATGGTTCTCACTAGCGTTCGTTCCCTTCCGTGGCGGAGTACGCGTCGACTTCGAGCTCCGCAAACCGCACGGCGCCGGCGTCGGCCGTGAGGCGGTGCGGCAGCAAGCGGCCGGTGGCTGAATCGGTCCGCCAATCTTCGAGCGCCACACGGCAACCGTCGCCGGCGCCGTCGACCTCGCTGCGAAGGCCAACGATGCGCGTCGCGCCTTCGCGGAGCGATTCAAAATAGAATTCGCAACGCACGCCGCGGTGATTGGTGACGATCACGTCGAGCGGCGTTTCACCGGCGCGGAAGGGGAGGGCGCCGTGATAATGGGACTCGTCGAAGCCGGCGAGACCCTCGGCGAGCAACCGCCCCAGGGCCGAGAGCCCGGCGAGCAGTCCGCCCGACCCGGGGGGCGCCAGCGCCAGCTCCCCGCGCAGCGGCTCATCGGTGCGGACGAAGTAGCGGCCCAATGGCGATCTCCAAGTCGCCTTGGATTCGAGCAACGCGACCGTCACCTCGTCGCCACGACCATCGGTCGCGGTGATCGACAGCGGTCCAGGGGCGGAAGCCCCCAGCGCTGCGCAGCGCTCCATCAGAGTGCTGCTGGCCAAGCGATTGAAGTGATGGTTCGCAAAACCTTCGCGGGCCTCGTAGTGAGGTCGCCAATCGGCGATGCCCGCCGGCTCGGCGCCGCGTTCGGGGAGCGCAGCGAGCTGCTGCTCGACCGCTTCTCGCAGCTCGCCGGGAGCGTGACGCTCGGCCAAGCGGACTTCGAGGGCGAGCCGGCTCTCGCCGCGACGCAGTTCGACCAGCACCGGCCAGCGAGCGGGCAGCACGCCCAGGGCGTTCTGCAACGCGTTGGCCGAGGGCGTGTCGCGGTCGCCGAGCCGTAATATTTCATCGCCGTACCGCAAGCCTCGCCTCTCGGCGTTCGAACCGCTCTCGATGGCGTCGATCACCACGGCGGCGCCGCCGTGCGGGCCTTGGCCGATCGTCCGCGCGGCTGCGCCGAGCGAGGCGTGGTCGACGATCCGACCCGCCTTGAGTTGTGGCAGGAACCGCATCGCCTGGTTGATCGACACGGCGTAGCCCACACCCACGTTGACCCGGCCCCGTTTCTCGAAAGAACCGCGGCCGTTGATCCCAATCAGCCGCCCTGCGGCGTCGAACAGCGGTCCCCCCGAGTTGCCGGGGTTGATCGCCGCATCCGTTTGCAGGCAGTCGGCGTACTCTAGCAGCGAGCCGGAGGGGTACTGGTAGCGACCCACGCCCGAGACGACGCCAAAAGAGACGCTCGGCCGAAAGTCGTCTGCCAGCAAGAAGGGGTTGCCGACGACCAACGCCTCGTCGCCCACCTCCACACGGTCGCTGTCGCCGATCGCGGCCGCTCGGAAAGGGCCTTCGCCAAGCAGCTTGATCAGAGCCAGGTCGCCTGTCGGGTCAAGGCCGACCAAGACCGCGGTGTGCAGCCGGCCGTCGTCCGTGCCGCAATGCATCACCGGCCCGCAGGGGGCGACGACGTGGAAATTCGTGAGCGCGTAGCCGTCGTCCGAGATCACCACGCCCGAGCCGCCGCTCTCGCCCTTCAAGTCGAAGATAGCGAGCGTGCTATGCGAGACGCGCTCGACGACCTCAACGCGGCTGGCCTCGGCCTCGAGCACCGCGGCTGGAAGATTCGACGCTGGGGGAGTCGCGACGCGCGATGGTTCGCTGGCCAGTGCCGATGCCGCGAGCGACACGCATGCCCCTGCGCTCAGCGCCCCAGCAAAACGCCGCCAGCGGTCGTTCGATTTCTCTCGAGTGCTCAACGCAGCAGCCTCGCGTCGGCGAAGTGGACGTAGTCGCCTGTGTCGAGATTACGGCCGAAATCGACGACGATCTTGAGCCGGCGGATTCCCTCGATCGGAACGTCGATGTCGATTGGCGCCTCCTGGCCGTGAACGCCGAAAGTGGCGAGTTCCTCGCCGTCGCCCAGCAGTGTGACCACGGCGTCGCCCGAGGCGGCCGTGGCGGGGTCGATGCCGACTCGCGTCACCAGCGAGCGGTAGCCCGGCGGCAGCTCAAACACCGTCTCGCCCCGGCTACGCATGGCGAGGCCGTGGGTGTAAGTCTCGGTGATGCTCAGGCCGTACTCGTCAAACGACCGCAGAGTGATCGGCTGCGTACGGAACGATTGATCGGTGCGGTAGCAAACCTCCGCATCGCCAAGCAGCGTTAACGGCTGCGACCCGACCCACGGCGCCCACCGCGAGGCGGCGACCGGCAGTTCGCTCAGCCAGAGCAGCTTGCCGGCGGAGAAATCAAGGCGTCGGGTCAAGCTGAGAGGCACGGAGAACTCGAAACCGAGCGTGCTGCGGGCCGTGAGCCGCTGGCTGGCCGCCTCGTAACGGATGGACTCGGCCGAGACGTTCATCGCGTGTCGGCCGATGATCCGTGGACCCTCGGCCGTGGGGGCGGCAAGCTGTTCATCGGAGCGGAAGAAAACGACGCCGTACACACGCGACAGCGGCACAGCGACGCGATCGCCGTCGAGGTTGAAAAGGATCTGGTCGGCGCCGATCGACTCGACAACGCCTTCGACCGAGTCGATCGAAGCGCCGTTACGCCTGCGCACCACGAGCAAGTCGCCGCGCGGCCGCGAAGCGACCAGGTCACGCCAAGTCGCTTCGATTGAATCGGCCTCCAGCGTGTCGGCGAGAAGCGGCAGCCGCAACGCGGTGACCGAAGCCATCGGCACACGCAGCGATTCGCCTTCCGAACCTTGCAGCGGGCCGTCTAGTAGGCAATCGTCACTTACCGATTCGGCACTTGTGAAAGGTAAACGCGAACCGTCTATGAGCCAGACGGCGCCCAGGTTCTGCTCGCCGTCGGTATCCCCATCGGCGGACGCGAGGATTTGCGTCTCGAGCACCTTGTCGAGTTCCCAACGAACCGTCGAACCCGTAGAACGGACAACAACGGCGTTGGCGTCGAGGCCAACCAGGTCGCCGCGTGTCTTATCGCCGGAGAGGGGCTCGACAAGAACCTCGGCGGCGAAGGCGTTCGCCGCGGCAAACGCGACTAGGGTCGCGGCGAAGAGCGACCGATGCGGGTAAATCATGGCTCGTTGGCCCCCGGCTCCTCGGCGAGCGTGCGGTAGTAATCTTCGATCAACGAGCGGTAGTGGCTTGGGAAGTCGCGGCCGATCGACTGGGTGACGCGCTCGCGTTCGGCCGGCGGCAGGGAGCCCCACTCGCCCCCCTCGACGAGTCGGCGGCGATCGACCTCGCCTTGCCCTTTTAGCTCGCTCGGTCGGCTGTCTTCGGCGGGGCCGCTCGGCGACGCTCCGCCGCCCGATCCCATGGCCTGTTGCTGTTGTTGCTGCTGCTTCTGTTGCTCTTCGAGCTTCTCGATGAGCTCGTCGAGTTTGGCGATCACTTCGCGCTGGCGTTCGACCTCGGGCTCCTCGCCCTCGCCCAACGCGAGCCGCCGGCCGACGCCACGCATCATGCGTGAGACCGTTTCGATCTCGCTGCGCTGCTCGTTTCGCTCGGCGTCGCGTTGAATCTCTCGGGCCACATAGCGCCACCGCAACGGTAAATCGTCTTCGGCGGCGAGCAGCCGGGCGGCGTGTTCTTGGGCGGTGTCGTATCGCATCGCTTGCTGCGCGGCGGCCGCTTGCAGATAGACCATCAGGCCGGGGGCGGCGACCGCCTCGTTGCGCACGCCTTCGAGCCAGCCGAGGCATTCCTCGAAGTAGCCGGCGTAGAACAGCCGCTCGGCGTACCACAGACGGAGGTTTTGGCTGGACGCGTCGCCAGCTTGCTGATGCTGGGTGAGCCACTCGGGCGGCGCCTTCTTCGGATCGCTGATCGGCCCGCGATTCGACGCAAGGAACGACGAGAACCGTGGATCGATCGACGACGTTGATTGTGCCGAGACGACCTGATGGGCCCAATCGACTAGTTGGGCCGAATCGTCGCCGGTCACGCCGCTTCGGGTATAGGCCTGGGCGTCATCCTTGGCGATATCTTCGGCTGAGTCCGCCCGCTGCGCGGCGGCGATCGTAGGGAACAAGAGGGCCGCCAGCACGAGTGCACCCCGAGCCGTCAGCTTGAGTCCGGCCGAGAGCGTCCTGCTGGTTTCGACTGGCGGCATAGGAGTCGGGCGTGGCGTAACGGATAGAGCGGTCGCCGCGGCAACCTGAGCGACGACACAACTATTATCCGTCAAATCTGCGTAACGAACAACGTGAACTCGCCACAGGCCGTTTCGCCCTTCCACAAAGGGCGTTACTCCTCGGCCAACGGGACCAAGCCCACGATCTCGCCCGCCGGCTTATCGCGGGCGCCCGGGGGCTCATCGGTGATCTGGGCCTCGGTCCAGCCGGCCGGCGGGTGGGCGACGTCCAGCACGGCCAGAGCACGGCCCGAGCCGAACGTCTCGAGCGAACCCAGCGACCTCCAGCCGCCTTCGGTCGTGTGGGCCCACAGCCGCAACTCGTTGCCGGGCGAGGGGGCCGTGACGCCCGACACCACGGCGTGCAACTGTTCGGCGAGCGGGTCGTAAAACAACGCGATGCGTAGCCCCGCTTCGGCGCCCGACGCGCGGAACGAAGCCTGACGTGTTCCTGGCGTCTGGAACGCCCCCTCGGCTTCCGCCACGCGGCGGCGCCACTCTTCCACGCGACTGGCGTGATCGGCGACTTGCTGGGCCGTTGGTTGGGGCTCGGAACTCGGCCAGTTGGCGACTCCCGCGCCCACGATCACGGCGCCCACAGCGGCCGCCAAGTACGGGGCATAGTCGCGCCAGCCCCGTCGCGGGGCGGATTGAAGCGGGAGTGCTGGCGAAGGCGCCTCGGCTTCGATGCTCGCCAGGATCTGGTCACGCAGCGCGCTCGGCGGATCGATCGGCCCCTGGGCTTCGTCCATCAGGGCGACGGTTTCGAGCATCCGATCGAACTCATAGCGGCAGGCGGTGCAGCCGGCGCGCAGGTGTTCCTCCACCGCGGCGGCTTCGTTGGGATCGAGGGCGCCGAGCGCATGGCCTGCGAGCATCTCGTTGACCTTATTGCAGTCCATCGACCCTCCCCAATGCATCGAGCGCGCCGCGCATGCGTTGCAGACCTCTGCGGATGCGGGTCTTCACCGTGCCGAGGGGGGCTTCGAGTCGCTCGGCGATCTCGCGGTGAGTGAGTCCTTCGTAAAAAGCCATTTGCAAGGCGGTGCGTTGTTCGGGATCGAGCCGGCCGAGCGCTTCTTGGATCACCCGTCCGTGCTCCTCGGCGATTGCTTGCGAGGCGGGGCTGCCCAGCGACTGCTGCGATTCGGCGAAGGCTTGGTGGTTCACGCCCGCTTCGTGGGTTTTCTCGCTACGCTTCGTGACCGAGCGGATGCGATCGATCGAGCGACTGCGAGCCATCGTTAGTAGGTACGAACGAAACCGGCCGCGCTCGGGATCAAAACCGTGGGGTTTCCGCCAGATTTCTAAAAAAACGTCGGATACCAGCCCTTCGGCGTCCGCCGTGTTGCCGAGAACCCGCAAGCAGAGACCGTAAACCATCCCCGAGTGACGGTCGTAGAGCGTGGCCAACGCGTCTTGCTGACCCTCACAGACGCCGGCCATGAGCCGATTGTCGGACAACGCCTCGTCGTCGACCAAGCCGGTAGACGTGGCGGCGCATGATGTGGGGATAGGGTCTGCCATGCCGAACGCGTCTCTCAGGCCTCATCACCAGGGACGGGGACTTTGTCGGACGTGGCCCCAGGGTCCCAACTAACAAGCAGGCTTCTCACCTGATCGGTCATCCAGCACCCCTCGTGCTCGCCGTGCTGCAAGCCGAGGACGAAACGGTACTGCGATATTGTACCTTGCGAGTCGACCGCTGTGACGAGCACCACCGCGTTGTCGCCTCGCACCGCGGGCGCCCCCACGATGAAGCGTTCGCACACCACCATCGGGCTGTAGAGCGGGTGCAGCAACATCTGGGCGAAATTGGGCAACGGGCCCGTGGCGGCTCGGTTCAGCGGCGAGGCGAGCGCGAAGACCCGCCGTGCGGCGTCGTGATCGTTGCGGAAATCACTAAGCGCCTGCATCTGCAACCGCACTACTTCGTTGGGCCGCAGTTCGGGCGAGGGGCGCCAGCGATCAACGGCCGTCGCCTCGGCGTCGGGCGAAGCCGTGTGGGCATCCGCTGCAACGCCCCGTTCTTTGCCCAACCGCAAGCCGACGCCAAAGCCGACCACGATCACCAGAAGCAAAGGCAACAGCCGGAACGAGCCTCCAAGGCGCCGCAACGGCGTCGCGTGAGAGTCGGCGTCGGGGGGGATGTTGCGTGGCATCAATCTGAGACTAGGAGCCGCAAGTCAGCCGGTCAACACAAACCGATCGGTGGCGAGGCCGTGCATTCTCAATTTCTTACTTAGCGGGGAATCCAAGATCTGGCGACCAACGTAGAGCTGTTGCACGCCACTGTGCGCCGATCAATCCTGCAGCTTTTCGGTCGCTCGGACCAGCTCCATCTGTCGCGACGCCAGTTCGGCCAACGCGGCGTCGGCCTGCTCGGCGGTTTCTTCGCCAGCGAGCAGCGCGCTGCGCCAGTGCTCGGTTCGCCGCAGCACCCGCTGCTGGAGGGCGCGGATCAACCGCAGCTCGGCGATCTTGGCGACCAGCTCCGGCTCGCCGGTAGGCGATCCTGGCTGGCCGCTCTCGCGATCGGATCGCTTCTGCTCGAGCTCTTCGAGTTTGCGGTCGAGCGCCTCGACGGCGTCCGCCAGGGTGTCGATCACTTCCTGCTCTAGCCGCTGCGTGAGCTCGCCCAGGCGGGTCGCCTCGAGCCGCTCGCGGACCTCGTCCATCGTGTCGCGGGCCTGGCTGACGAGCAGCGGGAAGGCGACCGAGGCGCCATCCTCGGCCAGCAAGAGCAGCGCCCCATCGGCCTGGGTCACGAGCGTCGCTTCACGCTCGGCCAGCTTGGCGGCGGCGATCTCGGTCGCCCGCGGGGGGCGGTCGGCTGCGTCTTGGTGGGCCTCCGCGGTTTCACGGTTGATCTCGATTTGGGCCGCGACGAGCCGCCGCAGCCGATCGACCAATTGCACTAGACGACGCTGCTGCTCTTCTTCTCGTATTTGTTGCAGCGCTTCCTCCGCCTCGCGTCGGGCGGCTTCGAGTTCGTGCTGCGCCTCGCGTTGCATAGGTTCGGCGGCCTTGGGGTCGCGTTCGCCGAGCTGCTGCTCCGCGCCGCGCATCGCCTTTTCCGCCTTGCCTAGCCGGCCGAGTGCTTTGTCCAGTGGCGAGGAGGGCGCGCTTGGCGGACCGCCTTGTTCTTGCGACTCGCCTCCGCCAGGGGGGGGCGACTCGCCGGCGGGGCCCTTGTCGAGAAGTCGCTTGGCGTCGTCGGCCAGCTCTCGTTGCAGCTTGGCGAGCCGCTCTGCCGCGTCGCCCTTGGCGCCCCGATCGCGTAGCGACTTTTGATCGAGCGCCATGCGGCCCAGTTCTTTGACGAGCTCCTCGAGTCGCTTGCGCTCGGCCTCGATCTGGGCCTCACGCGGGTCTTCGAGCAGCATGCGGAGCAGCTCGTCGAGCTCGCCGGCCAACGCCTCTTGCTCCTCGACCGCGGCGCTCAGGCGGCTCTGCTGCATGAGGCCAACCAGGTCGTCAAAGCGGCCAGCGACCGCCCGCTCGCTGGCCGCTTTGACCGCCGCGCGGATCTGCTCCGCACGCTCGGGGCTCTCGGAATCGATGGCGTCGGCGACCTGCAACGCCGAAGCTTCGAGGCGATTGAACCGCGAGGCCAACTCGGCCTGACGCGCTGTGAGGTCCTCGACCGACTGCGCCACAACAACCGGCGCTGCAAACAGTGCGACTGCAACCCAAGCCGCGGCCGCTAAACGCGAAAGGCAATGACAAACGAACTGGTTGGCGGAGAGGTGCATCAGGCTGTTTCTGGGGGCTATTTCTAAGCCAGTGATTGGCGAGTCACGGTCGATCCGACACCTGGCGATTTGAGTTGGATACAACGGACAGCCGCGACCTCAAGCGATGAGACTCGAAACAACAAATCAACAGGCGGCAAGAGATGGGTGGTTGTGTCTGCCGCGAAACGCATTGCTGCCCAGCACGAATCGGCGCCATCCACTTGTTTTTACTCCGCATTAGTCGAGCAGGAGTCGCCGCAGCCCTTCTTTGCGTGACTGCTCGGTGCTGTTCTGCACGTCGCGCTGCTCTTGGATGATGCCGCGCAAATCGGCGACCACCCGGTTGTAAGTCTCCAGCGATTGCATTTGTGTGAGCACCTCAAGCATTTGTCGCAGCGCGCTGCGGGAAGCATTGTGGGCGTTCTCGATGGCGGTGCGCCGCGTGCCCGAGCCCGCGGGGCTCTCGGCGGCGCTTCCAAGTGTTTTTTCAACATCGCTCAGCTGATCCGCAGCCACACGCTCGAGCGGACGGGCGATCCGCCGGCCGAGGCGGTCGATCAGATCACTGTTGTCGATGCGGTTGTTCATCACCTCGTCGTGGATCGCGGCGAAAGCGGCGGCCGCCGCCCGGGTTTCGCTGCGGAGCTTTTGAGCCTCGAGTCGGCGTTGGCGAAGCCGGATCGCCGCGCCCGGTGCGTCGCCATCCTCCGCGTTGGCCTCGCCCTCGGCGCCGGCGGGTGGGGCGAGGCTTTGCTCGAGCGAGAGCGCCAGTCTCTCGGTCGCCCGCGTGGTTTCTTCGAACGCACGGTTCAGATCGATCTCGCGCTCCGCCAACCGGGCGAGCAACTCGGCGGCCGAGACGACCTCGAACACACGCGGCGTGCTCGCAGCGGTGTGGGGCTTGCCGCCCAAGTCGTAGTGATCGCTCGTCGTGGCGACGATCGAGAGCGATTCTCCTTCGGCGTAGCTCGCTCGCTGTCCCTGCTTGGCGCCGCGAAGCGTGAGCAAATCGATGACCGTAGTGACAGTGGCGTCGCCCGACTGGGGGGGGGCGAGTGGCAGTTTAGCAACGGTTTCTTGTGACCCTGAGAGAGTGAGCGTCATGGACGCCACGCCGTGGTCGTCGTCTGCCGACGCCGTGGCGGTGATGCGGGCTTCGGGCGTGACCGCCGGGCCCACGCCCTCGAACGCGAGGCTCACGACCGGCGGTTCGTCGCGATCGACGCCAATCACCACCCGCATCGCCTCGGCCGAAGCGACGCCGTCGCGGTCGAGCAACGCGAGTTCGATCGTGGCGGTCTGGTGCAGGATGGAGAGTGGAATCTCGAAGCGGACGCCGCTGTCGTCGAGTTGCGCGATCAACGGCGTCGGCTCGCCCCCAGCGCCAAGCAGCACGGCGGTGAGCGATTCGAGCGGCTTGCTCGTTTCGCCTTGCAGTGTGACCGCGGTCCCCTCGGGCAGACGCGGTAGCGACGCCACCGACGCGCTGAAGGGGCGTTGCCCCAGATAGGTCGGCGGGACGCAGTCGGCTTGGAGTTCACTAACGCGCGGCCGGGCGACGGCTAACAGACGCAGCGGCCCGAGTCGGCAATCGCCTCCCCGCAGCCACAGCGTGAGGTCTTCGGTCACCGAGTCGAACCCGCGGCGGAACTTAAGGGCCTGGGCGCCCGATTCGTTCGGGTCGCCGACCCGCGCGAGCGAATCGCGTCCTTTCACACCGCTGGCGGTTGTGTATCGCAAGTCGACCACTCTCGGCGCAATGTGCCCGCCCGTCAGATCGGCGACCACGGCGAGCTCAAAGGGGCTGTCGCGGGCGACCTTACGCGCCTGGCCGGGGCCGTCGGGCGTGGGCTCAAAGCCCTCGGCAACGAGCCGCACGCGGCGCGGCCACGGTTCCTCAGCGAGCCCGAGCCGCCGCAGGTAGACGCCCGCCCCACCGGGGAACGCCAAGCCGATCGCCACCGTGGCTAACAGGACGAACGCTACGAGGGCCGACTTGCCGCCTAAGGCTCGCCAGCGAACGATCCCGAGCGGACCGACATGGTCAAGCGTTTCCTGGGCGGCGAGGTCAGTCTCACGGAGCAACGCCGGTTGGATCGCCGCCGAACGCTCCGGGTCTTCGGCGAGCTCGGCGGCGGTGACAAACGCGTCTGCCGAGGTTCCCAGGCGACGGGCGATCGCCAGCACGATCTCGTCGCGAGCGAGCGGTCTGAAGGCCGTCCGCAGTTCACGCACCAGCAGCCCCAGGCCGATCAAGCCCACGGCTGCTCCAATGGTGGCCCGCACCGTGGGAGAAGGTTCCAGAAAATAGTCGCCCAGCAGGCCGATCCAAAGCAACGCGAGCACGAACGCAATCACGCGCATAGTCAGCCGCGCCCACAACGCCCGCCGCAGCGAGACGGTGGTTTGGTCAATGACGTTCTGGATGGCGTTCTTCGTAGGCAAGGCGGGTCAATTCAGCAGTGAATCAGGCGAGGCGCCAGAAGCGGCGCAGCGTCCATTCGAGGATCAAGCAAAGGCACAGCACGCCCAGCAGCCAGGCAGAGAGCCGCCGGGCAAAATCGGCGTCGAGTTCGCCGTGGACGAAGCGGGTTTCGGCTTGCGAGGGGATCGCCTCGGCGAGCGGGGCGAGGTCATCGGCCCCATGGATCGCGGTGGGATTGTCCGCGTAGTAAGCCCCGCCGGTCGCGCGAGCGATGGACCGCAGCAGGTCGGCGTCTTGCGTGGCGCGTTTGGATTCGAGTCGCGGAGCGACGACGGTCGCTTCGGCTTCGAGCAACTCGGCCGCATCGCCCAGGGCGACCGCCGCTCGCAGGTCGCCGGGCCGATCGACGCGCAGCGTGGCGCGGTAGACCGACTCCTCGCCTTCGACCGCTTCGAGCCGCACGCTCCGCTGCGGCTGATCGGCGAGCGTGACGATCGCCGCGGCGGTCGCGGGATCGAAGGCGGCCGAACTATTGATCGATAGCCTCAGCTCGGCTTCGTCCCCCGCCTCATAACGGTCGCGGTCGAGGGCCAGGGCGCCCGCTCCCGACTGGGCGAGCAGCCGGCCCTGGGAGACGTGCCGCAGCAGGTTCGTGTAAAACGTTGTGAACCAAGTGGTGTCTTGGCGTCGCAGCCGCCAAAGCTCGGAAGTCGCGGTGTAGAACACCCGCCCGCCGCCGTAGAACTGCTCGGCGAAGAGCACGCGGCGGCCCTCGGTTTCGTCCAACGCGTAAGCGTAGACCGTGGCGGCCGGCTTGGGCTCGGCCGAGGGGACAACGCGGTAGAAGCCGGGGAAGGCGTTCCAGCCGGCTGCTCCGCCAGCGGCGGCGTCATTCGTGAAACCGCTGGAGAGACGCAAGAACTCGCTCGATTGACCGGCCGGGGTCAGACGCACCGGGCTCGGCTTGTCGGGCGGGAGCGTGTGACTGGCGAGGCTCCAGGCGACGTTGACCGGCGACAGCCGGGCGACCACGGCGTCCTGATCGCCGAATCGGGTCCGCGAGGCGCCCACGGCGCCCGGCTCGATGATCAGCCCCCCGCCTCGACGCGACACCCACATCTGCAGCGTCTCGATCTGACGCGCGGTGAGCCGCGACCAATCGGGGTCGAAGGCCACTACCGCGTCGTAAGCGTCGATCTCTTCGAGCTTGCTCGGGAAGGCCTCGAGCACGCGGTTGGCGTCTTGCGAAACGGCGCCGGCGGCCGATTGCAGCAGCACGTCGGCGACGAACCGTTTGTCACGGTGCAGTTGATCGCGGACAAAGTGGAAGTCGCGCGTCGGCCCGCCGGCGAGCAGCAGTGTTTTGGTCACGCGGTCGACCACCGCCACGTTCGCCGAGCGAAGGTTGTCGTCCGTCGACGACTCTCTGAGCGAAGAGGCGACAGTCGCCTCGTAGACCCAATCGCCCGGCTGGTCGGCGGTCGCCGTAAAGTGGGCCGAGCCGATCGATTCGCCGGGGGCGAAGCGTACCGCCTCGCGGCCGACTTCGGTTGTGGCGCCTGCCGCCCCTTGGGGCAACGCGGCGCGGCGTCGTAGCGTGACGACCGGTTCGGCGCCGAGCAGGCCCGCGCCCGACTCGGGGTCGAGTCCCTCGGCGGCCACAGAGACCGTGATCGCCATGTCGTCGCCCGGGTAGGACTTCTTGGGCGCCGCGACCTCGCGCAGCACGAGGTTGGGCGCCACGACCAGCGGTCCGTAGCCGACGGCGTGGATCAGCACGCCTCGCTCCTTGGCCGTACGAGCCGTCGCCATGGGGTCGGGCCCGGTGGTGTGGCCGCCATCGGTGAGCAACACCAGCCCTGCAAGGCTCGCGCCGGCGTGCTGAGCGAGCGCCTGCTCGATCGCCCCGCCCAGCCGGGTCTCGGCGCCAGCGGGACCGAATGGCGAAGGCTCACCGGCGCCGGAGGGGTCCTCCTCGGGTGGATTGATCGTTCGCAAGCGATCGGAAAACGTGGCGAGGCTCACCCGGTGTCGCTCGGCAAGTCGCTCGACAAGCCCGGAACGCGTGACCAACGCGGCCGCCGCTTCGCTGCGTGATTCGCTCGCACCCGAGGGGGTTCCGCTGGGTGCGTCGCCCGGCGCCGCGTTCGGAGAGGCCATGCTCAGACTGTTGTCGATCAGGATCACTACTCGCGACGGTTCACGGACTTCACGCACGCTGCGCCGCTCGACGCCGACGACCGCGCCCACCGCGGCGGCGATCGCCGCGATACGCAACGTGGTGAGGGTCGCCAGCCGTGCGGGGCTCGATGCGCTGCGCTCGCGCCATGTGAACCACACCGTGGCGATAACCGCAGCCGCGAGTGCAACCAGCGCCACGGCGAGCAGCACCGGCTGGTCCGCCAGCGTGTCCCAGCCGAGCGTCTCGTAGCGCAGCCAGGCGTCGCCATCGGCGGTGGTGTCGGACGCGATGGCAGCGCCGATCGGCGTACTCATACCCGCCCCCTCACGGCAGAGGCTTTGGCCGGCCTGGCCTGCACGTAGCTGCAAGCGTTGCTCAGGGCGCGCTCGCCAGCCAGGGCGGCGAGCAGCAGCAGGCCGAGCCACGGACCGAGCGAGGCATTGCGGGTGTCCTTGGGCCAGTCCAGAAACGCGTCGGCCGTGACGACCGAAGCGCGACCACCCGCAAGGCTCGCCACCTCGGCGGTAGTGGTCGAAGTGAGATCGCCCTCGCTGGGCTCGACATTGACCGCCGTCCACCGCGGTTGAGCGACGCTGCGAGCATGGCCGCTGGCGGTGGCGGCGGTCGGTTGTGCCGGGTATTCGATGCTGTAGATCCCGCTCGACAGCAGCGGGGTGGAGTGAGCGGCGGAGTCAGCGGCAGGCGAGGGGGGGTCGAGTGAAGCGGCAGGGGATTGGTCGGGCGGTCCGCCGGCGTTTGCCTGCCGTGCGGCGACGGCGCCCTCAGCGAGTCGCGTTCCGACCGTCAAGTCGCTCTCACGCGTGCGGCCAACGGCGAGCCAGCCGGCGATCTCGTTCACCAAGATCGGGAACACCGGTAGCGTGGCCAAGTTGCTCCAGGCGGGCGCCGCGGCGTCATTCGGAGGACGGGCGGTGGTGGTGAGCATCACGAGCAGTCGTCCCGGCCCACTCGTCCGTTCGAGGATCAGCGGGGCGCCGTCAGCCGTCTGCGCCAGCACACGGTAGCCTCGTTCGGCCGGGGCCGATCCCTCCGGTGGTGCTTCTGCCGGCCGCAGGTCCCAGCGCATCGCCATGCGAATCAACGGCAGGAAGCCGTTGCGTTCTCCCTGGAAAGCCTTGAAGAGCGGATGCTCGCGCAGAGCGAGGGGCGCGGCGCCGTCGGGGGGGGGGGCGACTTGCGTCGGCAAGTCGAGTCCGATCGGCAACAGCGGCGTTTTCGCATCAGCGAAGATCCTGCGGCCGAGCGCGCCGCGGTCCGCATTGGGCCCGAGGCAGATCAGCACGCCGCCGCCATCGGCGAGATAGGCCCGCAGCTTCGCGGCGGCGTTGGAGTCGAGTCGCGTGGGGTCGAGCAACATCACGGCCGCCGCCTGCTCGAGACCGTCGAAAGCCGACGGGTCGTCGTTCGCACGCGGCTCGGGTCGCCAGCCGGTACGGAGCGATCCCTGCGGGCGGAGGGCAGCGGCGAACACCCGTCCTTCGGCGCCCCCCGACGAGCCGTCGACGAGGAGGACCTCGTGCGACTCGGGCAAATCGACCGCCAGGAACCGTCGGTTGTCGGCCGGCACGGCGTCCGCATCGAGGCGGGCGACGAGCGTGTGGCGGCCCGGTGTGGCGAACCTCAGTGGCGCCTGCCGGGTGACGGTCTCGCCGGCTCCGATCGTGTCGAGCGCAACAGCCGGCAGCGCCGCCCCGTCGCGCGTCAGCCGCACCACCACTCCTTCGGCGTCGATGGCCGAGTGGTTGGTGACCGACAGCCGGAGCGTCGCCTCGACCCCCGCTGCGCGGGCGCCCGGCAGCAGTCGCAACTCGCTGAGCGATAGGTTGCCGCGTCTGTCCGGTGCACAGTGGACGAATCTCGGCTCGGCCCCTGCGGCCGCCTCGTCGACCAACTCCGCTAGCTCGTCAGCCGTGGTGAGATCTTTCTTCCGGAAATCGGAGACAACATACAGATTGGTGTAAGAAGCTTCGCGGTCACGGTTGCTAATCGCCGCCAGCCGGCGCAACGCCTCGGCGGGGCCGACGGCCGTTTGGCTAGGTCCGCGTTCCTCGAGCAGTCGGACGCGTCGTCGCGCTTCCTCCCCACCGAGTGGCGCCGCGGCGAACATCTCGTCATCTGCGGCGTGTATCAACTCGGAGAATCGGACCGTCGTTACCTCGCCGGTCGCGGCGGTCGGCGGCGAAGCGATCCGCTCGGCGACGGCCACGGCCGTACGCCACACGTCGGCGTCGGTCGAGTGGTCGGCCATCGAGAAACTGTCGTCGACCAACACGAGTGTCCGCGGGGCGGCGCGTTGGAACCAGTCGGAGAGGCCCTCCTCGGCTTGCAGCCCGCCGAGCAGGCAAGCGGCCAGCAAGATGATCGCTACGCGCATCGCCATCAGCAGCAGTTCTTTGAGCTGCACCGACGAGCGGTGCTGCTGGTCGCTCTCCAGGAGGAACGCCATCGCCGCCCACGGGATGCGTTTCCGCCGGCGCAGGTTGATCAGGTGCAACAGCACCGGCGCCGCCGCCGCGGCGACGCCCAACCAGGCCAACATGGGGAAGAGGAACGACAAGGGGATTACTGTTCTCGCAGGGCTTAGGGTTCTTAAGTGCTTCTTTTAACCACGGATTTCACGAACCGCACGGATTGGATAGCCACGCCCCTATGTGTGATAAGTAGTTCTCTAAGCATCAGGCGCCAGGTCGGCTGGTCGTGGGGAGCGCGCGGCGTGAGCGCGCGTCGCGGCCGGCCAGCAGGGCGCCAAGGGCCGCGTCGATCGGCTCGCTGGTGCGCATCAGCAGGTAGTCGGCTCGTTGGCGCCGACAGGCCTGAGCCGCCCGCTGGAGGAACGAATCCATCGCCTTGAGGTACCCCGCCCGCAACGCGCGAGGGTTCGCTCGCACCTGGTCGCCCCCTTCGAGGCCGACGAATTCGGCGGGCTCGTCGAACGGGAAATCGAGCTCGTCGTCGTGCAGCACGTGCAGCACCACCAAATCGTGGCCACGGCTGCGCAACAGGGCGAGGCTCTCGGCGAACGCCTGCAGATCGCCCAGCAGGTCCGACAGGATCACCACCACGCCGCGCCGAGGGATCTCGGCGGCCACGGCCCGCATCGCCCTGGCCGCCGCGTCTCCCTCCGGTTGCGGGGAGGACGCAGAAGAGGACGCTTCTGGCTCGGGGGCGAGTGCTCCGGCGATCGTCATCAGGTGGCCGTGGTGCGAGCGGTGCGGCGCCCGCCGAGTGAGATCGTCGCCAAAACCGACGCAGGCGACCGAGTCGTTTTGCTTGAGCATGAGGTGGGCGAGCGCGCAAGCCGCGATCGCCGCGTGTTCGTGCTTGGATCGCCCCCCCTCCGCGGCGTCCTTCGCCGCGCCGCCCACGAGCGTTTCCGCGCCGTAGGACATGCTCGGCGAGCAGTCGACCAGGAGCGTGCCGCGGAGGTTCGTGTCCTCCTCGTATTGCTTGACGAAGAGCCGATCGCGGCGGGCCCAAACCTTCCAGTCGACGTGGCGGGGGTCGTCGCCGTGGGCGTACTGGCGGTGCTCGCGGAACTCGAGCGAGCGGCCGAAGTAGGGGCTGCGGTGCAACCCGCCGAGCAGGCCCTCGACCGTTTGCCGGGCGCGCACCTCCAAACGGCCCACGCGTCCGAGCGTGGCGGAGAGTTGGTCGGCGTCCAGCTTGTGGGGCACGGCCTTCGGCGACGCGGCGCGTCGTTCGGGTGACGTCCCCTTGGGCGCCGACCCTTCAGGACGCGAGTAGTCCGCGGAATCGGGGGTCATTGCTCAGGGCGTCTTCGCGGGTGGGGGTCGATTCGATGAGCCGGTCGACAAAGTCGTCAGTCGTCAGCCCCGCGCTCTCGGCGACGAAGTTGAGCACCAAGCGGTGACGCAGCACCGGCCGGGCGAGCGCCTGCAGGTCGTCGACCGCGACACACGGCCTGCCGTGCATCAACGCCCGCGCCTTGGCGCCGAGAATCAGAAACTGCACGGCTCGCGGTCCGGCGCCCCAGGCCAGTTGCTCGGCCGCCTCGGGGATCGCCTCCGGCTCGCCCACGCGCGTGCCGCGCACCAGGGCCACCGCGTAACGCGTGAGGTGGTCGCTGATCGGGGTCCGCCGCACGAGCGACTGCATCTCGAGGATGTCTTCGATCGAGAGCACCGGCTCCGGCGTCGCCGAAGAGGCCGAGGTCGTCCGGCGGGCGACCTCCACTTCCTCGTCGAACGAGGGGTAGCGGACCAACGCCTTGACCATGAATCGGTCTTGCTGCGCTTCGGGCAGCGGGTAGGTGCCCTCTTGCTCGATCGGGTTCTGCGTGGCCAAGACAAAGAACGGGTCGGAGATTAAGTGCCGCATCCGGCCGACCGTGACCTGGCGTTCCTGCATCGCCTCGAGCAACGCCGCCTGGGTTTTCGGCGGGGTGCGGTTGATCTCGTCGGCCAGGATCACGTGCGAAAAGATCGGCCCCTGCAGGAAACGCATGTCGCGTTTGCCGGTGGTGCGGTCCTCCTCGATGATGTCGGCGCCGGTGATGTCGGCGGGCATCAGGTCGGGGGTGAACTGGATCCGCGCGAACGTCAGGTTGAGCGACTGAGCGAGCGAACTCACCAGCAGCGTCTTGGCAAGGCCCGGGGCGCCCTCCAGCAGGCAGTGGCCGCGGCAGAAGAGAGTGAGCAAGATCAGGTCGATCACCTCCTCTTGTCCCACGATCACGCGGCCGAGTTGCTCTTTGACTCGCACGATGGAGTCTTGCATCTTGCCGGCGGCCGAAGCGTCGACCCCGCCCTCGGCGCCCGGTTCGTCGTTCGCGTCTTGATCGTTCAAAGCTTGATCGCTCAAAGAAGGACCCCTCGAAGGAGAGCAGCGGTGTTTAGTGACGGACGAATCGGTCGGGACGAGAAGCAATCGGTAGGAAAAAGCTAAGTGCTTGCCGCCCCAACCGCCACCATTCGGCATTGCTAGTTTATCGGCTGTAAATCGGCAGTGTCGCGTTGTCGAGTTGCAGGATGATCAGGTTCAGTGCGGTCGTATAAACGGCGCCGATGTAGCCTTGGTTCCAGGAGTAGCCGCGGCCCTCGGGCGTGGCGACGCTGGTCGCCTCGCGCACCAGCTTGCGCTGGGTGACGCGGCGGTAGGTTTCCCACGAATCGCCCCCCTCGCGGTAGCGGACCTGTGAGTAATAAAAGTGGGCGTAGTGCCAGTGGCCGTAATTGCTGGCGTTTTCTGGGCCGAGGCGGGTTTCGCAATACTCCATCATACGCGGGACGAAGTTGTCGTCGTACTCGCCGGCGCTGTAGAGGCAGGCGATCGCGGCGGCGGTGATCGCCGGGCGGCCGCCGCCGCCTTTCGAACTGTATTGCACCCCGCCGTCAGGACGCGTGCAGCGGTGGATGTAACGAACCGCTTTGTCGATGATTTCCTTCGGCACGGCGATGCCGGCGTTGCGACAGCTGCGCAAGGCCTGCACTTGGGTGATGGTGGTCGAGCCCTCGTCAAAGCCGTTGCCGTCTTTGGCGCTCACGTAGCCCCAGCCGCCGGCGGCCGTTTGCGCCTTGCCGGTGAAGACCACCGCCGATTCGAGCACGCGGATCAGTTGCTCCCGGCGCTGGGCGTCTTCCTCTTCACCAAGCACTTGGGAAAGAAAGAGCATCGAGAAACCGTGCCCGTAAGTGTAGCGGTCGTCGCGCAACGGGTCGCCGATCAGGCCGTTGGTGCGGCTTTGGCTCACCAGGTAATCGACCGCCTTGCGCAACTCAGCGGCGTACTCGCCACCGTTGGGCGTGGAGCCCTCGCTCATCAGCGCCAGGCCGCACAAGGCGGTCATCGCCGCCGGGTACTGCCCCTGAGCGCTCCAGGCGCCCAGCCGGTTCTGCTCGCCAGCCAGCCAGTCGAGCCCCCCCTCGATCACGCGGTCGATCTCGGCGTTGGCCGCCAGGCAGGGCGACCCGACGGCGATCGTCAGCGCCAGCGACGCAGCGATGATCCACCGCCATCGCGTCTGTTCGCTATTAATGCCGATTCTTGGCACGGCCGACGCGGGGTGACAGGGAAGGGGAGTGTTGCCGCTGCGCCCATCCTAGCGCGGCGGCGCGAATCGTGGTAGTCGAGCGGGCCTCACGGCGATCGAACGGGGGGGCGTCACTCCTCGAGATCCATGTCGCTAGGAGCTAAAAACTGTTGCGCACGCCGCAGCATTTCGTTGAAGTTCCTCGACGCGGATTCCGGCGGCGCCTCGACCGACGCCGCATAGGGGGGCCCCGGCGGACGGGGGTAGTCGGTCGTCGTGATCTCGACCCGCGATCCGGCCAGCCGCAGCGAAATGCGCTCGCTTTTTCCCGATTCGGCTTGCGCCCAGTAATCGGTGAGGCCGATGCCGCATGGCGGCAGGTCTGTTTTCAGTAGCAGCGTTCGCCCGGTCGCGGCGTCGAGCACCAGCAGCCGTGTGCGGTCGTTCTGGCGGTTTTGCTCTTCGTTCTCGTGACGCGAGGCCAGCAGCAACACGCCGCCGGTCGAAACCGGTTCCGTCAGCAGAGCGAGCCCGTCGATGACGGCCGGCGCCGACCAGAGCGGCTCGCCCGTCGCCGCATCGAGGGCGATCAGCGGACCGCTGAGCACCTCGTCGGGGCCGATCGGCTGGCGCCCCTCGTTGCGGTGTTGCGCCTCGCTGCGCAGGTTGGCGGCGATGTACACAACGCCGCGGCGCTGCGTCACGAGCAGCGAATGGGGCGCACGATCGAGCGGCAGCCGCGCCGCAATTTGTGCGTCGCCGGTCGCCATGTCGATGAGCGACAGCTCGCCGTCGGGCGCGATCGCAACAACCCCCAACGGGCCTGCCGGCTCGAAGAGCGTTCCCTGCGGGAAGGAATGCTCGACGACTTCGGCGCCCGTGGCGTCGTTGTCCAAGACGAGTGGGGCGAGGGTCAGCAACTCGCTGTCGGCGGCCGAACGGGTCGAGGCGAGGCGGCCGTCGCCCCACAATACGGGTCGGCCGGCGGGCGCCGACCAGCTTCCCAGTGTCGCGCCGTCTTCGATCGCCGCCACGATCCCCGAGCCGTCTTTCAGCACGATCCACAAACGCTCGCCCTCGGCGTGCGCTCCACGCACGGAGGGGAGCCGACGGCGCCACAGCAGCTCGCCCGTCGTAGGATCGATGCGCCAAGCGTCTCGCTGGCGAGTGACGATCAAGCCGCTCCCACCGACCGGCAGCAAGTCGAACGCCGAGCCGGCTGAATCGACGCCTTCGGTCGTCTCCACTGCGAGCGACAGTTCGGCTGGCGCCGCCAAGTCACTCTCGTCGAGCCGCCATCGGTAGTCCGCGGCGTCGTCGGCGCCGAGCGGTTCGATCGCCGCTAAGCCCGCTTCGTCTTGCAGCACGAGCAACCCTGCTATCCAAGCCGCCCGCGGCGCCCTGGGGCGCCGAGAGTTGCGGTGGCGGAACGGCGCTTTGGCGGCGAGTTCCTTGCGGGCGAGCAATTCGCCGAACTCGTTCCAGGCGACCAACACGCTGCCCGAGTTACGCTGGCCAAGCACTCCCCACATGGTCGGAGGAGCCCCCGATCCCGAGGTTAGGGTAAATGGCGTGAGTCGCTGCGACGGCCGGTTCTGATTCTGACGCCGCTGCGATTCGGGGCTCTCCCAGTCGGGGTCGACCTCGACCGACGCGTGCACCTGACGGAGAGACCACAGTGAGTAGGCGTTGCGATCCGCTGCGTCTTGCGCAGAAGTCAATCGCTCGGCTGGGAGGGCCGATTCGTCGTGGGGCGGGGGAAAGAGAGCTGGCTCGCTGCGAGGTTGCTCCAGCGATGAGGTCGGGTGGTCCTGATCGGTCGAGGCGAGCAGCCCGGCGAGCCGAGCCTTGGCCCACAGGCTGCGTCGGACCGTGATCCCCTCCGGTGTCTCGATCAGCGGGTCGTGGGCCGCGGCGGTCATCCCCTCGACCAGCTCCCATGCCTGGCGGACGTCGCCCTTCTCCAAAGCGAGTCTCAAGCGGTGCAGATCGGCGAACCCCTGTGGCAGAGCCCAGTCGCCCAGGTCGTCGATCAATCGCGCCTGCAGAGGGTCGAGTTGGGCCGGGTCGCGCGCCATGGCAACCAGCGACTCGGCCAGCCGCAATCGCGCCCGTTGGTCGCCTGTACTGGCGTCGAGAGCCGCACGGTATTGATCGACTCGTTGGGGACGTTCGCCACCCATCGCTTCGCCCAGCACGCACAAAGCCCAGGCGTCGCCCGGGTGGGCGGCCAAACGGTCGCGTGCTTCGGCAAGCAGCGGCGCCGCTTTGTCGTAAAGCACGAGCCGATCGTCGCCGCACAGCAAGAACCCGTTGCGGTGATGAATCAGGGCGCCCGCCTGGCCCGCCTCGGCGAGCGAGACCGCTTCGGCGGCTTCGCCGCCATCGAGCGAAACGCGTTGCAGTCGGCCGCCGACCAGCGGCTGGTAAAACATGTCGCCCGCCACGAGCCCAGCGCCCGCGGGCGGTGCATCGAGATCCACCCGCCACGCCACGGCGCCATCGCTCAGTTGGCACGCCACGAGAGAGTCTTGGGTGGCGAACACCGCCACCTGATTCGCCGCGGCGGCCATCAGGTGGCCCTTCAGGTAGGGTCGCGACCAAACCATGCGGCCGGTCGCCAATTCGACGCCGTGCAGCTGTTGCGATTCGTGGCTCGCCACGACCACGCGATCGCCCTCGACAACCGCCCTGCTGTGTCGCCAAGCGTCGCGGTCGAGCGAGTGGAGGCCCTCGCGACGGCCTTGACGCAACGAACGGGGGGGACCGGGGCGCACTTCGTCAGGGTCGACCGGCAAACGCGTGCTCCAGGCGATCGTTCGCGTCAGCCGGTCGATCGCAACGACCACGCCCGAGCCGGTGGGGCAGACGACCAAGTCGCCCGCGATGCTCGGCTCGGCGCCGAGCAGCCGCAGTGAGGCGTTCGACTTAACTCCTTGCTCGACCCCCACGAGCGTTTGCCGCCACAACGGCTCGCCCGTAGCCGCGTCGAGCTCGAGCAAGACGACCGTTTGTTGCAACTCGGCGAGCACCCACAGCCGGTCCTCGATGGGGAGCGGAGCGCTGAGGAAGAACGCCTCGGCAAGCGGGCCTTCGGTTCCTTCGCCCCCCAGGGACCAAGCGATCTTGCCTTCCGACCGGGGGTCGTACGCCACCAGGCGATTGCCCCTTGCTTGGCCTGAGCGTTGCATGCGGTTCTGCACAACATTTCGCCAGAGTGTCTTTTCTGGCGCCGGGGCGGAGAGCGAGCTCACGACGTAGAGCAGATCGCCATTGGTCGAGACGCCACCCGCCACGCGGTTCGATTCCACAAGGGTTTCGCTGCGCACGGCGGCCGACATTTCGGAGGAGTCGCCGCTAGCTATCGGGTCGCGCGACTCCCACAACCGTTTGCCAGAGGCGAAGTCGAACGCCACCAGACCGCCCGGCGTGCGGGCCGCGACCAGTTCGCCGAAGACCGTGGCTCCGAGGACCGGCGAGAGGACGCCCCCCTTGCGGCGCGCCTCTTTCAAGAGCGTTTCGTCGGGGCCTTTGCCGTCCACGTCGAGCCGGGCCGCCCAGCGGGGCCAAACGTGTGGCAGGCCGGCCCTGCTGCGAGGGTTGCGCCGTGGCCCCCCGCCGCCGGTTACCCAGTTTCTCGCCGCCCCCGTCTCGAGCCAACGCTCGGTCGCTCGATCGGTTTGTTGGGAGAGCCAATCAACCGGGGCGCCGGCGATGGCGTTTGGCGCGAAAGAATCGATGGCCGGCCCCTTCACGCCGAACCGCTTGAGAGAGTCGGTCGCCCGTGCCGCGTCGCCCGACCGGACCCACAGCGAAGCCAGTTGCAGGGCGAGTTGCTGCCGCTCTTCGTCGGCGAAGCTCTCCGCGTCCAGGGCGCGCTCGAGCACCAGGGCGGCGGTCTGGTAGCAGCCATGCTCGGCTGCAAGGCGCGACCAAGCCAGCCAGGCCAGGCGGCTGGCTTCGAGCGACGGCAGCTCGCGGGCGATCGCGGCCACGGCCGCCCGATCGCCCTCGGCGTACGCCTTGCTGAGCCGTCGGCCTGCCTCGGCCTCGGCGAGCGCCTCGTAAGCGCGGCGGCCGCCCCCTTCGAGGCTGGCGAGCAGAGCGGCGGCTTCGCTTTTGACGCTCTTCGCCGAAGCCGAGTCGGCTGTCAGGCAGTCTTCGCGCCGCCGCAGCAGACTGAGCAGCAAGGGCGTCGCTTCGCTCGGCTTTTGCTGTGCGATCAGGTCGCGAGCGACCGTCAGAGAGCGGCTCGCGTTGCGGTCGGTCGGGAGCTGGGATCCGTAGTAGAGTTCGCTCAGCTCGTCTTCGCTGGCAGCGGCGGCGTGGCGCCCGGCGTAAGCCGTCGGGCTGAAACAGGGCAGCGATCCCGCTGTGCCTGCCGCTGCCGCGGCTAAGAGCCCCACGGCGGCTAGGCGCCTGGCGGCCGCCGAACTCGTTGCATTGAACAAGACGATTCTGCGGGGGAGAAAGGGTCTCACGCCTGAGCCCAAGGCCGGCGACGCCGGCCACGACAGGCCCGTTGTAGTCAGAAACTTGCCGAGGGCGAAGACGGATTGCCGCGGGGCGGAGACCGATCGAGGAGGCGTAAGTTGTTAACTGGTAGTGGTTAACGTAAATATACGAGCGATCTTGGGCGGCGACAATGATTTGGGACGAATGCCGTGCCGGCTGCCTTTGCAGCGAATCATGGGCTATGCTTGTTTGCGGTCATCGCCTCGGATGGTCGATAAGTCATTGTGGCTTATTGGTTTACGTTTTCTTTGCTCCGATGTCGATGAGCTGATGAGCCCCTTGTGAAGGGGGTTGAGACGGTTTTTACCGACGTTTTTGCAGTGATTGGGCCCGAAATACCCGTGTTTCTCGGGCTTTAGGGCATTTTCCGGCTTGTGTTCGTGCGACCGCGTCCGCTTTAATCACGCAACGGTTCGCCAGCACAGCAAAACGGCTAGCATTTAATAACCGCTGACAATTCGGTGTTTTACAGGAGGATCCGACCCCATGGCGAAAGCCGCCCCCAAGCCCCCGACCAAGACGGAAATCTACTCGAACATCGCCGACGCCACCGGCCTGACCAAGAAGCAGGTCGGCTCGGTCTTCGAGGCGCTCGACGCCGAGATCCAGAAGTCGCTCACCGGTCGTGGCGCGCCCAAGATGTTTGCGCTGCCCGGTCTGTGCAAGGTCACGGTCCAGCACAAGCCGGCCACCAAGGAGCGTGAGGGCATCAACCCCTTCACCAAGGAGCCGACGATCTTCAAGGCCAAGCCCGCCAAGAACGTCGTGAAGATCCGCCCGCTCAAGAAGCTCAAGGACATGGTTTCCTGAGCCTCGCCTTTAGCGAGCGAAAAGAGCTATTCAGAGCCGGCCCCGATCGTGGGGCCGGCTTTTTTCGTGCGCTCTTGGCAAGCTACCGGCCTTAGAGCGTTTTTCGAATTGGTGTGGACGAGCGGGGAAGCGATAGGCGGCGTGGCGAGGAAGCCGAAGCAGGCAATGCGGTGCATTGTCGATGCAGGCTGACGAAGCCATGACGCCGATTGCGAGCCGAGCGTCTACACTAATGAGCAAACCGCTCTAGGACCCGAGGCGGCGGGTGATTCGAGGCGCGCGTCGCGGTTGCCAGGGCAGATGGGGGAGACCGACGACTACCCTCGGCGGCTGCGGTAGCCGTTGGATGGTCTACGCCCCGCTCACACCTCGTTGGCGCAGGTGGTCGATCAGCAGTTCGGTTGATTCGAAACGCTCGGCGTCGAATCCCGCCTTGCGGGCGCCCTCGACGTTTTCGGGGCGGTCGTCCGTGAAGAAGATCTCTTCGGGATCGCAGCCGGCCGCCTGGGCGGCGTGAAGATAGATCGTCGGGTCGGGCTTCATCGCTTGGGCGCCGAAGCTGGTCACTTCGAGTTCGAACGCGTTGTTCAATGCCGCGAAGCGGCCGTCCAGCAAGTGCTCCCAGTGCCAGGCGTTCGTGTTCGATAGCAGCCCCAACCGGCATCCGGCCGCCGCCAGACGCTCGACCAGCCGCATCGAGGCGTCGATCGGCTCGAACATGTCGGCGCAGGCGAACGCCAGAGCGGACCGCTCGGGCCTAGCGCCGAGCAGTTCGCACACGTGCTCGTAGTACTCGTGGCCGGAAAACCGCCCCGCTTCGAACCTCCATTGGACCGTGTCGGTCAGGTCGTTGGCGCCGGCTGCGTCGCCGTACAAGACCTCGTAAACCCGCTCGATCGGGGCGTTCGCCACGGCGGCCATCTGGCGGCACATCCGCTCGTTGCAGAAAGTGACCAGCACGTTGCCGAGGTCGAAGTAGATAAACTTAGGCGTTTTGAGGCTCATTTGTGCCGATCTAGGAAGGAATCTTGGCCCTGCGCCGCCGGGCCGGGAGCCATTAGAATAGCCCTTCTGATTTCGGGCCTGTACCCGTCCCCCTGACCCCCGATCCCCGACTCCTCACCCCCTCTTATGCTCAACAAGTACAGCAGCAAGATCACGCAGCCCAAGTCGCAAGGCGCCAGCCAGGCGATGCTCTACGGCACGGGCCTCACCGACGAAGACATGCAAAAGCCGCAGGTCGGCATCGCCAGCGTGTGGTACGAGGGGAACACCTGCAACATGCACCTGCTGGACCTGGCGGCCAAGGTCAAAGAGGGGATGGGCCCGGCCGGTTGTGTCGGAATGCGGTTCAACACGATCGGCGTGTCGGACGGCATTTCGATGGGCACCGATGGCATGAGCTTCAGCCTGCAGTCGCGTGACCTCATAGCCGACAGCATCGAGACCGTCATGGGCGCCCAGTGGTACGACGGCCTCGTGGCCCTGCCGGGTTGCGACAAGAACATGCCGGGCTGCCTGATGGCGATGGGCCGGCTCAACCGCCCGGCGCTGATGGTCTACGGCGGAACGATCAAACCCGGCTTCACGAAGCGCCGTTCTTCGGATGGTGGGGGCTCGGACGAGAAACGCGACATCGTCTCGGCGTTCCAGTGCTACGGCGAGTACCTGGCCGGCACGATCACGGAGGATGAGCGCAAAGAGATCGTCCG
This sequence comes from Pseudobythopirellula maris, assembly GCF_007859945.1. Lineage (GTDB taxonomy): Bacteria > Planctomycetota > Planctomycetia > Pirellulales > Lacipirellulaceae > Pseudobythopirellula > Pseudobythopirellula maris. The sequence goes on along the minus strand of NZ_SJPQ01000001.1, from coordinate 450,821 downwards.
CAAGAGCTGCCCCGGCGCCGGCGCCTGCGGCGGTATGTACACGGCCAACACGATGGCCTCGGCGATCGAGGCGATGGGCATGAGCCTCCCCTACTCGAGCAGCATCCCGGCCGAGGACCCCGCCAAGCTCGAGGAGTGCCTCAAAGCGGGCGCCGCGATTCGTCACCTCTTGGAGAAAGACATCAAGCCGCGTGACATCATGACCCGCCAAGCGTTCGAGAACGCGATGGTGCTCATCATGGCCGAGGGGGGCTCGACCAACGCCGTGCTGCACCTGCTGGCGATGGCCCGCAGTGTCGACGTCGACCTAACGATTGACGATTTCCAGCGCGTGAGCGACAGCACGCCGCTGCTGGCCGACCTGAAGCCCTCCGGCCGGTTCGTCCAAGAAGACTTGCACAAAGTGGGCGGCACGCCGGCGGTGATGAAGCTGCTGCTTGAAGCGGGCAAAATCGACGGCTCGTGCATGACCGTTACGGGCAAAACTGTGGCCGAGAACCTCGCCGAGCTGCCCGGGCTCGAGGAGGGGCAGGAGGTCGTCCGCCCCATCGACAACCCGATCAAGGCGACCGGCCACCTGCGCGTGATGCGCGGCAACTTCTGCCCGGACGGCGCCGTGGCGAAGATCACCGGCAAGGAGGGCCTTGTCTTCTCTGGCACGGCGAACTGCTTTGACAGTGAAGAGGCGATGCTCCAGGCGTTGGAGGAAAAGAAGATCGCTAAGGGCGACGTGGTGATCATCCGCTACGAGGGCCCCAAGGGGGGGCCCGGCATGCCGGAGATGCTCACTCCGACCAGCGCGATCATGGGCGCCGGCCTCGGCAAGGACGTGGCCCTGATGACCGACGGCCGCTTCAGCGGCGGCTCACACGGGTTCATCGTCGGCCACGTGACGCCCGAAGCGCAGGAGGGGGGGCCGATCGCCCTGGTGAAGAACGGCGACAAGATCACCGTCGACGCAGAGAAGAACCAGATCACGGTCGACGTGTCGGCCGAGGAGTTCGCCGAACGCAAGAAGGCCTGGACCCCGCCGCCGTTCAAGGCGACCCGCGGCACGCTCTACAAGTACATCAAGAACGTGAAGTCGGCGAGCGAGGGGTGCGTGACGGACGAGTGACAGGAGGCGTTGGAAGGGGGGGCAAGTTGTTGGGGAGAGGAACTGCTGTCCCAAATAATTGAATTGGATGCATGGTCCTAATCAAATGGCTCTACCGCTGAAAAACCCGATTTGGAACCTTCTCAAAGATTGCTACGGAGATTCTGTTGAACTACGTCAATGGCTTCACGAAGCTTACGCAGCCAAGTCGCTCACAAACGAGAGATTGGGAGAGATCATCAATGCAGTCCAACATCAAGGCGATACGTCCAGCGCCATGTACGCCGTGGCTCCCCACCTGATTGAACTGAGCAGTCAAGTTAACAATTCGATGCAGCTGGCCTTGCTCTCTCATGCAGGTGTTGTCTACGCATTCGCTGAACGCGAAGGCTACGCCGAGTGCCTAGACGAGATCGAAGACGACTTTCGGGAAGCGGCTACTATAGGCGCCAGTCGCTTATCGCCGTTGCTGGCGAATACCGGCAATTTTGAAGACTTCCAATGGGGAGTCGCGGGTTTGGCAGGTTTTTTGGGGCACGACAAGTTCGCGCGTCTCCTTGGAAATCTAGACTATTACGAGGAGGAATTTCACTACGTTCTATTGGATCATACGATTCCCGTCGAACCTTAGTTCCAGCTTGCTCCATCGGCATCAAGCTAAGGTTACTATTGTAGATAGCCCGCTGCTCTCCTTCAGGAGTCCACCGTGAGTATATCCAACGACGACCTGTTTAGTTCGGCTCTCGCATTGCCGCCCGATCGTCGCGCCGATCTAGCCAACCGGTTGCTCGACAGCCTCGCCGCTGCCCGCAGGCCCAAGCTGAGCGACGACGAAATCGCCCAAGAGGTTCAGCGGCGCTCCGCCGAGATGGACTCGGGGGAGGTCATCGGTATCCCCTGGTCCGAAGTGCGCGCCGAATTACGCTCTCGCATCTCCCGGAAAAGTGAGTCGTGATGCTCGTCGTCCATCCGCTCGCTCGCGAGGAGATGGCTCGCGCTATCGACTACTATGCGGCGATCTCGGAGGAACTCGCGACACAGATTGCGGATGAAATCGACGCCCTGCTTGAAGAAGTGGAGTCGGCGCCGTTGCGGTGGAGTTACTACGAACCCTTGATCCATCATCAACGCTGGCGACGGCGGATCGCCGCCGGTTTTCCTTACCTGCTAATCTACGAGGTCGCAGCCGACCACATCCGTATCGTCGCATTTCCGCACGTCGCGATGCAGCCCGGCTACTGGGCGGACCGTTGAATTCCTTAGAAACCGCTCAATCGGCGTTGATCCGCGTCCGATTCTTCTCCGCCCTTCGCGCGTGTATCCTTAGTCGGCATGGAAGCCCAACGCCCCCTCTTCGATGCCTCGCCCGCGCCGCCGCCCGCACCCGGGCGGACGGCGGCCGAGTTCTTTGCCGGGGTGGGGCTTGCGCGGATGGGGCTGGAGCGGGCCGGGTGGGAGGTGACCCTGGCCAACGACCTCGATCCGAAGAAGCTTGCGATGCACGACGGGCACTTCGGCCCTTCGCCGCACTACCTGCTTGAAGACGTCCACAAGCTGGCCATCGAGCCGGAGCGTGTGCCGACCACTCTGCTGTCGCACGCGTCGTTCCCGTGCACTGATCTGTCGCTAGCCGGCGGCCGGCGGGGGCTCAACAGCGGCGAGTCGTCGGCCTTCTGGGGCTGGCACGCGCTCTTGGAGGGGATGGGCGACCGGCGGCCGCCAATCGTGCTGGTCGAGAACGTCACCGGCTTCCTTACTTCGCACAACGGCGAAGACTTTTTCGCGGCCCTCGCCGCGCTCGGCGACCTGGGGTACACCGTCGACGCCCTGACGATCGACGCCGCCCATTTCACGCCGCAGAGCCGGCCGCGGCTGTTTGTCATTGGCAGCCGTGGCGTGGAGCCCGACCTGCCGGCGATCGACGCCGACGACCTTGCGCCGTCGCCGCTCCGCAGCGCGAAGCTGGTCGAGGCGATCCGACGCTCGCCGCAGCTCGGCTGGCGCCTCGCCGCGTTGCCCGAACTGCCTCCTTACGGCGCCACGCCCTTGGAGTCGATCCTTGAGAGGCTGCCAAGCGACTCGCCGCAGTGGTGGAGCCGCGAACGGTCCGAATACCTGCTGGGCCAGATGAGCGAACGCCATCGCGCGGAAGCCGACAAGATGATCGCCGGAAAGTCGCTCAGCTTCGGCACGGTCTTCCGCCGGGTCCGTAAAGGCAAGTCGATGGCCGAGCTGCGAACCGACGGCCTCGCCGGCTGCCTGCGCACGCCCAAGGGGGGCAGCGGCCGGCAGATCCTCTTCCAGGCCGGCAAAGGGGAGTACCGCGTGCGGCTGCTCAACGCCACGGAGTGCGCGCGGCTGATGGGCGCCGACGGCTACCGCGTCACCGCGCCGCTCAACCAGGCGTTGTTTGGCTTCGGCGACGCGGTCTGTGTCGACGCGGTTGCGTGGATCGCGGAGAATTATCTCAACCCGCTGGCCGACGCCGTGCTCGCGTCGGCCTCGTCAGCGGCGCCGGTCGAGTAGCGGCGCAGTCGAGCAGCGGCGCAGTCGAGCAGCCACGAAAAAACCACGCCGGCCTTGGAGGCCGACGTGGTCGTGTTTGTTCGCAGGCGATTTGCGCAACGCGGCGGGCTTATTCAAGCACCTTCACGTTTTCGGCCCGCGGACCCTTCGGGCCGGCGCCCTCGGAGTACTCGACCGATTGCCCTTCGCGGAGATCGTCGTACGGCACACCCTCCACCGACGAGTGGTGGAAGAAGATGTCGCCACGCTCCCCTTCGATGAACCCAAACCCTTTTTCAGTCAGCTTTTTAATCGTGCCCTGGGGCATCTCGCACTCTCCACACAAGCTTCAGAAACGTAGACCCGAGCCCGCTGCGCGGCGGCGCAACGGGCGACAAGCTCGAGGGAGCAAAAGAGTTCAGCAGGCCCAAGGCCCCCGGCGCCATGTGAGCTCAACCCGTACAGGAGGTAGAGTCACGGTGGGGGCCAAGCGCGAGTGTTTGCAGTTACCGCAGACGCCAGCGCCGAGCCCATGGGCGTCGGCTTTCGTTTCCTCCAGCGCCGCGGATTTTACCACTGCTATCGCGAGGCTCCAAGAAAATTCGAGCGAGATTGTCAAGCCGGCTCATGGGCGATAAACCCCACGCCGCCAAGAGAGCAAAAGCTGGCAATTTAGGGGGAGTGGCTGGAGCGGGGCGTGGATCAGCAATGGCTAGCTCGGCCATCGGTGATTCAAGTCAAGAAAGCTCGACCAATTCGTTGAGGCTGCCGGACCGAAACCCGCTCAGGTCCAAGGCGACCGCCTTGAATCCGAGCTCGCGGAACCAAGCCACCAGCCGCACGCGGTTCTCCTCGGCAGCAAGCATCGGGATCGCGTCGAGCGGCGCCTCGATCCGCGCCACGTCGCCCGGGTGCAGCCGCACACGCACCTGCTTGAGCCCGAGCGAACGGAGCCGCCGTTCGGCGGCGTCGATGCGGGCGAGCTTCTCGGCGGTGACACTCTCGCCGTAAGCGATCCGGCTCGCCAGGCAGGGGCTGGCCGGTTTGTCCCACACGCTCAGGTCCCAGTGCGACGCGATCGCGCGAACGGTCGCTTTGCCGATGCCGCACTCGAGCAGCGGGCTACGCACGCCGTAGTCGTCGGCCGCTCGCATGCCGGGGCGGTGGTCGCCGGCGTCGTCGGCGTTGGCGCCGTTGAGCACCGCCGCCAGGCCGAGTTGCTCGGCGAGAGGCGCCATCTTGCCATACAGCTCGGTCTTGCAATGGAAGCAGCGGTCGGGGGCGTTCGCCACGTAGCCTTGCCGCTCGATCTCGTCGGTCGGCGCCTCGACGTGCCGCACGCCGACAGCCTCGGCGACGCGGCGCGCCTCATCGAGTTCGCCCTCGGCCAGCGCCGGACCAACGCCGGTAATGGCGACCACATGTTCCGCGCCGAGCGCCAGCCGGGCCGCCATCAGCACGACCGCGCTGTCGACCCCGGCCGAGAAGGCGACCGCGCACGAGCCCAGCGGGCGGATCGCTTCGACAAGCCGCTCGGCGGCTTCGGTCGTGGCGTTCTCGGCGGCGTTGGTTGCTGGTGCGGTCTTCATCGGCATAGGAACTCTATGGTTAACCGAGCCCCGCGCCGGGGGGCGGCGGGTCTTCGAGTCGCTGGATCTCGTCGCGGAGCCCGGCGGCGTCTTCGTAGCGTTCCGCCGCGATCGCCTCATCAAGCTCGCGCTTGAGCGTCTGGATCGGGTCTTCCGGCTCCTCGATTTCTTGTTCGATCCGGGCGAGAGCCAGCTGCGCCGCCGGGGCGTCCTCTTCGGCGAGCGCGGCGATTTCCCGGCGCCATCGCTTGAGGAACAGCAACTCGTTCACTTGATCGGCTTGCGCCTCGCGGTTGTACTCGGCCAGGAATTGCTCGATCCGCCGAATTCCGGCGTCGATGGCGCCGATCGCGGCGGTGAATTGTTTCATCGACGCCAGCGGCGTGGCAACGGCGCGCGCGTGCATCATCGCCACGTATGGCAGCCACTGGTCGAACTGCATCTTGTCGCGATCGTGGCGGGCGTGCTCGCGAACGAAGTCGAACAGCCGCAGGTTGCGTTCGGTGTCGCGGGCGCACAACTCGTAGCGGCCGAGTTTCCAGAAACCGACATAGCGGTGGTAGTACTGGGCCCCCTCGCGCATCAGCGCCGCGCAGTCTTCGGGCTCTAGCAGGTAGGGCGGCGCGTCTTCGGGGCCTTCCTCTTCTTGCCGCTTCTGCAGGGTCCGGTGAAGGTCGAGCAGCGATTCGTGGTTCTGGATGCGGGCGCCGTCGGGCCGGCCGCTCAGCTCCATTTGCAAGAGCCCCAGGTCGAGCCGCATCTGCAAGAGCTCGACGCCGTCGCCGGCGGTAACGATGCGCACGGTGACATCGTTCGGCTCGAAGGGCCAGTCGTTGAGGATCGGGCGTATGTCAGGCGACAAGGGATCGCGTGGGGCTCGGGGAAGCGTGACGACAGCCGACGTGCGGGCCTGCTTCCTCAATCGTAGCCGAACGCTCCGGGCTCAGAAACGGCGGCTGCGACGCGATTCTTGGCCGCACGCATCGCCGAGAGGCCGGAGGGTGGTCAGCTGGTCGCCACATCGCGGTAGCGCGGATCGAGTTCCTTGGTGTTACGCTCCACGCCCAAGATCACGGTGCGTTGCTGCACGCCGTCGGCCGAGCTCGCCACCACCGGGATCACTTGGCGCCGGTCGGGCAGGTGCATCTTCACGACGAACGAGCCGTCGTCGCCCACCGCCACTGGCTCACCCATCACCGTCACGTGCGAGTGCGGGTCCGAAGAGCCGTAAACCACCAGCTCGGCGTCGAGCGCCAGCTCCATCTCGCTGCCGCGTGAGGGATCGACCGCGTGCCCGTAGCGGGTTTGCGAGGGCCGGCCGAGCCGCCGCCGCAGACGCTCTTCGAGCAGCTCCTGCAGCTCGATGCTCACGCCACCGTGCGAGTAGCCCCCGCTCATCGCGTAGATCTGGTCGGCCTTCTCGGCCACGTCGCTCCAGTTCGTGTCGACCATGTCGGCCGATCCGGGCGCCGGGGTCGTCACGGTGTTGCTGCGTGCGAGGCAGTAAAAGTCGCCCCCCTCGACGGCGTAGCCGACTTCTGCGCGGAACTGGCACGGCGGGTCGGCGACGTCGATGTACCAGTTGCTCACGCCGCCGTGGATCCGGATCTCGCGGCGGCTGAGCGTAGCGCCGCTCTCGTCGACTTGCAGCACCCGCAGCACCGGGTGGGCGGCGTGCCAGAATTGGCCGAGCGACGATTTGGCCCGCTGAACGCCCGAGGGGGCAATCTCCCAATGAGCGTGCAGCCAATAAGGGTCGCGAACAAGCATCACCAGGCGGTCGCCGCTGGCTTCGTCGTTCTGATCGCCCGCCGCACAGCTGAGGTCTTTTGCCTTGGCCATTTTCTGGTGGATCAGATCGAGCTGCTTTTGAGCCTGGCGCCGCTTGGCCGAAATCTTGCCCGCTTGGCGAACGCTCTCCTCCCTGTTGAGCTTCTCTGAACGTGATCCTTCGATGACTTCGCGGCCACGCTCGCCCTTGGCGGCGGGGTCGCCACCGGTACGCCGGCTGCGTCGGGCGGTTTTGATGAGCGCCTCGATGAGCTCGTCCTTCCGCATCGCGTGCCAGCCCGTCACCCCCTCATTGCGGGCCATCTGAGCGAGGTCTTTGCAGGTGTAAGAGTGGAGTTTATTGGCGGTCATCATGGGGGGCGCTTCAGATGGGGGCCGATTCGGGCGGAGGGCTCGCTAGCGTGACGGTCGCCGCGCTGCTGAAGCAGCAGGGCCCATCCGTCGAGCAGTACCGTGCGATTCGCTGGGGGGAGAGGGAAGCCTGGGTGGCCCGTTAAGGGGGCCGTCCGGTGAGCAGACGCTAAGTCCGTGCGAATCAGGCAGACCGGCCAGCAGAGCTAGGGACACTGCTGAAAAGGAACCTCCAGCCTAGTTGGAAACGCCGAAAATGCAAATTTTTGCGAATATGAGGCCCTCGCGGGAATAACGCGTAAACACTTTATAGGCAGCAGTTTACAGCGATATTGCGACGCCAACTGCCGTGAGCTGATGAAGACAGCGAAGACTTTGTGAAAAATGGCACGAAATCGCCCCAAGGGCATTGACACAAACAGTTTGCAGGGGCACGATGGGCCCTTCAGCGACGAGACAACGCTTCGGCCGCAACGAGCCCGAATCCAGCGTTTTTTCGCTGTAAAGTGTTTCACCGGTACAGTTTAACGACTGCCGGACAGACTGATAGACATGTCCCATAGCCGACCGTTGGGAAGCTAGCAGGCAAAGGGCTTGGGTGATCACCCCTGAACAACGGGACGCGATCATCCGGGCCCATCGACAGGCGTCGCGGGTGACTGGGGTCACGATTTCGATGTTCGTACCGGGCCTGCTCGGATACGCCATCGACCGCGGTCTGGAAACGTTGCCTTGGTGCACCCTGATTGGATCCGCGCTGGGATTCGCCTACGGCATCTGGCGCCTCGCCATGCTGATTGGCGTGGGCGACACGAAGAACAAAACCATTGGCGACGACTCGCCCAGCGATCCGCCACTCCCCCACGACCGTCCGTAACGATCTTTGCCGCTCCGGCGGCTCGGATTTCATGCTTCGCCAAACCACACTCCGGCGCGTGCTGACGACCTCGGCCATGATCCTCATGGCGACCGTGGTCTGCTTGCCTTTCGCGCACTTGCAGCTCGGTAGTGAGGGCATGTCGTACGTCGCCAAGCTTGGCTGCGTGATGCTGGTCGTGGCGACATCGGTCGATTTTGCGGTGGGGGGGCTAGCAGCTGGCGGCCCGGTCGTTAGCATGGCCGCCACGATGACGGCTCGCACGTTACTGGCCTTCGCCGCACTGGTGGTCGCCAAATCCGCCCCGGGGCTTGTTGGTTTCGAAGAGCCACTGGGGATTGAGCACGCGATTTACTTCGCGCCGTTGTACTTAGCCTGGGTGGGAGCCGACGTGGTCGCCGCCGCCATCGACCAACCCGCCGCTGGCGAGCGAACCTGTTCGCCCGCATCGACCATCGCCTGACAAGACCATCGCCAGCCTGTCTGGCAGCGAATTGCTGGCCGCAACGGTTGGCACACTCACGCATCGCCGCGTCGAACGCTCAACACTAACGCCCGCCACAACACAACAGTCTCTATGGCCAGCGACCCCTTAGCACCGAGCGAGCTCTTCGGCCACGCCCAAGACGCAACGTACTTCCACTTCCCTCGTGGGTGGTTCGGTGCGGACGAAACAGGGCACCTGGCGTTGCCGCAGCCCCTGGCCAAGGAACGCGAGGGCGTCGCCCACCCGCACATCGACAACGACTACCAGCCGATCGCCGAGACCAACACCGGCGTGGCGGTGATCGACAATTCGTTGAGGCTGCCAAACTTCGTGCTGACGAAGTTCATGGTCATCGAGCTCGCCGTGGCGATCATCTGCGTGGTGTTGTTCGGCTGGCTCGCCACAACCCTCAAGGGGGGCAGGGCGCCCAAGGGCAGGCTCGCTAACCTGCTTGAAGTGTTCTTGATCTACATCCGCGACGAAGTCGTATACGCCGCGATTGGCAGGAAGGACGGCGACCGCTTCCTGCCGTTCTTGTGGACGATGTTCTTCTTCATCTTGGGCTGCAACCTGTTCGGCATGGTCCCCTGGATGGGATCGCCGACCGGCGCGTTGGCGATGACCGGCATGATGGCCCTGGTGACCTTCGGCGCCGTGGTGGCGGCGGGGATGGCTGAACTCGGCCCGGTCGGCTTCCTCAAGGCCCAGGCGCCCCACATGGACGTGCCGAAGCCAATGGCGGTTTTCCTCGTGCCGATGATCTGGGTCATCGAGGTTTTTGGACTGCTGCTCAAGCATTTAGTGCTCGCCATTCGTTTGCTCGCCAACATGTTGGCCGGCCACTTGATCCTGGCCGTGGTGGTCGGGTTCATCGGCGCGGCGGCGGCCCAGATGGCCGCGATCGCCTGGGGCGTCACTTTCGCCAGCGTTCTAGCGGCGGTGGCGCTCAGCTGCATGGAACTTTTTGTCGCCTTCTTACAGGCTTACATCTTCACCTTTTTGTCGGCGTTGTTCATCGGCGCGGCGGTCCATCCTCACTGACCTGTTCAGTGGGGGGCGACGCGCCCCTGACTCCGCTAAATACTCACTGGGAGATCGATCCGTGACTAATTGGATTCGCACCGCGGTCGTCTGTGCGGCCGTCTCGTTGCTCGCCTCGCCCGCTTCGGCGCAAGACGGCGCCGCCACCGGGGCTATGGACCTTGGCGCCATCGGCATGGGCATTGTGATCATCGGGGCCGGGCTCGGCATCGGCCGCATCGGCGGTCAGGCCGTCGAGGCGATCTCGCGTCAGCCCGAGGCCTCTGGAAACATCCAGACCGGCATGCTGATCGCGGCCGCCCTGATCGAAGGCGCCGCCTTCTTCGGGCTGATTCTGATCGCGTTCGTGCTCTAGTCGTCGCGGGTCTTGGGCCGCGACGCCCGCCTAACAGGCGGGTATTCGGCCCGAGGCCATGGCCACGGCTGGTGTTGGCTATAGGCTTTTGCGCCGTTGCCGGCGGTCGCTTCGCGCGTCCGTTCGGGTCCTTTGGGAGACCGTTTTAAAATGGTTCGCAGCATTGATAGGTGTGGGGCTTCACGGCCCGGCGCCGCTTGGTTGGCCCCGTTCTTGCTCGGGCTCTGTGTCGCCGTGACGCTGAGCCTCGCCACGCCCGTGGCGTACGCGCAAGACAACGAAGGGGATGCGACGCCGGCCGGCGAAGTCGATCCTAACGTGGCCGAGCACGACGACGCCGAGCATGGGGAGGACGTCCATGCGTCGCACGCAGGCGGGTCGCCCGATCCACTCGAGGTCGACACCGACTTGGCGCTGTGGACCCTGGCCGTCTTCTTGGGGCTGGCGTTTGTGCTGAAGCAAGTCGCTTGGGGTCCGATCATCGAGGGCCTGCAAGCCCGCGAGGACAAGATCTCCGGCGACCTGGCGGCAGCCGCCGCCAAGCACGAGGAGGCCAAGAACCTCTTGGACGCCCACGCCAAGCAGCTCGCCGGCGCCGCCGACGAGGTGCGTGGGCTCTTGGAAGAGGCACGCCGCGACGCCGAGGCGACCAAGGCCGACATCCTGGCCGAGGCCAAGGCGGCAGCCGACAGCGAGCGGAACCGCGTGGTCCGCGACATCGACCAGGCCCGCGACTCGGCCGTTCGTCAGCTTGCCGAGCAGTCGGCCGGTCTGGCGATCGACTTGGCGGGCAAGGTGGTCAAGCAAGACATCACGCCCGACCGCCGCAACGAGATTGTCCGCGAGGCCCTCGGTCGCTTTAGCAGCAACTGATCGCGACCCACAGCAACTGAAACTCTGGCCGCCGGTTTAACCGCCGGGTGCCTCCTTCAAGGAAACCTTTGCCATGCCGAGCGGCCCAGGCGAAGAACTCAGCGAGTCGAAGTTCGACGTCACCGAGCAGCAGATCGCCAAAACCTACGCCCGTGGGTTCCTCGGCGCCCTGGAGTCTGCCGGCGACGACGTGCAGTCGGCGGTGGACGAGCTCGTGGCGGTCGAGCGTGAAGCGCTCGCCGCTCACCCTCGCTTTACCGAGGCGCTCGGCTCGGCGTTCCTCGAGCACGAGGATCGGGTGGCGATGGTCGATCGGGTCTTCGGCGGCCGCGTGCAGGGCGCCGTGCTGAACCTGATGAAGGTGCTTTCGGCCCACGAACGCATCGTGCTGCTCGGCGAGGTCGCTCGCCAGGCGCGCATGCTGCACAACGAGGCGTTGGGGCGTGTCGAGGTGCGTGTCACCACGGCCGACCCGGCCGACCCCGCTTTGCTCAGCGAAATCGGGCAGGCGATCGGCGCGAAACTCGGCTTCGAGCCGGTGCTCGTGACGGCGGTCGACCCGGAGATGATCGGCGGCGTCGAGATCCGTGTGGGCGACACGGTGTTTGACGGCTCGCTACGCACCGCGTTTAAAAAGGCCCACCGCGCGATCGTCGACCAGACGATCGACGCGATCGAGACCCACCCCGAGCGGTTCTACGCCGAGGCGTGAGGGAGTTTTTTAGAACAAAGACGCTGCCGCAAGAATGGGACGCGGATGAACGCGGATCGAACGGATTTAACGCGGATGAAAGAAGAAGGTTAGGAAGTAACCGACCAAGATCTTGAGTCCAGTAGATCGGTGTTTACCTTCTGCATCCGTGTTCGTCCGCGTCCCTGTCTTCCTGAATCAGATACAAGCCTAAACCAACTCAATCGAAACGAACCCCGCAGCGGCCCTCGTCCCTAAGGGCGAAGCCGGCGGGCTCTCGGAGAAACGCGATGAAGTTCAATAGCGACGAGATCGCCTCGGTCATCCAGCAGGAGATCGCCAACTACGACGCCCAGATCGACGTCCGCGAGGTCGGCCGCGTGCTGGAAGTCGGCGACGGCATCGCCCGCGTCTACGGCCTGAGTGGCGTTATGGCCGGCGAGATGGTCGAGTTCGCCAGCGGCGTGACGGGCCTGGCGTTCAACCTCGAAGAGAGCTCGGTCGGCGTCATCATCCTGGGCGACTACCTGGCCATCTCCGAGGGCGAAGAGGTTAAGAGCACCGGCCAGCTCCTTAGCGTGCCGGTCGGCGACGAGCTCTTGGGCCGCGTGGTCGGCCCGCTCGGCGAGCCGCTCGACGGCAAGGGCCCGATCAACACTTCCAAGCGGCGCCCGATGGAAGTGATCGCCACGGGCATCGCCGAGCGTCAGCCCGTGCACGAGCCGCTGCAGACCGGCATCAAGGCGATCGACGCGATGACGCCGATCGGCCGCGGCCAGCGTCAGCTGATCATCGGCGACCGCAAGACCGGCAAGACCGCCGTGGCGATCGACGCGATCATCAACCAGAAGCACTCCGGCGTGAAGTGCTTCTACGTCGCGGTCGGCCAGAAGGAATCGACCGTCGCCGGCATCATCGAGAAGCTCCGCGACAGCGGCGCGATGGACTACACCACGGTGATCGTGGCCGGCGCCAGCGACCCGGCGCCGCTGCAGTACGTGGCCCCGTACGCCGGCACGGCGATGGCCGAAGAGTACATGTTCAACGGCGGCCACGCCTTGGTCGTTTACGACGACCTTTCGAAGCAGGCCGTCGCCTACCGCGAGTTGTCGCTGCTGATGCGGCGCCCGCCGGGTCGCGAGGCCTTCCCGGGCGACGTGTTCTACTGCCACAGCCGCCTGCTGGAGCGCTCCTCGAAGCTCTCCGCCGAGCTCGGTGGAGGCTCGATCACCTCGCTGCCGATCATCGAGACGCTCGAGGGCGAGGTTTCGGCCTACATCCCGACGAACGTCATCTCGATCACCGACGGCCAGATCTACCTGCAACCGGACCTGTTCTTTGCGGGCGTCAAGCCGGCCATGAACGCCGGCATCTCGGTGTCGCGCGTCGGCGGCGCCGCCCAGATCAAGGCGATGAAGAAGGTGGCCGGCGGTCTGCGACTCGACTTGGCGGCGTTCCGCGAGCTCGAGGCGTTCGCCCAGATGGGCACCGAGCTCGACCCGGAGACCCAGGCCAAACTCGACCGTGGTTACCGGATGGTCGAATTGCTGAAGCAGGGCCAGTACGAGCCGCTCGAGACGGTCGACGAGGTCCTCTTGATCTACGCCGGCACCCAGGGCCACCTGGACGACGTGGCGGTCGAGGAAGTGGGCGCCTTCGAGAAGCAGTTCGTCACGTTCATGCACGACCAGAAGCCGGAGATCCGCCAAGCGATCATCGACACGAAGGACCTCAGCGACGATCTCAAAGAGACGATCAACGCGGCGATCGCCGAGTTCAAGACCCAGTTCAAGAGCGACTGAGCTGTTAGCTCTTAGCCGTTAGCTATTGAGCTGACGGTGATGCTTACTCAATGCCAACAGCCAATAGCTACCTATGGCCAACCCTAGAGCACTCGACAAACGCCGCAAATCGGTCCGCAACATGCGGAAGATCACGCGGACGATGGAGCTGATCGCCACCGCGCGGTTCAAGCAGGCGATGGACCGCGCTTCGGCCGCCACCTCCTACACGAACCAGGTGAGCAAGCTCGTTTCCGATCTGGCCGGAGCCGGCTTGGAGGTCAGCCACCCTCTGCTGGAGGGCCGCGAGGAGACCAAGCGGGCCAAGCTGTTGGTGCTCACCGCCAACCGCGGCTTCTGCGGCGGGTTCGTTGGCAACCTGGTCCGTGCCGGCGTGAAGCGTTGGGCCGACCTCCAGGAGGTCACGCCCGAGCTCACCCTCGAGGTGAGCGGCAAGAAGGGCATCGGCATGTTCAAGAGCCGCGGCCACTCGCCCGACGTCGAGTACATGCAGTTCGAGGACAAGCCGCGTTACGATCAGGTCGAAGAGATCGCCAGCCGCTACTTGGAAGAGTACATCACCGGCAAGATCGACCGCCTGGACGTGGTCTACACCCGGTTCGAGAGCATCGCCCGCCAATCGGTGGCGATCGAAACACTGCTGCCGCTCGGCTCGCTCGCTGTGGCCGAAACGGCCGACCCCGCCGAGCAGGGCGCCAACACCTCCTACGAGTTCTTGCCGTCGCCCGAGAGCATCCTCGAAGAGGTTGTCCCCACGAGTTTCAAGGTCAAGCTGTTCAAGTGCTTCTTGGACTCGGCCGTGAGCGAGCAGATCGCCCGCATGGTCGCCATGAAGGGCGCCACGGAGAACGCCGGCGACCTGATCAAGCAGCTGAGCATGCAGTACAACCGCGCCCGCCAAGGCCGCATCACCAACGAGCTGATGGACCTGATCGGCGGCGTCGAAGCGATCAGTTAATAGTTATGAGTGGCTAGTCGCTAAACGCTAGTTACTTGTTCGCGAACGCAAACGCACACACCACCCCAGAGGCTTGCTAGAGAACAACTAGCGCCTCGCTACTAGCAACTACTAACTCTTATGTCGACCGCCACACAAACCGTTGGACGCATCACGCAGATCATCGGCTCGACGTTCGATGTCGAGTTTCCTGAGAACGCTTTGCCGCCGATCTACAACGCGGTGAAGATCGTCTCGGAGCACAAGGGCATCACGATCAACCTCACCGGCGAGGTGCAGCAGCACCTCGGCGGCGGGCGCGTTCGCTGCATCGCCTTGGGCTCGACCGACGGGTTGGTCCGTGGCCAGGACGTGACCGACCTCGGCGAGCCGGTGTCGGTTCCCGTGGGCGAGGCCACTCTCGGCCGGGTGTTCAACGTCACCGGCGACCCGGTCGACGGCCGCGGCCCGGTCAACGCCGACGAGCGTTGGTCGATCCACCGCAAGGCGCCCGACCTGAAGGACCTGTCGACCAAGACCGAGCTCTTCGAGACCGGCATCAAGGTCGTCGACCTGCTCACCCCGTTCGTCCGCGGCGGCAAGGCCGGCCTGTTCGGCGGCGCCGGCCTGGGCAAGACGGTCATCCTCACCGAGCTGATCGCCCGTATCGCCAAGGAGCACGGCGGCTACTCGGTGTTCGCCGGCGTCGGCGAGCGGACCCGCGAAGGGACCGACCTGTGGCTCGAGATGCAAGAGACCAAGATGGGCGGCGACGGCGACAAGAGCGTCATCGACCAGACCTGCATGGTGTTCGGCCAGATGAACGAGCCGCCGGGGTCGCGTCTCCGCGTCGCGCTCTCCGCGCTGACGATGGCCGAGTACTTCCGCGACAAGACCGGCGCCGACACGCTGCTGTTTGTCGACAACATCTTCCGCTTCTCGCAAGCGGGCTCCGAGGTGTCGGCCTTGTTGGGCCGCATGCCGTCGGCAGTCGGCTACCAGCCGACGCTGGCCAGCGAGATGGGCGCCCTGCAAGAGCGGATCGCCTCGACCAACAACGGCGCCATCACCTCGGTGCAGGCCGTTTACGTGCCGGCCGACGACCCGACCGACCCGGCGCCCGCCACGGCGTTCGGCCAGCTCGACGCGTTCCTTTACCTGGAGCGTTCGATCTCGGAGAAGGGCATCTACCCGGCGGTCGACCCGCTCGCCTCGTCGAGCCGCATCCTCGACCCGCAGTACGTGGGCGACGAGCACTACAACTGCGCCCGCCGCGTGCAGACCACCCTGCAGCGTTACCGCGAGCTGCAAGACATCATCGCGATCCTCGGCGTCGACGAGCTGCCCGAGGAAGACAAGCAGATCGTGCACCGCGCCCGCCGCATCGAGCGGTTCCTGTCGCAGCCGTTCTACGTGGCCGAGGTCTTCACCGGCAAGAGCGGCGAGTTCACGTCGATTGCCGACACGATCCGCAGCTTCAACGAGATCTGCGACGGCAAGTGGGACCACCTGCCCGAGAGCGCGTTCATGTACGTCGGCCCGATCGAGCAGGCCGAAGAGCAGTGGAAGAAGAACAAGAAGTAATCGGCTGTTAGCTATTGGCCGTTAGCTGTTAGCTCACGGCTGGCCAACCGCTCGCTAACTGCTAACCGCTTAAAGCCAATCGCCATGTCAGAACAAGACCTCAGCTCCAGCCCCGCCCCCGGCCTGATACGCGTGACCGTGGTCACGCCCGAGGCGACCGTGCTCGAGGCCGACGGCGATTCGCTCGTGCTGCCTCTGTTCGACGGCGAGATCGGCGTGCTGGCCAACCACGCCCCGATGATCGGGCGCCTGGGCTACGGCGAGCTCCGCCTGAAGTGGGGCTCCGATCTCACTCGCCTCTACGTCGACGGCGGGTTTGTCCAAGTGGCCGACAACCTCGTGTCGGTCATGACCGACCGGGCGTTGCCGGTCGACCAGGTCGACGCCGCCGCCGCCCAAGCAAAGCTGGACGAGGCGCTCTCTCGCAAGGCGTCGGGCTCCGACGAGATCGAGCTCCGCGACAAAGCGGTGATGCGGGCCCGCGGCCAGATCCGCGTGGCGGCGAAGAGCTGAACTCTTTCTGCGTGCGATCGCAGCGTGCGTTCCGCCGTGGTTGTGCTGGCTAGCGCCGCCGACCCATGCGATCAAACACTAGGCTCCCGAGGTTGGAAGCGATGCCCCACTTCATGGACGCCCTCGCCGCCGCGGTCCGCGCCAAGCGTAGCCCGCTGATGGTCGGTCTCGACCCGCGGCTCGCTTCGCTGCCGGACGCGATTCGCCCCGAGGCCGAGGCGCCTCCTGCCGTGGTGGCCGAGTCGTTCCGCGTCTTCTGCTGCGGCGTGGTTGATGCGGTGGCCGACCTCACGCCGATCGTTAAGCCGCAAGCGGCGTTCTTTGAGCAGCTTGGGCCGGCGGGGATGGGGGCGCTCGGCGCCGTGATCGAGCACGCCCGCGCGGCCGGCCTGTTGGTCTGCGTCGACGGCAAACGGAACGACATCGGCTCCACGGCCGAGGCGTACGCCGATGGCTGGTTGGGACGTTCGTCCGCCTGGGGCGGCGACGCCCTCACGGTCAGCCCTTACCTCGGCGACGACAGCCTCGAGCCGTTCACCAAGCTGGCCGCCGAGCGCGACGCCGGCGTGTTTGTGCTGGTGAAGACCTCGAACCCCGGCGGCAAGCTCTGGCAAGACCGCCAGATCGACGGCCGGCCTCTCTACCGCCACGTCGGCGAGCACGTCGAGTCGCTCGCCGCCGCTGCTGCGGCCGACTGCGGCTACGGCGTCGCCGGCGCCGTGGTCGGGGCGACCTACCCGGAGCAACTCGCCGAGCTGCGTGCGGCGATGCCGCACACGTGGTTCTTGATCCCCGGCTTCGGCGCCCAGGGGGGCAGCGCGGCCGACACGGCAGGCGGTTTTGACGCCAACGGCCTCGGCGCCGTGGTGAACAGCTCGCGCGGCGTGATCTTCGCCCATGCCAAGCCCGAGCACGCCGGCCGCGATTGGCAAGACGCCGTCCGTGCGGCGGCCGCCGAAGCGGTTGAGCAGTTCCGCGCTGAAACGCCCACGGGCGGGTTGTAATCGAGTCTCACACGACATGATTCGTGCACCCGTAGCGTCTTGGGCGTCGCGTCGCGTCGTGTGGTGGCCGGGCGACCAGCTCGCTATACTGCCGCTATCTCTGCCCACCCGAGACGCCAAGATGCCGATCGACCAGCGACCCCGCCCTGCCGTCTGGCCCACCTCGAGACCCGCTTTATTGTGGGTCGTGACCTTCTTAGCCGCTGGCTCGGGCTGCGCGAAGAACGAGTACGCCCCGCCGCCCCCTCCCGAGGTGACCGTCGCAACACCGGTCGAAAAGACACTGCGACGGACGCTCAGTTTTACCGGCACGACATCGCCGATCGAGCGTGTTGAGATCCGCGCACGGGTGAGCGGCTTCGTCGATCGCGCCGACTTCGTCGACGGTTCCGACGTCAAGGCGGGCGACTTGCTTTACGTGATCGACCCGCGCCCCTTCGAGGCAAAGGTGCGTCAGGCCGAGGCGTCGCAGCAGTTGGCCGAGGCCCGCCTCGAGAGCGCCAACGCCGAGGTGGTGCGGGCCCGCTCCGAGGCGAACAACGCCGAGGCACAACTCGCCCGCGGCGAACGCGCCGCCCAAGGGGGCGCCGTCACCGAAGGCGAACTCGACGACCTGCGCACCGCCCGCGACGCTGCTTTCGCCGCGGGCCACGCGGCGCAAGCGATGGTCGCCTCGGCCGAAGCCGAGATCGCCGCGGCCAAGGCGCAGGTCGAGCAAACTCGCCTAGATTTGGGATACACACAGGTCGTTACCCCGATCGACGGCCGGGTGGGCGAATCGCTGGTTGACGTCGGCAACCTGGTCGGCACGTCGGAGCCAACGCACCTGACCACGGTGGTCCGCTACGACCCGATCTACGCCTACTTCACGATCAGCGAGGCGCAGCTGCTCAAGTGGATCGGCGACAAGCAGGCGGGCGACGCGGTCGACAACCCGGCGCGTCAAGCCACGGGCAACTTTCCCCTGCAGCTGAGCCTGGGCAACGAAGAGGGCTATCCGCACGACGGAGTGCTCGACTACGCCGACCTGTCGGTCGATCAGTCGAGCGGCACCTTCCTGGTGCGTGGTCGGTTCGAAAACCCCGAAAGAACGATCCCGCCGGGAGCGTTCGTGCGGATCCGGGCCGAGCTCGAAGAGAAGCCCGCCATGCTCGTTGACGAGCGCGCGGTGGGACGCGACCAGGGGGGCGCTTACGTCCTTGTGGTCGTCGAGCAAGACGGCAAGCAGGTCGTCGACCGACGCAACGTCACCTTGGGTGAGTCGCACGAGGGCATGCAGGTCATCGAGACGGGGCTGCAGCCGTCCGAGCGGGTGGTGGTGAACGGCCTGCAGCGGGCACGCCCCGGAGCGGTGGTCCGGCCTCGCGTGGCCGCCGCGCAAACGGCTGCCGGCGCCCCTGGCGACCAGACTCCTGGCGACCCGATGCCTGGTGACCCTGCTGCTGGGGAACACGAAGCCGGTGAACAAGACGCCGGTGAATCGGCCCCGCAGCCCGCCGCGCAGTAAACGCTCAATCCCTCCCTCTCGCTGCAGGCCCCGGCCGAATGCTCTCCCGCTTCTTTATCGACCGGCCGATCTTCGCGACCGTCATCGCCCTGGTGACGGTCATCGCCGGCGGCGCGCTGGTGTGGGTGCTGCCCGTCGCGCAGTACCCCGAAGTCGTGCCCCCCACGGTGCAGGTCTCGGCCATCTACCCCGGCGCCAACGCCACCGTGGTTTCGAACACCGTCGCCACGCCGATCGAGCAGGAGGTCAACGGCGTCGAGGGCATGATCTACATGCAGTCGACCAGCGCCAGCGACGGCTCGTACAACTTGACGGTCACGTTCGAGCAGGGCGTCGACCTCGACATCGCCTCGGTGCTTGTGCAGAACCGCGTGGCGGTGGCCACGCCGCGGTTGCCGCAGGAGGTCACCCAGCAGGGCGTGACGACCAAGAAGAAGTCGACCAGCATCACGATGGTGATCTCGCTCACCTCGCCCGACGACCAGTACGACTCGGTTTTTCTGGGAAACTACGCCACGATCCACCTTCGTGACGAGCTGTCGCGCGTCGACGGGGTGGGCGAGGTGAGGGTCTTCGGCGGGGCCGATTACAGCATGCGGGTCTGGCTCGACCCCAACAAGCTCAAGGCCCGCAGCCTCACGACCCAAGATGTCGTGGCCGCCATCCGCGAGCAGAACGTGCAGGTCGCCGCGGGCCAGATCGGCCAGCCGCCGGCGCCCGCCGGGCAGAACTTCCAGTTGACGATCAACACGCTCGGTCGGCTCAGCGACGAGAGCCAGTTCGAGAACCTTATTATCAAGAGCGAGGGTGACGGCCGCTTCACCCGCGTCAAAGACGTCGCCCGTGTGGAGCTCGGCGCCAAGGACTACAACGTCGCCACGTTCGAGACCGGCCGCACCGCCACGGCGATCTTGATCTACCAGTTGCCCGACGCCAACGCGTTGGACGTCGTGGCCAACGTCCGCAAGGCGATGGACGGCCTCAGCGAGGACTTCCCGCAAGGGATGGAGCACCGCTACATGGTCGACTCGACCGAGTTCGTCAACGCGTCGATCAAGGAGGTCTACCTCACGCTGCTGCAGGCGATCGCCCTGGTCGTCGTGACGATCTTCGTCTTCCTGCAAGACTGGCGTTCGACGCTGATCCCTGTGATCACGATCCCCGTGTCGCTCATCGGCACGTTCGCCGTGATGGCGCTTTTCGGATCGTCGATCAACATGATCACGCTGTTCGGCCTGGTGCTGGCCATCGGCATCGTTGTGGACGACGCCATCGTGGTGGTCGAGAACACCGCCCGGCTGATCGAGAAGGGCCTCTCGCCGCGTGACGCGGCCGTCAAGGCGATGGAGGAGGTCACCGGCCCGGTCATCGCCACCACGCTCGTGCTGCTGGCGGTGTTCGTCCCCACGGCGATGCTCGGCGGCATCACCGGCGAGCTCTACCGGCAATTCTCGCTCACGATATCGGCCGCCACGGTCCTCAGCTCCATCAACGCGTTGACGCTCAGCCCCGCGATGTGCGCCTTGCTGCTGCGGCCGAGCAAGGGCCGGCCGAACCTGTTCTTCCGCGGCTTCAACCGCGTGTACGGCGGGACCGAGTGGGTTTACGCCGGCGTGGTTGGCGTGCTGGTCCGGCGGGTCTCGATCGGGCTTCTGCTGTTCGCCGCCCTTGGCGTGCTCACCGGCTGGAGCTTCTTGCAGCTGCCGACCGGGTTCTTGCCCGTGGAGGATCAGGGCTATCTGTTCTGCAACATCCAGCTGCCCGACGCGGCGTCGCTCGAGCGGACCGAGGAAGTGACGCGCAAGATCGACAAGATGCTCGAAGAGACGCCCGGCGTGCGCAGCTGGGTCACCATCAACGGCTTTTCGCTGCTCGACAGCGCCATCGGCTCCAACTCGGCCGCCGTGTTCGTCCGCTTAGAACCGTGGGATGACCGCACCTCGCCGCAGCTGCAGCAGGGGGCGATCCTCGGCGGGCTTTACCAACGCTTCGCGGCGATCCAAGAAGCCCAGATCCTGGCCTTCCCGCGGCCCTCGATCGACGGCCTCGGCTCGGGCACCGGCTTCGAGATGCGGTTGCAAGACCGCGGCGGCCTCGGCTTGCCGACCCTCAGCGCGCTGACCAATGAGGTGGTCTCCGACGCCAACGCCCAGTCGGGACTGGGACGGGTGAACTCGACCTTCCGGGCGAGTGTGCCGCAGCTCTTTGTCGACGTCGACCGCGACAAAGTGAAGAGGCTCGACGTGCCCCTGTCGCAGGTGTTCGACACGCTGCAGACCTACCTCGGCTCGTCTTACGTGAACGACTTCAACAAGTTCGGTCGCACCTATCAGGTGCGCGTGCAGGCCGACCACCAGTTCCGGGTCGAGTCGGACGACATCAAGCAGCTCGACGTGCGCAACGCCCAGGGCCAGATGGCGCCCGTGGGCGCCTTTGTCGATGTCGAAGAGACGGTCGGCCCGCAGCTCATCCAGCGTTACAACCTCTACCCGTCGGCCCCGATCACCGGCGAGCCGGCGCCGGGCTACAGCTCGGGCCAGGCGCTGGAGCTGATGGAGCAGCTCGTCGAGTCCAAGGCCCCGGCCGGCGCCTCTTACGAGTGGACCGGCATCTCGTACCAGGAGAAGCAGGTCGGCTCGGAGCGGATCGTCATCTTCGTGCTCGCCATCGTCTTTGTGTTCCTCGTGCTGGCGGCCCAGTACGAGAGCTGGACCAGCCCGCTCGCCGTGGTGGCCGTGGCGCCGCTCGCGGTGCTGGGGGCAGCCGCCGCGATTGCGGTGCGGGGCATGGACGTGAACGTCTACACGCAGATCGGCCTGGTGCTGCTCGTGGCGCTCGCCAGCAAGAACGCGATCCTCATCGTGGAGTTCGCCAGCCAGCTGCGTGAGGAGGGCAACACGATCGTCGAGTCGGCCCGCGAGGCGGCCCGGCTCCGCTTCCGGGCGATCTTGATGACCTCCTTCTCGTTCATCTTGGGAGTCGTGCCGCTGCTGATCGCCGCCGGCGCCGGCGCGGCCAGCCGACAGGCTGTGGGGACGGCGGTGTTCGGCGGCATGATCGCCGCGACCGCCTTCTCGGTGCTCTTCGTGCCGACGTTCTTCGTCGTGATGCGCAGCATCGCCGAGATCCGCTCCAAGCAACTCGGCGAGACGCTCCCTAATGGCCAGGAATAAATTCTGCGCCGCCGCCGATCGCTACGCTCAGCTTTTTGCTCGCCAGCCATGCCTGGGAACGCGTCGAGAAAACGCACGAATGGCGGCTATGCGGGAGAGAACATCCGCCAGAACGCAGGCCCGGATCATCGGATGCACCCCTGCGGCGCCCAATTATCTTTGTAGCGGGTGTTTCACCTAATTTCGACAATCGCTTTTGGACCGCGCGCGCAGCAGCGATTCTTGGCCACCGGCTATTTTGTTCTAACGCAATGTGCGATCACGGTTTGCGTCGCGAAATCGGCGGCCACAAAACGACGTAAGTCGCGCAATAATATTCTTGGCCACTGAAACGGAAGGGTTCACGCAAAGACACGAAGTCGCAAAGCAGCGACCAAAGCTTGCTTGGCCTCTTCGCGTCTTGGCGAGAGCTGATCCGTAGATTCTTACCGTGGAGAAGCACGTAGAGAAGCACGTAGAGAGGCGCGTAGAGAGGCGCGTAGAGAGCGGCGCGCAGAGGCGGTGTCCAGTGGGACCGACCGTTTCAAGAACCGTTCCCGCCTCCGGTCTTAGCTCAGACGACCTTCAGCGACTTGGGCTCGGCGCAAAGGCCTCGGGTCCCGGCGCCGGTGGCGCTGGCTCGCCACGTAGGCTTGCCTTCACAACGGCGCCGAACCACGGCGTAGGGGCGTAGTCCCAGCCGGAGAGCATCTGCGGGTGGGCGTTCGGGTGCAGCACCCAGGCGGTCCAGGGAAGGTCGAGCTCGTCGAGCGTGCGTAGCATGGCGGCGTTCCACTCGTAGTCGGTCATGCCCGTGTCGTTCTGTGGGACCTCGGTTGGCGCCTCGGGCGGCCCGTCGCGCCAGCGGCCCCGCCTCTTCGAATCGGAGCCGAACTCGCTGACAATCACTGGCAACTCCCGTGCGGCGGCGGAAATCTTGGCGGCCCATTCGTCGACCGTGTCGCCCTTGAACGGGTAGGCGTGGCAGGCGTAAACGACGCCGTCGCCGGTGGGGTCATCGAGCGGGTCTCCGTCGATCACCCCCGTCAGGTCGTAGCTCCAATCGAGTCCGCCGATGACACAGATGTTCTTGGCGCCGGTGTGACGGACCGCGTCGATCAGTATTTGCATTCCGACCGCCTGGAAGGTTTGGGTCTTATCCGACCCGAAACGCTCGAGCGATTCGGTCACTTCGCCGCCGTGGCGCCAGACATCCCACGACACGTCGTGCGGCTCGTTGTAGAGGTCGAAGAGCACGGCGGGGTGGTTCGCGTATTCCGTAGCGAACTCGCGCCAGAATCGCAGACTCCCCTCGTCCGGCATCGTGTGTTGGCCGATCCGCTTGCCGGGTTGGCCGGCGTTGGACCAGTGCAGGTCGGCGATGAGGTACACGCCGCGTCGCGCGCACTGCTGGACCACCCGGCCGATTTGCTCGCGGTAGCCCTGGCCGCCATCGGATTGCTCGGGCGCCTGCCCGAACCAGCGGTCTTGGCAGAGGGGCAGGCGGATGTGGTTCACACGCCATTCTTCAATCGCCACGCGTACCGACTCGGGGATGCGGCCCCGATCGCCGTCGCTCGACCACTCGAACCCGGCGATGTTCACGCCGCGCAGCCGCAGCGGCTCGCCGGTTGCGGTGACGATCTGGTTGCCCTCTACCTTTAGTCGCGGCGGGAGCCCTGCCGAGGAGTGGGAGGGCTGAGTCTCGCACAAAGCAGACGCGGACAGCAGGCAGAGACTCACTGCAAGCCAAGGCAACGCTAAAAAACGGGAATTCATTCCGAGGTTCCGAGCAACAATGCGAAGGGGCCCAGTCGGCGAAAAACGAGTCTCGCCGATGAGACAATAAAGTCGAAAAGAAAGCGAAACCCCAACCGGGGCCAGACTCTTGCGATTAGAAGCCGCTATGATAAAGGCTCGTGAGGCTAGGGGCAAAGTCGCCAGCGCGTGCTACGCACGGTCTTGCCCGGCAGAGGTTGCCGAATCGATCCGGACAGAGACAATTCCGACATGCTTTTCCCACGCTTCTCGCTGCGAACGTTCATCCTCATCGTGACCTGCTGCGCGGCGTTCTTTGTCGTCGTGGGTCAGGCGGTGAGTGGTCATGTGTGGGCGTGGGGGGTGACGGTGGGCCTCGTTTCGGTGTTGTTGTCGTTCCTGGTGCAGGCTCTGTTTTACTTGCTGATGCGGTTGGTCGGCGGTTTAGGAAACAGGCATGGCGAGGCGGCGCCGGAGGTGAACCGTGGGTGAACCCCTGAGCCTCGAATCGGCCCCGCCCAAGGCGGGTCGTCCGAAGGCCGCCACGCCAGTGGCGGCAGCGGTGTGCGGAGCAGTCGGCGTTCGCTTGCGGGCGTTTGTCGCGATCGCGTGTTGGCTGCTGATCCAATTGTTGGCCCCGCACACGCTGGCGCCGTCCACGGCTTGGGGCGAAGTGACGGGGCAAGAGCTTTGCTTTCCCGAGCCGATTACCTCCAGCAGCAATCCCCGCGCGATCGCCTTGGAGATCGACCCCACGTGGTACGCCGAGCATGGGTACCGCCCGATTTCTTTCCGGTTCGAGGTCGCCACACCCGCCGCCAAGGACCAGCCGCTTCTAGTGCGGGCCGACGTTTACTCGTCGAGGGTGCGCAACTTAGAGCGTCCTACGCTCGTCGTCGAACGCCGCTTCACCTTGCCTGCGGGCGAGAGCGAGCTGAGCGGCCAACTGCTGGCGCCGCAGATCGACGATTGGAACGTGCTGAGGTGCTCGGCCCGCCTCGGCGAGGGGGACACGGCGCGACGGATTGAAGGCTTCGCGTCGCTGCCGCAACTGGGCTCACAGACGGCTTCGCCGCTGCGGTTGCTGAGGCCGTCGTTCCGAGGCGGAGAAACGCTCAGCCAAGCGGAAGTCGAGAAAGTCGTCAGGGCCCGGCGGCGGATGGTGTCGCACGAACTAGTGCTTTGTTCATGGAGCGACGACTGGAAGCAGTACAGCTCAGCCGATGCGGTGGTCGTAAGCCTCGACGAGTTGCGTCGCTTGCCGGATGCGGACAGCGCCGCGCTAAAGGCGCTGCTGCGTTGGACCGCCGCGGGGGGCGACCTGTGGATTGAGCGCGTGGGCGGCAAGCTAGAAACGTTGGAAGAGATCGCCGTGCTGATCGACGCCGACGACTGGCGCCAGCGTGCGTTGCGTTCGACCGAAGAGGTCGATCCCGAGTCGCCCGGTTGGGCGTGGCTTACCAATGCTCAATCGGACGACGACCCGGACGATGGCGACTCGGACTCGTCCGCGGACAAGCCAGATCCGGATGCGAGTGAACCCTTGCGAGAATCGGATGAGGGCCTCGGCGACTCGGACGACTCGCTGCGCAGCGACCGGGATGATCGTGACCTCGACCGCAAGGAAACAACTCGTGGTTGGTTCGTCGCGCGGAGCTACGGTCTTGGCCGTGTGCTTGCTTTTCAGGACGCTTACAGCCTGCGGCAGGCCGACCGCAGACGCGACCAGAATAGCATGCCGAGAGAGTTCTTCTTTGAGGGCGCTTGGAGTAAACGTCATGGGTTGACCCCACCGAGGCCGAGCCGCGAATTCTCGAACCTGCTGATCCCGGGCGTGGGGTTGGCGCCGGTCATGGAGTTCCAAGGGCTGATCACGTTATTCGTGCTCGTGATCGGTCCGCTGAACTACTGGCTGCTGATGCGTCGCCACCGGCTCTCGCTGCTCGTGCTGACGGTGCCGGCTTGCGCACTGCTGGTGACGCTGGGGTTTTTTGCCTACGCGATGCTCGGCGACGGTTTTGGCAATCGCGCCCGCGTGCGGAGCGTCACGCTCATCGACCAAACGGGTCCCCGTGCGGGCGAGGCGGTCTGCTGGAGTCGGCTGTCGATGTACTGCGGCCTGACGCCCCAAGGCGGTCTGCGTATGCCTAGCGACACGGTCGTGTACCCGATCTCGCCGATCTCAAGCGACTGGCTGCAGGAAGGCGTCGCCGAACAGACCCGCGTGATGCGATGGGCTGACGTGGAGGAGGGGGCGAGCGAAAGCCAAGAGATTGACGGAAGCCAGCACCTCTCCCAGGGCTGGATCTCCGGACGCTCGCCGGTGCAGTATCTCACGATCGCCGCTCGACAGACCGACAAGCGACTACGTTTTGCGGAGGAAGAGAGCGGTATGTCGGTCCGCAATGGATTGGGGGCGCCGCTCACGTTGCTTTACGCCCGCGACGAGGCGGGGCAATGGCATCGCACGTCGGGGGTCGCCGCCGATGGCGTCGCTCGTCTCGAGCCGGCCGACTTGATCAATGACAGCAGCGAGTTCCGTGACTTGGTGATCGCGAACGACCCGCTCTACCCGCCGGGGCTCGATGGCCAAGGGGGGACTGTGTTTTCTAATCGCAAACGGCTCTCGGCTGCCGAAGTGCTGCTCGTGAACTCGGCTTACAATCAGTTGATCGCGGTGGTCTCCGGCCGCACGGGCGGCGGGGCGTTGGACCTGCCGCCGCGGAGCTACGTGGCCGTGACGAACCAAGCGGTCGAGAGCCGCTTTGGTCTGGAAGACGTCGAAGAGATCGGCAGCTTCCATTTAGTCGTGGGGAGGTGGTGAGCACGATGGTCGACGCCGCGACTCGCCTGAAGGGCGACCCCCAGATCGAGCTGAGCCGGGTGAACCGCTGGTTCGGCCCCACCCACGCCGTGGCCGACGTGTCGTTCCGGGTGATGGCGGGCGAGGTGTTCGGCTACATCGGCCCGAACGGCGCCGGCAAGACAACCAGCATGCGGATCTTGGCCACGCTCGACGAGCCGACCAGCGGCGACGCCTGGGTCGACGGCTTCTCGGTGGTCGAAGACCCCGACCGTGTGCGGTCGCGTTTGGGCTTCATGCCGGACTACTACGGCGCGTATCAGAACGTGAATGTTGGCGAGTACCTCGACTTCTTCGCCCGCGCCTACGGTCTGCGGGGCTCGGAGCGTCGGCACGCGATCTCGTTCGCGATGGACTTCACCGGCTTGGAGCCGCTGCGGCTCAAGCCGATCGACGGTTTGTCTAAGGGCATGAAGCAGCGGCTCTGCCTGGGTCGGACGATGATCCACGACCCCTCGGTCATGGTGCTCGACGAGCCGGCCGCCGGGCTCGACCCGCGGGCGCGGATCGAGCTGCGTGAGATGATCTCGCGGCTCGCCGACCTGGGCAAGGCGGTGCTGATCAGCTCGCACATCCTCACCGAGCTGGCCGAGGTGTGCGACCGGGTCGGCATCATCGAGCAGGGCCAGTTGCTGGCCGTCGGCTCGGTCGAGGAGATCAGCGAGCGCGTCGCGGAGCATCAGACCGTGCGGGCCACGCTCGTGGGCGACCCCGGCCGGGCGGCGGCTTGGCTCGCCGAGCAGCAGGGGGTGACGGTGCCCGACCAACGGCCGGCGTCGCTGCCGCAGAAGGCGGTGGAGTTCGACCTCGTGGGAGACGACACCGACCGCGCCCGGCTGCTGCGTGCGATGATCGAGGCGGGCATGGAAGTCAGCGACTTCAGCTGCCGGACCCGCAGCCTGGAAGACGTGTTCCTCGAAGTGACACGGGGGCGCGTGCAATGAGCGATCCGATGACGGAAACACCGCCCCGCGACGGGGCGACAACGATCGACCGGTGGGTCGAATCGCTCAGCGAGGGGCTCAACCCCATCCTGGTGAAAGAGACCCGCCAGGCGCTCAAGAGCAAGCAGTTCACCGCTTGGTTTGGCTTGCTGCTGCTGGCCAGTTGGATCGTGACGATCGGCGGCGTGGCGACGATCGGGCCGAGCGTTTATTACGTCCACGCCGGCGACTTGATGCTGTACGCCTATTATTGCGTGCTCGCGCTGCCGCTCACCGTGGTGGTGCCGTTCTCCGCCTACCGATCGCTCTTCGCCGAGCAGGAGGAGAACACCCGCGACCTGCTCGAGGTATCGACGCTGTCGCCCCGGCAGATCATCAACGGCAAACTCGGCAGCGCGGCGCTGCAGGCCGTGATCTATCTGTCGGCGTTGGCGCCTTGCATCGCGTTCACCTACTTGCTGCGCGGTGTGGACTTGACGATTGTCGCGTTGCTGCTGGTCTACAGCGTGTTGATCTCCGTGGGCCTGTCGGCGGCGGGATTGCTGCTGGCGGCCACCACCTCGCGGAAATACAGCCAAGTGGTGCTCTCGGTCGGCTTTGTTGGCTTACTTTTTTTGATGCTCTACTTGCAGCTCTACCTTTCCTGGTGGCTGCTGTTCAATTCGGCAGACCTTTTGCAAGAAAACTTTTTCTGGAATTTCAACGGCTGGTTGCTGGGGGTCTACGCCGGCGTGCTAGCCATCGTTTATCTCGGCGCCGCGGGCCTCACCACTTTCAGCAGCGCAAATCGGTCGACGCCCATCCGGCTGGCGCTGGTGGCTTTGCAGGCGGTGCTTATTGGTTGGTTCGTCGACACCCTCAGTCGCATTGGCTTTAGCGACCAAGGGTTTCTTATGATGACAACGGTGGTTGGTTACGTCTTTTGGGGCTTGGCCGGATCGGTGCTGATCGGCGAGATGCCGGTTCTCTCGCACCGCGTGCGACGCACGCTGCCGCAATCGTTTGCCGGACGATTGGTGTTCACTTGGCTCAACCCGGGGCCCGCTTCGGGCTACATGTTCGCAGTCTCCAACGCCACGCTCCTGATGCTGTTGGGCCTGCTCGTGCTTCATCTGGCGGGCGGGATTTTCTCGACCGCCGGCAGTTTCTCGAACGTGCGGGTCGCTCAGCTGCTGCTGATTTGCTGGGCCTACCTCGTTTTCTATCTCGGGGCGAGCCGTTTGGCGATCGCCGCGCTCAGGCGCCTGGCGCCTTTGTCACTGTTGGGGTGCTCGCTCGTGACGTTCCTCACGGTGCTCGGCGGATCGGGCATTCCCTACGTCATCCAGTCGATGAGCGACCGCATCCGTGGACTGGAATACACCTACTGGCAGCTCACCAACCCGGTGTGGACCTTCTTCAAGTTCGGCGAAGGGGCGCTCTCCCCCGATCAGGAGCAGAACGTGTTGCTCGCCACGTGTTCGGCGGCGGGGTGCGTGTTGCTGGTGAATCTTCAGCGGGCCGCCCGCGAGACGCTCCAGCTCCGTGTCGCGCGGCCGCAGCGGGTGGTCGAAGACGATCTCGCCCAGCAGCAGCATGAGGCGCTCACAAGGCCCACGAACCCGTGGGGCGACACGCAACTCGGCGGCGAGGCGGCGGCCGAACCTAGCGGCGGAGCGAGCTAGCACGCCGTGACGCCGGACGGCTCACTGGATCGACGCGGTCCAGCGGTTGCGGCCGCGTTGCAGCACCGCACGCGGCGGCGCGGCCGACAGCACCTGCACGCCGTCGTGCTCGTCGCCGATCGCCAGTGGCATGACGACGCCGTCGATCTGCAGCACCACGACCGGCCCGTCGACCGAAGCAAAGCCCAAGAGCTCAACGCTCTCGGCGCGGTCGCTCCCGGCGCGGCGGGCGTTGCGGGCGGCGCCCATGGGGGGAGTAAATAGACTCACCCGCTCCGGGAACGGCGGCTCGTAAGCGGCCAACTGCTGCTCGATCGTTGTCTCGACCGGCGCCTCGGCAGCGGCTTTCTCGGCTTGTTGCTCCTCGGCCGCGATCGCGTCGAGCAGCGTTTCGGGGGCGATCGTCTCGGCGACTTTTAGCGTCGCGTTCTCGACCGTACTCTCTCCACAGCCGGGCGCCCCCAGAAGGCTGGACAGCAACAGGAGCGACAGGATTGAGCGTCGAGAGATCATGAGCTTGGCGCAGGGCGAGGGGCCTTGGGAGGATGCTAAAAAGATAGCTCCCCCACACGCACCGGGCGGCTCGCAGCTCGCTCAGATTGCGGCCGCTACGACCGGCGCCGGCCGCACAGCCGTCACCACCACATCAGCCGACGCCAGGCGGACTTCTTGGGCTGGCCTTCGGCGGTCTCGGCCTGCGTGTCTTGCTCGGCGGGCGCCTTGCGCTGCTGGTTGGCGTACACGCCGCCGGTCGACCGGAACCGCGATTCGAAGTCGGGACGCATGCGACTCGCCTTCTGTTCTTCAGCCGCCTCGTCCGAAGCCTCGGGGTCGGCGGGCCTCGTGGCGACCGCGTGCGTATCGCTTGCGCCGTCCACCGTGGGCAGACGGTACGGCGTGGGGGTCACGGCGCGACCGCGCGGCGTCGTGACGCCGAAGTCATCGCCTCCCGGGCCGGGCTCGGAGGGGATCGGCAAGATCTCTTGCGTTTCGCTGGCGGGGTAGGGGCCGTGCTCACTGCTCGGCTCGAGCACCGGCGCCCCTTGGGAGTCCATCGTGGGGGGAACGATCACCGGCACGGTTTCGCATGTCGAACACGAGCCGGTCTCGATGTCGTCGCCGCACGGGTCGCCGTTGTAGCACTCGCCTGGGGGGCAGCCTTCGGCGAAGGGGATCCGCGCCAGCCGGCAGCGCACGGTGTCGGCCGAGAGCTGATCGCGGCGGTTCAGCGGGTCGGAGT
This sequence comes from Pseudobythopirellula maris, assembly GCF_007859945.1. GTDB lineage: Bacteria > Planctomycetota > Planctomycetia > Pirellulales > Lacipirellulaceae > Pseudobythopirellula > Pseudobythopirellula maris. The sequence continues at coordinate 420,197 of NZ_SJPQ01000001.1, read as the reverse complement.
AGCCGACGATCTCGGGGGTGAGGAACACCACTAGCTCACTCTCGCGGATCTCCGTCTCGCGGGCGCGGAACAGGTGGCCGAGCACCCGCATGTCTTTGAGGCCGGGGATGCCGCGGAAGTCGCCCACGTCGGCCCGCTGCCGCAGGCCGCCGATCATCAGCGTTTGGCGGTTGGCGATCCGCACCCGTGTGCTGGCGCGACGGGTGTCGATGATCGGCTGGGAGTCGCCCTCGGTGTACCCCGCCAGGCGGCTGAACTCGGGCTCGACGACGAGGTCGATCGTGCCGTCGCGGGCGATCTTGGGCGTGACACGCAGCTTGATGCCCGCCTCCTTGAACGAGGTGGTGCCGATCTGCCCCCCGGCCGCCGTTTGGGTGAGCTGTTGGTAGGGGATCTCTGAGACGCTCTCGATGTTGGCCTCTTCGTTGTCGACGACCGTCACGTTGGGGTCGGCCAAAAGCCGCGAGTCGCCCGCCGATTGCAGCGCGAGCGCCACCGCCTGCAGGTTGAAGCTGTTGCTGAGGCTGAAGAACGTGAACGTGCCGCCGTTGCCGGAGGCGTCAAACGGCGCCTTGAGCGCCGAGTCGACCATCAGGCCGTTGCCCGACTGCGGAACCCCCGCGGCGCTCACCGAGCCGCCGTTCTGGCTGCTCCAGTTGAGCCCGATCTCCTCGAGGTCCGACAGACTGATGTCGTAGATGAGCGCCTTGATGGTGACCTGCGGCCGCGGGCGGTCGAAGCGGTCGAGCACTGCGCTGATCGCCTGCACGTTGCGGCCGTAGTCGATCACGAGCATCCGATCTTCGCCCTGCAAGATCGCCGATTTGCCGACCGAGCTCAGGAGCGGCGTCACAAGGCTCTCGGCCTGGACGGCGGTGATGTAGTGGACGCGGAAGTAGGCCACCTCGAGCTGCGACCCGCGGGCGGACGCGTTGCCGCCGCCGATTTGCGAAGCTTCGCCGGGCGCCCGACGGCCGTCGATCGTTTCCACGAACTCGCGGATTTTCTCGACGCGGTCGGCAAAGTCCAAAACGAAGATGCTCCGCGCCGAGGGGATCGCGCGGATCTGGCCCTGCGGCGTGGTGAGCAGTTGGGCGCCCGCGACCACCTCGGCCACGTCGGCCCGGGTGACCGGGATGGTGGCCGACACGAAGTACGGGTTCACCTTGCCGAGTTGCTCGAGCGGGCTCACTACGAGGCTGGCGCCCACCGGTCGGTAGCCGAAGCCGTTGCTCAGCAAGATCGAGTCGAGGATCTCCCGCAGCGGGGCGTCCTTGAACACGCCGTTGACCGTGCCGTTGGCGCCGGCCGAGACGATGTTGATGCCCCACAGCTCGCTGATGGTGAACAGCGCCCCCTCGAGCGTCGAGTCGCGGAGCGTCAGGTCGCCGCGGCGTTCGAGGGCATCGGCGAGCGTCGATTGGGCGGGCCCCGCTTTGGGGGCGGCCGCCTCCTGCGCCTGAGCGGCGAGCGGCGGGCAGATCAGCAAGGCAGCCAGCAACATCGCCAGCCCACGCACACTGCGTGTGCGCAGCGAGCCGCGCGGGTCTTCGACCCGGTCGGCGCCGTGATGCCAGCGGCCTCGTGCCATGCGTTAGCTTCCCTGCTTAGTGTCGGCCCGCCGAGGGGGCGGGTCTGCTCGCTCGCTGGGGGTCCTTCCCCACTTTGTCAATCAGTCGATTCTCTGTCTCGGTTGTTCTGGCGCCGGTCTCCTTGTGGAAAACGCCCGACGCCTCAACCGAGACACGCCAACCGCTCAAGCGACTTTGTCATTCTCCGTCAACGCGAAGTACAGCAGCACGACCTCGAGTTGCACCTCTTCGCCCAGGCGGCTGGTGGGCCGCAGCTCGAACGACTTGATGTGCTTCCACCGCCCGTCGTCATCAAGCGAGCGGACCAGTCGGTCGATCTCGTCCGCGGCGCCGGTGGCCGAGAGCGTGATCGCTCGGGTCTCCAGGTTGTAAGGCTGCTTGCCGGTTCCTTTGGTGGTGGTCGGTTCGAGCGGGTTGTCGCCCGGTCGCCAGGCGTGGCGGCTCGGCTCGCCCAGGTCGAGCCGGCGCAAACGGCAACCCGCCGACCGCGCCGTTTCGACGAACCAGTTCCGCACCTGCGGGGCGTTGGTCTCGTCGACGGTGTTCGCCTCGAGCAGAGCCAACTCGGCCTGCTTGGCTGCAACGAGCACCCGGAGCTTGTCGAGCCCCTCGGCGGCCTCGCTGGCCAGCGCGAGCTCGTGACGCAGTTCCGACCTCTCGTCGTAGAGGCTAATCCTCTCATCGACTTGAGGCAGGATAGTGAAGAGTCCTGTCAGCAATGAAGCGGCTGCGACGATGATCCAGCGCTTTCGGGACAGGAGGACTTTGGCGATTGGGGCGTCATCCACGGCTCTTCTCCGGTGGGGATGCGAAGGCTTTGGTCGTTGTCAGATCAAACTGCACGTCGAAGCTGGTTGTTGGCCCTTGGGGCGATTGACCCGCTCCGGTCGCTTTGAGGGCCGTCTCCGACACCCCCGGCGCTTTGCCAAGGTAGGAAACGAAGTCGTACACACCGCCCTCGGTGTAGCTGTCGCCACGCAAATCGACCCGCTCGTAGTCGCTCAGAGCGAAGTGGTTGATCCAAACATCGCTCGGCAGGCATTGCCGTACGCGTGTCATGACCGTGAAGAGCGACGGCCGGGGCAGCGCGTCGCCCAGTTGGGCTAGGTTTTCCTGCATCGATTCGGTTGACCGCAGGGACTTGCCGAGGGCCATGCTCTCGAGCTGCACCGGCCTGAGGCGTAGGTACTCGCTGTCGAGTTGATCGACCTCCGTGCGGAGGCCCGCATTCCACAACGCCAAAGCCAACGAAGCCGCCAGCACCGCCCCCACGGGGGAGAGCGCACGCAGCACGATGGGCATGAGCGGCGTTTTCACCCGCGCCAGGTAGTCTTCCATCAGGTTCGGGCCGTTCCGCTGGGCGGAGGGCTCGCTGCAACGCAACGCGAGCCCCAGAGCGCCGGTCATCTCCGAGTCGAGCGACTCGGGATCGACTTGCCAGTCGGGGCCGAGATCGCCGATCTCGAAACCCTCGGTTTCGAACTTGGCGGATTGGTCGTCGAGGCTCCGCGTGGCCGACTCGACTTCGTCCCGCTGGCCGATGAGCAAGAGCTTGTCGAGCTTGGCCGATCCCAAACCGTGCAGGCGGTTGCAGTACCGCAGCAACCGCTTGTGATAGTCCGACACGACGGGGCCGAACTCTTCGGCCGTGGCGGCGGCGGTGGGCCGGACCTCGAGCAACGGGATGCCCTGGTAGCAGACGCCCAGGTCGAAGCGGTCCTCGTCGAGGATCACCATGGCGGTGGGGGCGTCGGTCGCGACCCCCATCCGGTCGAGCAAGCGGGCGACCGACACGATCGACGACTCGACCACCTCCAAACGCAAGCCCGCCGCCTCGGCGGCTGTGGCCAACGACGAGACCGTTTGCTCGTTGGCCACCGTGACCAGGCCGTGCTCGTGGCGGGCGTCGATCGGCGTGCGGTGGACCGACAACGCCTTGGGACCCGGGCCGAGCGACAAGTAAAGCTGGCTCCGCTCGCCGAGCGAGGTGAGCTCCTGCTCGACCACCTGCTTGGCGCCGGAAGTCGAGCGCGTGACACAGGCGTCGCAGTTGAGAGTGAACGCCGCCCGGCAGCCCGCCAGCCGGCCCTCGGCGACGAACTCCTTGAGCGCCACGGTCAGCTCGCGCGAGCCGAGCTCGGTGCCTAGTCGCGTCGCCTCGTGGCGCCAGACCTTGGTGCTGGTCTCGACGTGGAAGGCGCCGCTTTTCTCCTGCCGCGTGACGATCACGGCCTTGAGCGTCGACCGGCAGACCTCGATGCAGAGCACGCGCGACTCGCTGTGCTTGCGCCGGGCGCGATCGTCGCGCCGGTCGGGGCTCTGCCGCCGATCTTTGGGGGGTGTGTTGGGCATCGGTTGGTGTCTCGGTTAACGCGTTGTTAGAGTTCGATGGTGGCTTCCAGGGCCCGGGACGTGGCGGAGACCGTTCCCGTCGAGGTGACCGAAACCCCTCCCAGGCCGTTGTCCACCGCCGTGACGCTGTAGCTGAACCCGAAGGCCGACACGTCGACGGTCCCCACCCAGGCGGAGTTGGCCTCCAGCTCGGCCGCGGCTCGGTGGACGCCGGCGCTGGCCATGTAGAGCGCTTGCTCGTGGGCCAGCGTGTTGCGCACGGCCGACCACTCGATCGTTTGCGTGCTGAGGATGTTGACGACCAGCGAGCTGACCGTCGCCAACACAAACAGCGCGATCAGCAGCGTGGCGCCACGACGCTCGGGCGTGCTTCGGTTTTTACGAGTGCGGTTCACCATGATCGCATCCAGAGGGTCGAGCCGATCGTGCGCGTGGCGCCCGACGACGGGATCGTGGTTCCCACGCTGCAGCGTATCGCTTGCACTTCCGAGGGGTCGTCGGCCGTGGTCGACCCGTCGGCCAGCAACCCTTCGAACGTGAGTGTGTCGATGCCGAAAGCGAGCGGCGACGTCGTGCCGGCCGCTTGCGACGAGTAGTTCACCGTGTCGCTGTCGAGCTCCCAGCCGATAGTGTCGCCGCTCTTGGTGAGCACCTCGAGCGACCCGGCCGGGTCGCCGCTCGCGCTGATCGACACCACCATGTCCGCCTGTCGGCAGGCGCGTGTCAGGTGACGCAGCACGGCGCTGGCTTGTTCGGCCTGCTCGGCGTCGCCCTGGTGCAGGGTCCAAACCGCGTAGGACGAACGCAGCACCACGACCGTCGACGTGACGAGCGCGGCGCTCAACGTGGTGGCGAGCATCATCTCGAGCAGCGAGAAACCCCGCCGCGACTGTTGCGACTTGGGCTTAGCCATGAACGGCGTTCTCGTAGGTGAACAGTTTGGCGACCTGCGTGGCGAGCATCAGCTGGCGTTCGTTCGAGTCCATCGAGTTGTTGCCGTTCTCGTCGTGGTAGACATAGACGGCCAGCACCATCAAGCGGTCGGGGATCCCGTGGTAGCCGGCGCTGTCGCTGCGGATCGCCGTGTATCGGACCTCGGGGTAGCCCTCGGTCGCGTAGTCGCCGGTGAAGGTTCCTTCGGTCCAATCGCTCGCGGCCTCGACCATCTGGGCCTCCATTGTGCTCACCGCCAGGGTGACCATCGCCCGTTGCCGATCGAGTTCCTTGCTGAGCAGCATCCCACTCTGGAGCAGCTCGAGTGTGGCGACAAGCGTGCCCCCCACGAGCGCCGTGGCGGCCACGACCTCGATGAGCGAGAAGCCCGTTCTATTTGGGGGGCGGCGATGCATGGAAACGGAAAGGGGCGTGCGGGGGATGGGCCGCCGCTGCGGACAGGAAACACCCTGTGCGCGCAGCGGGGCGCGCTGCAGAAACATAGCTCGCCCCCTCGGGCGGTCAAAAACGGCGACCGCATCTGGCGGCCCGCATCACGGCGCAAACCGTTGCGACCGGAGGGCGCCGGTCGCCTGGTACAGGGTGATCACCCAGTAGGCGGTGGAGCTGTCGACGCGCACCGTCGAACCGCCGGAAGACCCGCTCACGGCCCCCTCGAAGTCGTAGGTCCAGGCCGTGTCGGCCGAGGTGACGGTCACCCCCTGGGGGACGGCGACCGTTTCGTCGGCCGCGGCGTCGCCGCCGGGCAGGTCGCGCATCAGCGTGTGCGAGACGATCTCGCCGCTGTCGCTGGCGAAAGCCACGTAGTGGTCATCGCCGGTGGCGATCGCCCGCCGCTGAGCCTGGCGCAGGTCGAGCACCAGCCGCCGGGTGTAGCCCTCGGCTCGGGTCGTGCCGAGGGTCGTGCTGCCGTATCGCTGCAGCGCCATCGTGGCGACCAGGCCGATGACCGCGACCGTGGCGGTGAGCTCCAGCAACGAAAAAGCACGCCACCGCTGGCGGTGGCGTGCTGTGGGTATCGATTGAATCATGAGCGGTTGGTCCGCCTGGGCTCACGGAGCGATGCGCTTCGAGGTGGCGTCCATCGCGTACGGGGCGCTGGCGTTCAGCGGGTTCTCCGGCAGGCCGTCGGGGAAGTAGTCCGTCGTGTTCAGCTCGGTCAAGTTTGCCGAGGGCCAGTCGTTGGTGGCGATGTAGTAACGCTCGATCGCCGAGTTCAGGGTCGCCCGGTTGTGGGCGTCGACCTTCTCTTTGGCCGTCGTCGTGGAGACCGTGACGCGGGGCACGACGATCGCGGCGATGACGCCCAGGATCGTGACCACGGCCAACAGTTCCATGAGCGAGAAGCCGCCGCGTCCTTTATTCTTACGTGTAGCCATAACAGTTACCTGCAGATGCTGTAGTCGTGTAACTCAGTAGGATAGTGTGCCGATAGTCAAGTTGCTGATACTGGAAGATAGGTCGCTAGCAGACGCTGCAAAGTGAAACAGAAAAAATTAGTGATTGTGCCCGTTCACGAGGCCCGTATTGGTGTCGATTGTGTAGCTTGTGCCGTCTATCGGGCATGTGGGGATCCCCTCGGGGAAATAATCGGGATCGACTTCGATGTCTGACAAATCGCTGAGCGGGAACTCATCGTTGTGGAACCACCACAAATGAGCCTGCGACTCGACGAGGCGCTTGTTCACGTGGCAGACGGTGGCCTGGGAATTGTCGACGTGGATCGAGACACGCGGCACGATGATCGCGGCGAGCACGCCCAGCACGACGACCACCGCCATCAGCTCGAGCAGCGAGAAGGCGCCGCGGCTAGTATGGGAAGGGCTCATGGGCGTTATCCAACCGTGTTGATCATGTCGAACATGGGCAAGTAGATCGCCAGCAGGATCGCCGCGACGGCCGACGCCAGGCCGATCGTCAAGACCGGCTCGATCACGCCGACCGCGATCGTGCTCTTGCGCTCGATCTCGTGCCGCAGGTGTTCACGCACGTGCGAGGTCGCACGCACCAGGTTGCCGGTCTGCTCGCCGACGATGATCAGCTGGCTGACCATCGGCGGGAAGAGCGCGGCGTGGGTCTCGACCTGCCGACTGAACCGCTCGCCGCGTTGCACGGCGCGTTGCAGGTCGACGGCGCCCGCCTTCATCGCTCGGTTGCTGACCGAGTCGCTCGCCTCGCGCAAGGCCTCGGCCAGCGTGAAGCCGGCGCCCATCAGGTTGCCGAGCACGTCCATCAGCTGCAGCAACGCGGCGTCGCGGATCCACGGCCCGAGGAGCGGCAGACGCAAGATGCGGTCGTCCATGGCGCGGGCGAGCGCCTCCCTGCGTCGGAGCGCCCCGAATACGAGGAAGCTCGTGGCGACAGCGAGCAGCACGGCCCACCAGTAAGTCTGGACCACCGAGCCGATCTGGATCAAAAACCGCGTGATCCACGGCAACGGGACTTGCGACTTGCGGTAAGTCTCTTCGAAGACCGGCACCACGTACGCCAGCAAGAACGCCACCACGCCCGAGCCGATCACCGCCAGGGTGACCGGGTAGGCGAGCTTCTTGAGCACTTCTTCGCGTAGGCGGCCCGCTTGCTTGCGTTGTTCGGCGATGTTGGCGAGGCACTCGGCCAGGGCGCCGGCGCGCTCGCCCACACGGACCTGGCTGAGCACGATCGAATCGAACGACTCGTCGGCCGTTTGCAAGGCTTGGCTGAACGACCCGCCCGCCTCGATCTGCCGGCGGATCTTCGCAAAGATCGCCTTGCGTCGCTCGAGACTCTTCTCCTGCTCTATGGCGGTGAGCGCCTTGGCGAGCGGCACACCGTTGCCGATCAGAGTCGCGAGGCTGCTGAAAAAGTACGTCACCTCGTCGCGTGAGAGCTTCTCCGAGCGGCGCAACGAGAGACCCTTCAGGCGAGCGAACAAGTCCGCCGCCTCGCGTCCGGCGGGGCCGGCGCCGAGGGTGTTGAGTCGTTTTTTAGTGGCGATCGATCGCACGCTTCTCGGGTCCTACGCTGCGGGGGCTTTAGCTGCTGATCTTGTAGAAGACTTCTTCGAGGGTGGTCTTGCCGGCGAGCACCTGCTCCATGCCGGCCTGGGCCAACTCGACCATGCCCTCGCCGCGGGCGATCTGGCGGAGTTGCGTCGCCGGCATACCCTTCTCGACCGCCTCGGCCAGAGCCGGGCTCATTTCCATGATCTCGTAGATCGGGATCCGCCCCATGTAGCCCGTGCCCAAGCACTTCTTGCAGCCGCGGCCGCGGAAGAAGACGGCGTCCGCGGGCACTTTGGTGTTGTGCGAGAGCGATTTGAGCAGCGACTCGTTAGGCTCGACCGGCTCTTTGCACGCCGGGCAAATCGATCGCAGCAGCCGTTGGGCGACCGAGCCCAGCAAGGCGCCGCCGATCTTGAAGTTGTCGATCCCCAGGTCGCCCAACCGGGCGACGGCGCCGATGGCGTCGTTCGTGTGCAGCGTGCTGATGAGCAGGTGGCCGGTGAGCGACGCCTGCACGGCGGTCGTGGCGGTCTCGTGGTCACGGATCTCGCCGACCATCACCACGTCGGGGTCCTGACGCATGATGTACTTCAGCGCGTTGGCGAACCCGAGACCGTGGTCGTTGTCCGACGCGACCTGATTGACGCCGCTCAGCCGGTACTCGACCGGGTCCTCCACCGTGACGATGTTGCGGCTCACGGCGTTGAGCTTCGAGAGCACGGCGTACATGGTCGTTGACTTGCCCGAGCCCGTGGGACCGGTCACCACGATCATGCCGTGCGGCTTGGCGATCAGGCGGTTGACCGCCTTGAGATCGCGGGCGCCAAGGCCCAACGATTCGAGATCGAAGCTGCGTCCCCCCTCGTCGAGCAGTCGCATGACGACCTTCTCGCCGCCCACCGTGGGGATGGTGCTCACCCGGAAGTTGACGTTCGAGCCCGCCTCGGTGATTGTCAGCCGGCCGTCTTGCGGGCGGCGGTTCTCGGTCGTGTCCATGTCGGCCATCACCTTGATGCGCGCGACGACCGCCTCTTCGGTGTGGTTCGGGATCGTCATGACCGCTTGCAACTCGCCGTCAACACGATAGCGGACCCGCATCTCGGGCGTGTGCGGTTCGAGGTGGATGTCGCTGCAGTTGGCGTTGATGGCGCCCATCAAGATCGATCGCACGAGCCGCACCACCGGCGCCTGTTCTTCTTCGGCGACCACCGGGGCGGCGGTGTCGACGTCGGTGAGGTGCTCGGCCGATTCGAGGTCGGCCATCTTCATGTCGACGATCGTCTGCCGGGCCACCAGCCGGTCGTCAAAACCGCGGTCGAGCGCCGCGTTGACGGCTGTCTCCAACGCGACCATCGGCCGCACTTGGTAGCCGGTGATCAGCTCGGTCTCGCAGATCGTGTCGATGTCGTCCGGCATGACCATGGCGAGCCGCAGCTCGCCGCCGCTCACACCGACCGGCACGCAGCAACGTGTGCGGGCCAGGTCTTCGGGGAGCAACCGGGCGACCTGCGGGTTGACGGCCTGCGGCACGAGGTCGAGGTAGGGAACGCCGTACTGCTCGGCCAGCGCGTCGCCGAGTTGGTCGAGTGAGATCAGGCTGCGGCGCAGCAAGATCTGGCCGAGCATGCCGCGCTCCGAGCCTTGCGAGGCGAGCGCCGCTTCGAGTTGGGCCTGAGTGACCAGGCCTTTTCGCACCAGGATGTCGCCGAGCCGGGCCATGCGTCGCTTAGGGAGGGGCGTTGGGGTGAGGGCGTTGAGGTGGGATGCGGCTGTGGCTGTGGCTTGCCGCGGCGTTGTGCGGTCTTGCTTAGGCGGTAGTCGACGTGAGTCGCAGCAGCTTCTGTTCAAGAACGATCGGGTCGAAAGGCACCACCAGGTAGTCGTCGGCCCCGGCGTTGAAGGCGCGCTGCACGTCGTCCAACTCGGCGTTGGGCGAGAGCATCATCACCGGCACGTCGCCGGTTCGCAGGTCATTGCTCAGCCGGTCGATCAACTCCATGCCGTCGATGTCTGGCAGGTAGTGGCCGACGACGACCGCGTCGGGCAGGCCCTCTTGGATCGCCAGCAACGCCTCTTCGGCGCTGCCGCGGCTCTCGACCACGTAGCCGAGCAGCTCGAGGCGGAACGCGGTGATTTCGCGCAGCGTCGGGTCTTCTTCGACCAGCAGGATTTGCTTCGCTTCGCCCATGGGGCAGGGGGGCGGGCCGGGGCCCGGTATCGGGGGTGGAGTCGTGAGTGGCGGCGGCGCGTTGAACGCCTGCTATACCTAGCTCGCGTGGGCCGACAGTCAACTCGTCCGCCCCTCCAGCCCGACAACCGTCAGAACCGGCGCACCCGAGAGAAAGCGTCCAGGCGTCTCAGCAGGCGCCGGCCGGCGCCTCGGCCTCGTGGAGCGCCTTGAGAACGTCGCGTCGCGCGACCAAGCCAACGAGCTTGCCGTCTTTGAGAACCGGCAATCGACGCACGCGGTTGACGATGCAGAGGTCGGCGATGCGGTTGACCGGCGTGTCGTAGTCGACCGTGATGACCTCGCAAGTCATGTGCTGCGCAACGGTCTGGCGCGTGATGCTTTGGTCGTAAGCCAACGCCAGCATGGCGAATTCCGTCACAATCCCCACCAGCTGGCCCTGGTCGTCCGTCACGGGCAGGCCACTGTAGCCGTGCTCGACCAGCTTCTCGATCGCGTCGTGGATCGTGTTTTGCGGCCCGATCGTGGTCAGCGACGGGGTCATGATGTCTTTGGCTGTCAGCATGGTAGAGCCTCGGCGTGCGGCGTTTACTTGGGGTACTGAATGCTCAAGCGATGCCAGCCGAAGGTCTGCCCTTGGTGCGCTGGCTCATCTGCGCGGCGTTGGCGAGCGGAGCCAACAGCATAAGATTAGCTCACGGGTTAGCGCTGAGGCCGCAGCGCGACCACAAGCTCAGCATCGTCCCAAGGGGCTCTAGAACGCCGGTTCGTGTCACGCCGCACGATCGTTAGAATGCTCCTGAGCGAATCGCCCCAACGGGAATAGAGCAAAGGTCTCGCCAGTGACGTAGAGATCGTAGAGAGATTGCAGCGCGCCGACGCGTTGCGGCCGCCCCGAGGCTCATCGAACGATCCCACCCACGGCGAGACAGCCCGATGCACGACGGCCTGCTCAACGCTCACGCCGGCTCGGCCGCCTACGCGTTCCGTGGCTACAACGTGACGAACCTCGGCCGCACCCCCGAGCTGCTGGCCTGCCCGCCGTACCGGGCGATCGTCGAGCGTTGCCTGCGGCAAGCGGGCGAAGCGTGTTCCGAGGCGACCGGCCAGCGCGTTGACCTCGTTAATCGTGTCGTGCGGCGTGAGGAGGCCGACCTGCCGCACTACGCCGAGGCGGTGGCGATCGTGTTCGCCGCCGAGCTGGCGCAGATCGAACTGCTGCGCGAAGCGCACGGCGTCGACTTTCGCGACGGCAAGCTCGCGCTCGGCTACAGCCTGGGCGAACTGGCGGCGCTGGCCTGTGCGGGCGCGGCGTCGCCCGAGACGGTGCTCAGCATCCCGCTAGCGATGGCCGCCGACTGCGCTTCGCTCGCCGGCGGTTCCGAGATGGGAGTCGTTTTCTCACGAGGCGAAGCGCTCGACGAGAACGCCGTCGGCCTGCTATGCGAAGAGGTGACCGCCGACGGCGCGGGGACGGTCGCCATCTCGGCGGTGCTCTCGCCCAATACGCTGCTGGTGATCGGCCAAGGCCAGACGATTGCCGCTTTAAAGGGCCGGCTGCGGGATCGCTTCGCGCGACGCGTGAACCTGCGGCTGAACGACTCGAGCTGGCCGCCTCTGCACACGCCTATCGTCCGCCAGAAGCACGTGCCCGATCGCGCATCGCTGATGATCGAGCGGCTGAAGCTTTGCGACACGCAACTGCGGCCGCGCATCGTCTCGCTGGTGACGGGCCAAACGGCCTACCACGACGGGCGGACCCGCCAGCTGCTGCGTGACTGGGTCGACCACCCGCAGCGGCTGTGGGACGGCGTGCGTTGCGTGCTTAGCAGCGGGGCCGGGGTGCTTGTGCACGTCGGTCCCGAGCCGAACCTGATCCCGGCGACGTTCCGGCGTTTGGCCGAGAACGTGCGGCAACAGACGAGCGCCTGGTCGCTGAGCGGCATGGGCATGCGGGCGATCGAACGGGCGACCCGCCGCCCCTGGTTGGGCGCCATGTTGCCGGTCTCCACGAGCCTGCTGCGGGCTCCCAACCTCAAGCACGTGGTCCTCGAAGATTGGCTGCTGGAGCACGCGCCGGGCTAGGAGGTACGCATTGCCGCAGTCTCGCATGAGCGGGGGGCTGTTATTCGTCGAGCCATGATCGCTAGAGAGCCCCACGGCGGGGTTTGTCTGATCCGGCTACGGCGGATAGCTCGTCGGCTAGGCCCTAATGCGCTACGATAGCTGGGCTATGAGCCACGCCGTCGCCCAAGAGCTCGATTCTGCATTGCAACCTTGCGACGTGCTGCGCGCGTTCGGCAGCCTGCCGGGGCTCGTTTTCTTCGACAGCGCCGCGCAAGGCGAGACGGCCCGCTATTCGTTCGTCGCCGCCGACCCGTACGAGTGGAGCACGCTGGGCGCTGCCGACGCCGATCGCCACGGCGCCCGCTGGCTGGCCGCCCTCGAGCGGCGTCTCGCCGAGCAACGCTGCGAAACGATCGCCGGCCTGCCGCCGTGGCAGGGGGGCGCCGCGGGGCTGCTGGGGTACGATCTGGGGCGCGCTTTTGAACGCATCCCCAAGGCGCGCTGGAACGAGTTCCAAACCCCTGCTGCGGCGGTTGGCCAGTACGATGTCGTGTTGGCCTTTGATCACCAACGGCAGCGCGCTTGGATCATTTCGCAAGGGGCGCCCGAGAAGACACCCGGCGCTCGCCGCCGTCGCGCTCGCCGGCGGTTGGAGCAGTTTCTCGGTCTGCTGAAGCGAGGCCCTCAAGCGACAGCCGCACACGCCGCGCCGCGCGAGTTGCATGTCGAGCAACTCGCTCCATGCTACGAGACGCCCGCCGACGGTGTGCTGAGTAACTTCTCACGCGATGGTTACCTCGCCGCGGTGCGTCGCGCCGTCGACCACATCCACGCGGGCGACGTGTTCCAGGTGAACCTCTCGCAGCGGCTCCTTAAACGGGCGCCCAGTGAGTCGCCCGTCGACGTGTACCTGAGCCTCCGCGAGCGCAACCCGGCGCCGATGGCCGGCTACCTCGACGGCGGCGATTGGCAACTGATGAGCGCCTCGCCCGAGCGGTTCGTTCGTGTCGGGGAGCGGCAGGTCGAGGCTCGCCCTATCAAGGGGACCCGTCCCCGCGGCAGTAACGACGCGGCCGATGAACGTTTAGCCAACGAGCTGCGCTCGTCCGAGAAGGACCGCGCCGAGAACGTGATGATCGTCGACCTGATGCGCAACGACCTGTCGCGCGTTTGCACGGACGAATCGGTCGAGGTCCCGGTGCTGTGGGGCGTCGAGCGTTTCGCCCACGTGCAGCACCTGGTGTCGGTGGTCACCGGCGAGCTGCGAGCGGGGCAGGGGGCCTTGGATCTCGTCCGCGCGGCCTTCCCCGGCGGCTCGGTGACCGGGGCGCCGAAGATCCGCTCTTGCGAGCTGATCGCCGAACTCGAGCCGACCGCCCGCGGCGCCTACTGCGGCTCGCTTTTTTACCACGGCTTCGACGGCGCGATGGACTCGAGCATCCTCATACGCACCGTCACCCGAACGAAGGGCTGGCTGCAAGCGCCCGTGGGGGGCGGCGTGGTAGCCGACTCCGACCCGCAGGCCGAATACGAAGAGACGTGGCACAAAGCCAGCGGGCTCTTCTAATGCGAATCGCACGGATGCGTAGGGTGTGGGCGGTGTGATTCGACGTCGATATGGCGAAAACAACGCTACGGCTACCAGTAGTGCGATCTAATGCCCTGTAGGGAACGCCCTCTGTGGCGTTCCGGCGCCGGGTACACGCTCATCCGCCAGGGTTCGGAACGCCACAGAGGGCGTTCCCTACAGCCAGCTATTTCTTTACTTCCGCTTTTCCGCCCAGACCGGGTCGAGGTGCGAGTCCTCCTGCCGCGGCCAGCGGGTGAGCGTCACTTTCTGGCGGGTATAGAACTGGATGCCCTCTTTGCCCTGCACGTGCAGGTCGCCGAAGAACGATTGGTTCCAACCGGTGAACGGAAACCACGCCATCGGCGCCGGCACGCCGACGTTCACGCCGATCATGCCGGCGTTGAAACGCTGCTTGAACTCGCGGGCGGCGTAGCCGCTCTGGGTGAAGATCACGGCGCCGTTGCCGTACTCGCAGCCGTCGCCTAGGGCCAACGCCTCGTCGAGCGAGTCGACTCGTGACACGCTCAGCACCGGGCCGAAGATTTCTTCCTTCGCCACCCGCATCGCGGGCGCCACGCGGTCGACCACGCTCGGGCCGATGACAAAGCCATTCGAAGCTCCGTCCGCCTTGCGGCCGTCGAGCGCCACGGTGGCTCCATCTTCGGCGGCGATGTCGAGGTACGAGGCGACCCGGTCGCGGTGCTCTTTGCGGATCACGGGGCCCATGCCGAGCGACTCGGCGGCGGCGTTCACCCCGGGGTCGCTCGCCCCGACGGTCATCGCGGCGCCGTGGGTGACGAGGCCTTCGACAAGCGGGTCGCCCGCGGCGCCAACCGCCACCGCTAGGCTGCCCGCCATGCAGCGCTGCCCGGCGCAGCCGTACGCGCTCGCGGCGAGCTGCTTGACCGTTTGGTCCATGTCGGCGTCGGGCATGATCACCAGGTGGTTCTTCGCCCCGCCGGCCGACTGCACCCGCTTGCCGTGACGCGTGCCGGTCTCGTAGACGATCTTCGCGACCGGCGTGGAGCCGACGAACGAGATCGCCGCGACCTTCGGGTGTGTGAGCAGCGTCTCGACGCACTCCTTGGCGCCGTGGGCGATGCTCAGCACGCCGTCGGGCAGGCCTGCTTCGATAAGCAGCTCGCCCAAACGCACGGCCGAGAGCGGCACCTTCTCCGAGGGCTTCAGCACGAATGTGTTGCCGCAGGTGATCGCCACCGGGAACATCCACAGCGGCACCATGTTGGGGAAGTTGTAAGGCGTGATCCCCGCGCAAACTCCCACGGGATGCCGCACGCACTCGGCGTCGACGCCGCGGGCGATGTCGGGCAGTGAGTCACCCATCAGCATCGCGGGGATGCCGGCGGCGAACTCAACCATTTCGAGACCGCGCTGCACCTCGGCCCGCGCCTCGGCGAGTGTCTTGCCATGCTCCCGTGTGACGAGCACCGAGAGCTCCTCGAAGTGCTCCTCCATCAATTGCCGGTAGCGGAACATCACCCTGGCGCGCTCGACCACGGGCGTGGCCGCCCAAGCTGGGAGAGCGGCCGCCGCCGCTTCGATGATTTCAGCGGTCTCCGACGCGCCGAGCAGCGGGGTGCGGGCGATCACCTGGCCCGTGGAGGGGTTGTAAACCTCCTCGTAGCGGTCGGCCGCGGGGGTCGACCATTTGCCACCGGAAAGAACGGGGACGGTCGTGAGCGTGGGGGCCTGGGCGGGCATGGCGGACGTTCTCGGCGGGGACAAAGAAAGCTGGCTTCTCGTTACGATTGCGTTAAGATAATCGCTCCGACAGCCCCGACCAAGCATGGCCGGCGGCCCCGCCCAGGCTTCCCAAGTAATAGAACCGCCAAGACGCCAAGAACGCCAAGGAAACCAACTGTAGGGAACGCCCTCCGTGGCGTTCCGAGCCCCGGCGGGTGAGCGTGTACCCGGCGCCTGGAACGCCACAGAGGGCGTTCCCTGCAGGCAAGCTTCCTTCCCTAGCGATCTTGGCGCCGCAAGCGGTTCCCCACCTGAACTCAGCGAGACACGCATGGCACGGCTCGTCCGCGGCGCTCTGATCCAAGCCACCACCTGCGAGCCGGTCACCTCGGGGGTGGCCAAGGTCAAGCAGGCGATGATCGACAAGCATGTCGACCTGATCGCCCAGGCCGCGGAGAAGGGCGCCCAAGTCTGCTGCCTGCAGGAGCTGTTCTACGGCCCCTACTTCTGCGCCGAACAAGACATCAAGTGGTACGAGCTCACCGAGCCCGTGCCCGACGGGCCGACCGTCAAGCTGATGTGCGAACTGGCCAAGAAGCACAGCATGGTCTTGGTCGTGCCGATGTACGAAGAGGACCTGCCGGGCGTGTACTACAACACCGCCGCGGTGATCGACGCCACCGGCGAGTACCTCGGCAAGTTCCGCAAGATCCACATCCCGCACTGCAACCCCGGCTTCTGGGAGAAGTTTTACTTCCGTCCCGGCAACCTGGGTTACCCGGTGTTCGACACCGCGGTGGGCAAGGTCGGCGTTTACATCTGCTACGACCGCCACTTCCCCGACGGCGCGCGCTGCTTGGGGCTGGGTGGCGCCGAGATCGTGTTCAACCCGTCGGCCACCGTGGCGGGCCTCAGCGAGTACCTCTGGAAGCTCGAGCAGCCGGCCCACGCGGTGGCGAACCAGTACTTTGTCGGCGCGATCAACCGGCCCGGTTGGGAAGAGCCGTGGCGGATCGGCGAGTTCTACGGGCAGAGCTACTTCGTCGACCCCCGCGGCCAGTTCATCGCCCAGAGCGACAAGCGAGACGAGGACGACATCGTCGTGGTCGACATGGACTTGGACCTCATACGCGAGGTGCGCAATACCTGGCAGTTCTTCCGCGACCGCCGGCCGGAGACGTACGGCGCGATCACTGAGTTGTAAGGATTAACCACAGAGAGCACAGAGGGCACAGAGAAAATTAGAGAGAAGAATTAGCCGCGGAAGAACGCGGATGAAGCGGATCGTCGCAGATCGAAGCGAACTGCATCCGCGTCAATCCGCTCAATCAGCGTTCATCCGCGTCCCATTCGTAGGCTTCTCCGTGTTCTCTGTGCTCTCTGTGGTGAATAGTTTATGAGCAAAGCGACCGTTATCTACGGCCTCGACGACAAGCCGCCCTTGGGCCGCGCGGTGGTGCTTGGCTTGCAGCACGTGCTGACGATGTTTGGCTCGACCGTCGCCGTGCCGTTGCTGCTCGCGCCGGCGATGGGGATGGGGCCGCACGAGACGGCGCTACTGATTTCGAGCGTGATGCTCTGCAGCGGCGTGGCGACGCTGTTGCAGTCGACCCTCGGCTCGCGGCTGCCGATCATCCAGGGCGTCAGTTTTTCGTTCCTGGCGGCTTTCAGTGGGGTGATCATCCCCACCGTGCTGCGGCCCGTGGACGAGGGGGGCCTGGGGGGCGACGGCGCCATGTGCATGCAGTACATCGCCGGCGCCGTGATCGTTGGAGCCATTTGCGAGATGGCGATCGGCTTCTCGGGGCTGATGGGCGCGATGAGAAAGTACCTCTCGCCGGTGACCGTCGGCCCGGTGATCATGCTGATTGGGCTGGCGCTCTATCAGGCGGGGGCCCCCGTGGCGGCGAGCCACTGGCCGACGAGCATCCTCACGATGACGCTGATCATCTTGTTCTCGCTGGTCTGGTCGCGGGCTTACCGTGTGTTCCAGCTGTTCCCGCTCTTGATCGCTATCCTGCTGGCGGTCGGTGTTTGCGGCGTGCTCACGGCGACCGGCAACTACGGTGCTGATCACCCGGCGCGGGTGAGCTTCGAGGCGGTTGAGAATGCCGAGATGCTGCGCACCACGACAGTTTTCTTCCCGTGGGGCTGGCCGCTGTTCTCCTCGGCGTTCATCGTCGCGGTGCTGGCCGGCTATCTGGCCTCGATGATCGAGTCGTTCGGCGACTACCACGCCTGCAGCCACATGGCGGGCGGCGGCGATCCGACGCCCGAGCAGATCTCGCGCGGCATCGGGTTTGAAGGCGTCGGCTGTGCGCTCACGGGTTTACTCGGGGGCTTCAGCTCGACCAGCTACTCGGAGAACGTCGGCCTCGTGGGCCTCACCAAGGTCGGCAGCCGGTATGTCGTGCAGATCGCGGCGGTGATTCTCATTCTGCTTGGCATGTTCGGCAAGTTCGGCGCGGTGGCGGCGGCGATCCCGCAGCCGGTCGTAGGCGGGCTCTACTGCGTGATGTTCGGTCTCATCAGCGCGGTCGGCGTGCGGCAGTTCGCCAAGGCCGACCTCGACAGCGACCGCAACCTGCTGATCGGCGGCTTCGCCCTCTTTATGGGGCTCAGCGTGCCGGCCTACTTCAACAGCGAGGCGGGCGCCGCACTGCTTGCGAGCGTGCCGTGGGGCATGGGCGACGTGCTCGGCGCCGTCGGCAAGACCGGCATGGCCGTGGCGGCCATCTTGGGCATCGTGCTAGACAACTGGATCCACGGCGACGACGCGGAACGCGGCTTGGTCGATGCCGAACAGCGCGGCCCCGGCACGCTCGTTAGCGAAGCGGGGGATGTTGACGCGGTTTAGTAAACAATTGACAGGATGACAGGATCGGACGAGATCGACAGGATGAAGAAGATAGACAGTTATCCTGTCGATCCCTATTTCATCCTGTGATCCTGTCCATTCGATAGGAAAAGCATGGCGATCGACCCGAACCTCCAACTGCCGATCTGCGACCACAAGCCCGCCGCGTACGACGGCCCGTCGCGCGACGAGGTGATCGCGCTGCGCAAGCAGTACGTTTCGCCGGGCGTGATCACTTACTACAAAGACCCCCTGATGATCGTCGAGGGGAAGATGCAGTACTTGTGGGACGAGACCGGCCGGCGCTACTTGGACGCCTTTGCCGGGATCGTCACGGTGAGCGTTGGCCACTGCCACCCCAAGGTCTTGGAAAAGGTCAACGCCCAGACCGGCAAGCTGCAGCACACCACCACGATCTATTTGCACCCGACCATCGGCCAGTTCGCTGAGAAGCTCGCGGGCGAGATGCCCGAGGGGCTCAGCCGCAGCTACTTCACCAACTCGGGGAGCGAGGCGAACGAGGTCGCCATCCTGTCGGCCCGCGAGCACACCGGCAACACGGATGTCATTGCGCTGAGGAACGGCTACCACGGCGGCACCTCCGTGCCGATGTCGCTCACGGCCCACGGCACGTGGAAGTTCCCCAGCAACCCGTCGGTCGGCGTCCACCACGCGCTGCCGGGCTACTGCTACCGCTGCCCGTTCGACCTGGAGTATCCGAGCTGCGGGCTGAAGTGCGCGTACGACGTGGAGAACGTCATCCGCTACCAAACGCCCGGCCAGATAGCGTGCTTCATCGGCGAGCCAATCCAGGGCGTGGGCGGCACGGTCACCCCGCCCAAGGAGTACTTCCAGGTCGTGTACGACATCGTCCGCAAGCATGGCGGCATTTGCATCGCCGACGAGGTGCAGGGGGGCTTCGGCCGCACCGGCGAGCATTACTGGTCGCACCAGAACTACGGCGTGGTGCCTGACGGGATCACGATGGCCAAGGGCATGGGCAATGGCGTCCCGCTCGGCGGTTTTACGACCACGCCGCAGATCAGCGAGGCGATGGCCAAGCGGATCCACTTCAACACTTTCGGCGGTAACCCGGTGAGCATGACCCAGGGGCTTGCGACGCTCGAAGTGATCGAAGAAGAGGGCATCCAAGAAAACGCCCGCGTGGTAGGGGGCCGGCTGAAAGAGGGCCTCTTGGAGCTGCAGGAGAAGCACCCGCTCATCGGCGACGTCCGCGGCCTGGGCCTGATGCTCGGCGTCGAGCTCGTGCGTGACCGCAAGAGCAAGGAACCCGCCAATACCGAGGCGGCCGACGTGATGGAGCGGATGAAGGAACGCGGCGTGATCATCGGCAAAGGGGGCCTGTACGGCAACACGCTGCGCATCAAGCCGCCGATGTGCCTCACCGCGGACGACGCCGACTACCTCGTGATGTCCCTGGACGAAACGCTTAACGAATTGTCAAACAACACTTAGGTGCTGAATGACCAATGACCAAGCCCCAATGACCAATGCTAGTTAGCAAACCGTATTGGTCATTGGGATTTGGTCATTGGTCATTCTCCCACCAAGACACAATCCACTCGCACTGCGGAGTGCCCCATGCCCACGCTCGAAACCACGGTCGACGGCCTCAAGCTTCCCAACCCGTTTGTGATCGGCTCGGGTCCGCCCGGCACCAACGGCAAGGTCATCGGCCGGGCGTTTGACGATGGCTGGGGGGCGGTGATCTGCAAGACCGTGTCGCTCGACGCGTCGAAAGTCGTGAACGTGCAGCCGCGCTACGCCCGCCTGCGCAGCCGGCACACCATGGACGAGAAGGGGCAGGGCGAGATCTACGGCTGGGAGAACATCGAGCTGATCAGCGACCGCTCGTTCGACACCTGGCTCGACGAGTTCAAGGCCCTCAAAGACTCGCACCCGGAGGGGGTGCTCATCTGCTCGGCGATGGAGGAGTACGACAAAACGGCGTGGCAGGACATGATCGGCCGCTGCCAGGACGCCGGCGTCGACTCGTTCGAGCTCAACATGAGCTGCCCGCACGGCATGCCCGAGCGGCGGATGGGCGCCGCGGTGGGCGAGAACCCCGACCTCTTGGAAGAGATCTGCGGCTGGGTGATGGAAGTCGCCAAGGTGCCGGTCTGGGCCAAGATGACGCCCAACGTCACGCACATCGAGGACCCCGCGCGGGCGAGCCTGCGGGCCGGCTGCCAGGGCGTCTCGGCGATCAACACGATCCGCAGCTGCGTGGGGGTTGATCTCGACACGCTCAGGCCCGAGCCCGCCGTGGAGGGCTACACCACGCCGGGCGGCTACAGCGGCCCGGCCGTCAAGCCGATCGCGCTCAGGATGTGCATGGAGATCAGCAAGCTGATCGAGAGCGAGTTCCCCGGCCGCTCGCTCAGCGGCTTGGGCGGCGTGGAGACCAGCCACGACGCCGCCGAGTTCATCCTGATGGGCTCCTCCACCGTGCAGGTCTGCACCGGCGTGATGAAGATGGGCTACGGCTGCGTGCAGCAGATGTGCGACGAGCTCCTCGCCTTCATGGAAAAGCACGGCTTCGAGACGATCGACGACTTCCGCGGCAAGAGCCTGCCGTACTTCACGTCGCACAGCGACCTAGTCAAAAAGCAGGCCGACGCCCGCGCCGCCAAGAAGGCCGCCGCCGACAAGAAGAAGATGGTCCGCGGCGACGCCGAGTGGGACGGCGACGACTTCGTCGAGCAGTCGGACGCCTTAGCGCGGGGCTGATTTACCACCGGGGGCGTTGGTTAATCGAGCAGAGTACTTCCTCTACTTCGTGCGGGGGCTCCAGACGGTCCGGAGCCCCGCACGAAGTAAGGGGAGTTGTCTCACCCACGTGCTGAAGCCGCCTGCGGTTTTCGCGTGCTTCTCCGTCGGCGGGGTGCTAGGATCACGACCGTCTCAGCGGGCCGCTCGGCCCGCGCTTTTCTCGCCGGAGGCCTATCATGCCACGCTTGCTCCCGCTGTTGACCGCTGCGGCGGTCTTGACCCTATGCGCATCGTTATCAACGGTCCGCGCCCAAGACACTCTGCGTGAAGACACGCTAGGTGAAGCACCCGTTGCTCCGGTCGCGGCTGAGGCGAGCCCCACGGCGTCTTCCGAGTCGCCCGCGACTCCCGACCCTACCGGCACCTGGCGCTGGACGCGCAGCTTTGGCAACGAGGACGTCGACTTCAAGCTTTGTCTCCATTGGGACGGCGAGCAGCTCACGGGCGACTATACCTCGTTCGATCAGACCACGGAGATCGAAGAGGCGACTTATGAGGGCGGCGAGGTGGCGTTCACGGTTGAGCGCGAGTTCGGCGGCAACACGATGGTGGTCGACTTTCGCGGCGAGCCGGCCGGCGCCGAGCTGAGCGGCACGGTCGAAATCGACTTCGGTCAAGGGAACCAATCGGTCGATTGGCTCGCCGAGCGGCGGCTCGAAGCGGGCGACGTGGTCGGTGTTTGGACGGTCAGTGAGCAGCGCGGCAATCGACAACGCGCCGGCGGAGCCGGTGGCGACCGGCAACGCCGCGGCCGCGGCGAGCGAACGCTCACCGTCACCGAGCATGACGGCGAGCTGGCCGCGGTTCAGTCGGGCCGATTCGGCGAGCGCGAGGCGCAGCGCGTGTCGATCGATGGCGGCAAGCTCGTCGTCGAGCTCTCCGGCGAGGGACGCCGCGGCTCGTTCAAGAGCGTCTACACCGCGCTGGTGGCGGGCGACAAGATGAAGGGCGCCAACGCCTTCGAGTTCGGCGACCGTAAGGGGACACGCCAGTTCACCGCGGAGCGTCGCAAAAATGACGATGAACCCGCCGTCGTCGAAGACCCCGAGAACACGCTCGGCGACGAGTGATTCGGGATCGCCCCGACGCCAACAGCCCGGTTGGTCATCGGTCACTCCGCCCCATGCGGTTTCTATCGTCATGCCGCCGCGACGCTCGTCGCGGCGGCATGTTGGGCTATGATGAGGGTCTTCTCTGACTCGCCACCACAGCCACTCGGGCGCCATGATTCACTACCACGTCGCGATCACACGGATTCTTAAAACGGCCCTTCTTCTGCTGCTCGCTGCCCCGCTCTCTGCCGGCACGACGCTTACGGTCGACCCCGCCGGCGGCGGCGACTTCACGACGATCCAGGCGGCCCTCGACTCGATCCCGGTCGGCAACCGGCAGCGTGTTGTCGTCGAGATCGGCCCGGGCGCTTACAACGAGCGGGTTCGCCTGGACCACGACCGCGTGACGTTGCGTGGCGCCGGAGCCGAGGAGACCCGGTTGTGGTATCGCTGGCCGCGCGAGGCCTACCACCGCCGCTACGACCGCTTCGGCCCGGGCGTGCTGAACGTGTTCGGCGACGACGTGGTGGTCGAGGGACTCACGATCGAGAACACCCAGCCCGACTCGACCCACGCCTTTGCTCTTTACGGCCAGCCCGACCGGCTGATCCTCGACGGCTGCGAGGTGCTCGGCGTGGGGGGCGACACGGTGTCGCTGTGGAACACCTCTTTCGGGTGCTACTACCACCGCGGCTGCCGGTTCACCGGCGGGGTCGATTTCGTTTGCCCGCGTGGCTGGTGCTTCGTGCGCGACTCACGGTTCGAGGCGGTCGATGGCAGCGCGATGATCTGGCAAGACGGGCACATGGACCCCGGCATGAAGTTCGCGCTCGTTGGTTGCGAGTTCGACGGCCCAGAGGGGTTTTGGCTGGGGCGCAACCATTACCCGAGCCAGTTCTACCTCGTGGGCTGTCGGTTCACGGAGCGGATGGCGGACAAGCCGATCGGTGTGGTCGGCCGGCCGAAGCCGTGGCAAAACGCCTCGCTGTGGGAACAGAAGTACTTTTTCGATTGCCACCGCACGGGGGGTGACTACGCCTGGCACGCCGACAACCTGAGCGAAGCGCCGAGCTCGCCGGCGGCCGACGAGATCACGCCCGCCTGGACCTTTGGCGGCACGTGGGACCCCGAATCGACTGACGCCCCCACGGTCGTCGAGGTCGAGACCGACGGCGCCAGCGTGTTCGTCACTCTGAGCGAGCCGGTTTGCGGCGCCGCGGAGGCAAGGGTTTTGCGGGCCGACGGCTCCGCCGCGGAATTCACCGCCGGCGACGGCGATCGGCGCGTGCGATTCGAAGGCGGCTCGGCCGACTCGCTGCCCGCATCGCTCGAAGTCGAAGGTGAGAGCCTGATCGGCGCGGTGGCGACGCTCGCTCCGCGGCCGGTCGCGAGCCAATCGCTCCCCGCCGCGACGCCGGTTCACCGGGCGTCGATCTTGCTCGTGGGCGACTCGACCGTGGCCGACTACCCGCTCGAGAGCCCGATGCGCGGCTGGGGCCAGGCGCTGCGCGGCATGGTCGACGAACGTGTGACGGTCCACAACGCCGCCCGCAACGGCCGCAGCTCTGAGAGCTTCCGCAGCGAAGGCCGCTGGAAACAGGCGGATCTCGAAGCGGCCGACTTTGTGCTGATCCAATTCGGCCACAACGACAACCCCGGCAAGGGGCCGGATCGCGAAACCGACCCGGCGCCGGGCGGCTCGTACCGAGCGAACCTCACTCGCTACGTTGAGGAGGCCCGCGAGGCGGGAGCCGTTGCGGTGCTCGTGAGCCCCACCGCACGTCGTCATTTCACGGCTGAAGGTCAGGTCGACCCACAGGGGGGCAACCTGCCGTACGCCGCGGCGGTGCTGGCCGTGGCCGAGGAGCTCGATTGCCCGGTCGTCGACCTGAACCGCCTGACGGGCGAGCTGTTCGAGCGGCTCGGCGAGGGGCCGAGTGATCGCTACCAGCCCGAAGGCGACCGCACGCACTTCACCCCCGCCGGCGCAAGGCGTGTAGCGGCGCTGCTGCTCGGCGAGCTACAGGAGCAGTTGCCCGAGCTGCGGCGGTTCGTCGATCAAGCGGCGCTGCGCCGCCCTTAAAGACTGTCGATCAGCCGGTCGATCTCCTCGTCCGTGATCCGCACCCGCGTGGCGAGCAGCATCTCGCGCAGGTGGTTCTTGCCCTCGAAGCCGTCGGGGGAGCCGATGTTGCCCAGCGGGCCCTCGCTGTCGACGAGCAGTTCGCCGCCGGCGCCGAAGATCGCGTGGAACGGGATGCCGTGTTGGCCGCCGCGGGTCACCCGGCCGGCGGCCTCGCCGCCGTTCGTGTCGAGCCCGCGATCGATCTTGAGCAGCACGTAGTCCTTCTCGAGCACCGCGCGGTGGTCGTCGAGCCAGCGGGTCATCGTGAAGCAGGGGCCGCAGTAGCGGCCGCTCACGCGGGCCCACACCCGGCGGCCGGTGGCCTCGGCCTCGTCGAAGGCGTGGCGCCACTTCTCCTCGGCGTCGGCGGGCGGCGGGGCGTGGGCGTCGACAAAGGCGGCGGTCGCCGCTCGCGCGTTCTCGTCGTCGGCGTCGATCGTGATTGAACCGAGCACGGCGCCCCCTTCGTCGAGCGCCCAGGCGTGGACCGAATTGCCCTCGGGCGCTTGCCACCCGCGCTCGGCCAGCAGCTCGGCGCCCTCGCCCGCAGGGTCGAGATAGACGAGCTGCTGCATGTATCGGGCCGCGTTCTCGTTCTTGTCGGAGCTGACGAAGTTATGCCGCACGAAGTTGGCCAGGTGGTCCTGCTGGGCGCAGGCGACGACCATCATGCCGTAGCCCGAGAGCCGGGCGTCGCGCTGCCGCTGGGCGAACCGCACGGCGAGCGGCGCCGGGGGAGCCGCCTCAGGGCGCCGCTCCAGCCGAAAGGTCGCCGGCGGGCGCTCCTCGCCGGCGCTCAGCAGGGCCTTGCCGAGGTAAGCGGTCCGCTCCTCGGCGCCCGGCAGGTGGTCGCAACTAAGGCTGACCTCGACGCCGGTCGGCAAACGCTCGAACAGAAAGCCGCCGCGGTCGTCGGTGATCGTCTCGTATCGGGCGCCCTCGAAGCTTTTGACGAACCAGCCGTCGTAATCCTCGTCCCCCTCCACGCGAACCACGGCGCGCACCTCGTGGCCGGCCATCGGCTCGTCGCTCTTGCCGAGCAGGCGGCCTTGCAGCGGCGCTGTCGGCTGGAGCGTCACGCTCAGCGGCGCCCCCGGGTCGTCGGTCACGGCCGACCCCGCCGCGCGGCCGTCTTTGGTGCGTGCGAACACGCCGATCGCGTCGCCCAGGGTCTCGAACGTGAACACGCCGTCGGCGTCGGCCGTGGTGGTCGAGGCGTAGTCGTACACGCCGTCGAGAGAGCCAAAGCTGACCTTGGCGCCGGCCAGGTCGGCCTCGACGCCCTCGGCCAAGGCCAGAGCGCCGGTGACGCCGCGCATCTCGTCCCGTTCGCGGTGCAGCTCCAGGCGGGCGGTCTCGCCCTTGCGGACACGCAGGTCCTCATCGACGCGCCACAGCGGCTGGTAGACCTTCACCGACAGCTCGCCCGGCAGGGCGTGGGTGACGGCCTTGCCCGAGGCGTCGGTCGTCAGCCACCAGTCGCGGCTGCCGGAGCCGTGACGTTTCTCGCCGTTCTCCCATCTCGTGTAGGAGTGGCTTTGGCGGAGGATCAAACCGAGGTTGGCGTAGGGCGCCCGCTGGGGGCCACGCGTGGCGACGATCTCGACCTCTTCTCCCGCGACGACCGACAGCACCGGCTCGGTCGTCAGTCCGGTCGCCGGCTCGTAGGGGACCGAGACGCCGAACTCACCGACCCAGCGTTCGTCGTCCACAACCGCGCAGTACGTGGCGCCGGGGAGCACGTCGACCGAGAAGACGCCCTGGGCGTCGGTGTAGGTATAGAGGTGGTCCGAGCGGTTCTCTTGTTCGCCTTGGAACGACTTGAGACACGCGCGGAAGCCGCCCGGCGCCACGCCCTCGGGCGTCGTTACCCGCCCCGTCACACGCTTGCGCTCGGCGGCGCGTTTCACACGGTAGACGACGGCGCCGGCGACCTGGACCGCGTCGGAGGCGTCGCCATCGAGCACCCAGCCGCTGGCCAACGCCACATCGGGGTAGTAATGATGCGACTCCCAATCGGGCAGCCAGCGGAAGATCGCTTCGCCCGCGGCGTCGGTGGTCATCCGCGACGGCTCGACGAGGCCCAGGTAGTTGTAGTTGGGGGGCGGCGTCGCCACCTGGAACTCGAACTCGACCCCCTCGGCGGGCGCCCCCTCGGCGTCGACGAAGCGGAGCGTCAGGTCACGGCAGGCGAACAGCTCGACCTCGTGCTCGTCGGCCTCGGGGTTGCGCGGTGGCTTGCGGCCGAATTGGTAGCCGCCCAGCAGGTGGTTCTCGGTCCAAGCCGTGAAGGCGCGGATCTCGTGCTCTCGCAGCAGAGGGAAGCGGGCGACGCCCTCGGCATCCGATTCGGCGGTCTTCGTGATGTTGTAGCCGAGGTCAACACGGACCGTGGCGCCCGCAACCGGCGCGTCGTCGTGAATAACACGCACCGCGACTTCGCGTGTGGGCTCGGCGAGCGTGAGTCGCAGGCCGTCGATCGCGTCTTGGCGGAGTTGATAGCCGTTAATTCTTTGCGTGGCGAGCGCCCCCGAGGGGGACTCGGCCATCAGCCACAGCGAGTAGGGTCTGCTCTTGTTGACCGGCAGCCACGCTTCGAACCGGCCGCCCTCGACGGCGAACTCGATCGGCTCGGTCGCGCCCCGATGGTTCATACCGCCGGTCATCTCGACCCGTTCGGCTGACGCGCCGTCGCTCGTGAGCACCTCGCCGTGGAGGCGGATCTCGAGGTCGTCGCCCGATCCGCGCAGCCACGGAGGCGGTCCCGGCACGGCGGCCGACACGGCGCCTACTAACGTTAGGTGCAGCAAGAAAAGAGACGCCCATCCGGGCGCTGCGCACGAAGCCACCATCGGCCTGTTCCTATCGATTAGTGAAAAGCTTACCCCGACGCGGCGATTGTACACGAAGCCGCACCGTGCTCAAACTAATCGATAGCTAAGTGTAATAGCAGCGGTTTAAAGGACCGCAGTGAATCTTAAAGTCCTCCCCGTGTAGGGTGTTACTCCGCGATGCAGTACACGTGCCCTTCGGCGCGGATGAAGATCTCGTCGCCGACGATCTGCGGCGTGGCGTCGACCGGTTCGCCCAGCTCGTTGGTGGCGAGCACTTTGAACTCGTCGGAGCCGTGCTCGATCACCAGCGTCGTGCCGTTGCGTTCGGTGAGGTAGACCCGCCCGGCGGCGCCCACCGGCGAAGCGTACACGTTCTCGATCTTGGGAAGGCGTTTCTGGTCGATCACCGGCTCGCCGGTGTCGGCGTTGAGCACCGAGAGGATGCCGCGGTTGCTCTTGTAGAAGTAGACCCGGTCGTCGTAGAGCAACGGCGACGGGACGTAGGGCGTTCCCTTGTCGTGGCGCCAAACGACTTGTGTGTCGTCGTCGGTCACGTCGCCCAGCGAGTCGAGCCGGATCATCCGCGACGCCGTGCCGCGGTGGCCGCTCATCGCGATCACGCAGTCGCCGTAGCGCAGGACGCAGGGCACCGGGCATTGCACCTGGCCGCCGCACTCCCAGATCAACTCGCCCGAATCGAAGTCGTAGCTCCGCACGCGGTTCGTGCCGTTCATGACGACCTGGGTCTTGCCAAAGGCCTCGGTCACGAGAGGCGTGGTCCAGGTGGTCCCCTCGTCGCGGTCGGTGCGCCACTGCTCTTTGCCGGTCGCCGCGTCGAGTGAGACGAGGAACGACTGCCCCTCGTGGTCCCACGGGACGAGCAGGCGGCCCCGGGCGACCGACGGCGAAGCGCCCTCGCCGAACGAGTTGCGGGTCGTCATGTCGCCGAGGTCGAGGTCCCACAGCGGCTCGCCCTTGAGGCTGTAGCAATAGATCCCGAACGAGCCAAACGAAACGTAGAGCCGCTCACCATCGGTGATCGGTGTGGCCGACGCGTAGGTGTTGGTCTGGTGCTTGCTCTCTTGCGGAACCTGCTCCGTGGCGAGTTGCTCCCAGACGACGTCGCCCGATTTGCGGTCGAGGCAGTAGACCCAGAACTCGTAGTAGTTCTTGGGCTTCGAAGCGCGGCCGCGGCCACGGCGGCGACGCCCCTCGGTTTCTGGCGCCGGCTCGGGCGCATCCTCCGGTTCGGCGGCGGTTTCATCGCGGCGCGCGGTTTCGACGGCCGAAACGACGAACACCTGGTCGCCAAGCACACACGGTGAGCCGTTGCTGTGGCCGGGCAACTCGGTCTTCCAACGGATGTTGGTCTCCGAGTCCCAGCGAAGCGGCGGGGCGCCGTCGGCGAGGCCGGTCGCGTTGGGGCCTCGCCAATGCGGGTAGTCAATGGCCTTCGCGGATGCCGAGAGCAAGGAAAGACTCAGGACGGCCATTGCCGCGGGAACGAATGCTAGACGGTTCACGATGAGTATCTCCTGCGTGCTTAGTTCGCGAAGGCTTGCTCAGGGAAGAGCCGCGATGGGAGAGGGCAGCCTACCACAGTCTCCCCTCATCAAGGCAAGCGTAAGAAGGCGCCTGGGGAGCGAAAAACTACAACCGATGAAACACGCGGCGTGGTTGCGTGAGGGGCCTCACTGTGGCGCTGATGCGCGGAGGTTCTTCGCCGGTGGCAAGGACTCGATGGTCACGTTGCGGAACTCGATCGCGTGCCCTTCGGACTGCAAAGCGATCTGCCCGCCCGAGGGCACGACGCCGGACATTCGATTAACTTCGGCGCCGTTGACCCGCAGCACGAGCCCGTCGCCACGGGCGGTGATCTCGTAGCTGTTCCACTCGCCGACCGGGTTCTCGGTCGAGGCGCCCGGGCGCGGCAAACGTCCGGTGCTTACGCCGTTGGGATTGCGACGGACAGTTTCTTCGCGACTCCGAGCGTCTTCAAACGAGGCGAAGTCGCCCGCCCGGCCGGTCTTGAGTTGTGCCTCGATCGACTTCGGCCATATCTGGTCGGGCCCCACGACGTGCAGCAGCACGCCGCTGTTGGCCCGGCCGCCGCCGTCGCCCTCGGGCCAACGCCACTCGAGCCGCAGAACGTAGTCGGCGTAAGCCAGGTTGGTGCGCACGTAGCCGCGGCCTTGGCCGGTGCAGCGGAGCACGCCGTCGCTCACCTCCCACGCTTTGCCCCGCGCCGCTTCTTCACCGTCGTAATACTCAACCCACCCAGAGAGGTCTTGTCCGCTAAAGATCGCTTCCGGCTCCGAGGCTTGCGAGATAGGGACCGACCCAACGGACGCGATCGCCGCGGAAGCCAGGAAGCAACGCCAAAAAGTCATCGAGAAAGGCATGGGCGCCTCGGTGATTGAGAAGCAGAGTTGAAAAGCAGATAAGAGGATAACGCAGCACTGAGCTGGACCGCTTGCACTGCCGATGTCGCTCGGCCGCGGAGTGCGGTTGTTCCGCAGCGGCCTCAAGCTAAGAGCGATCGACCCGCGTGTCAAAACGCGGACCATCGACGACGCCGCTTCGGTGAGAAAGCACACTTACTCGGCTTCCATCGGTCGCCTGCTGGTCGCCGGCCGAGAGAGGCCGCTCGATCGCGTTGCTGAGGAGCGTGGGGGCGAACGGGGCGACGAAACTGGCGACACGCCCGATTTAAGCTCGGCGCCAGCGAGGACCAACCGAGTGGTTCGCGCTAGCCGATCAGGCCGTCTTGCTGGCCCACGCCGTTGGTCCCAAGATTGGGCTGCGGCAACGAGGTGAGTGTCGGCGAGGCGGGGGACTGTTGCTGCTCGATCAGCAGCTGCAGTTGCGTGCTTTTGACCGCCAATTCGGCGACCGAATTGACCTCGAACTTCTTGTACAGCCGCGCTCGGTCGCCCTCGATGGTGCGTTCCGACACGTCGAGCTCACGGGCGATCGCCTTGTTGAGCTTGCCCGCGAGAAGACGCTCGAGCACCACCCGTTCGCGCTCGGACAGCGACTCGTTGGAGTCGTGCAGAGTCGCCAGCGTCGACTCGACCGCGAGACGCCGTTGGTCTTGTTCTAACGCGCTGTTGATCGCCGCCGCCAATGTTTCAACGGAGCACGGCTTCTCGATCAAGGTCATGGCGCCCGACTCCATCAGGCTCACGGCCGAGGTGACATCCGCCTTGCCGCTGTAAGCGACCGCCGGGATGGATCGCCCTAGAGAGACGAGTTGGTGCAGCAAATCGATGCCGCTCATGCCGCCCAGTTTCAGGTCGAGCACCATGCAGGCGGGTCGGTCTTGGCGAGGGGAGTCAAGAAACGCCTCGGCGCTGGCGTAGCCCAGGGCGCGGTAGCCAAGGGCGCCGGCCACCTCGATCGCCCAGCTACGGACAAAATCGTCGTCGTCGATCACATAGACCGTTGGAGTCATCAATCTGCTCCCCTCGCTGCCGGCGTTCGCTACCGCGCCGATTGTGTTGCCGTGGTCATTGGAGATATATAGCTTGCAAATCCAATATCGCGATTCCGCATGCCTTCAACTTTTTATCGAAACCCGCTGAGGCACTCCTCTAGGAGCAGTTGCGCGATAGCGCTAACCGAAGCCCTGCACAGGTGCAGTGGAGAGCCCTATAGCGGATGCAATGGCATGGGGGTGCGCGGAGCCGCAGTGGTTCGCCTTTACCGGGGAGACGACGATTTGTCGGTCAAGATCTCACTTGCGGCTACCACGAGCTCTTCGGGAGAGAAGGGCTTCTGCAAGAAGTGCGCGCCGCCGTCGGTCACCTGCTGACGATTGCCTTGGTGGCCCGTGTACCCCGAGATGAAAAGCGTGTTGCAACCGGGGTGGCGTTTGAGGATCGCCTCGGCCAGTTCCGGCCCGTTTTCGTCCGGCATCAAAACGTCGGTGATCAATAGATCGATCGCGTCGATTGTCTCAGCAATCCTGCGGGCCTCGGCCGGCGTCGAAGCCACGTGGGTGGTGTAGCCTTTGGAGGTAAGCGATCCTTTGGCCACACGCCGGATGGCCTCGTTGTCGTCGCAAAACAACACGGTTGGTAGAGAGACTTCGGTCGCGTTGAAGACCGGCTTCACGATGACCGCACGCATTTCGGAGGAGTCGTCCTCGCCCACTTCCCCTGGCGCCGGCGCAGCGCAGGCGGGCAGCCTCACCGTGAAGGTTGCTCCTTGTTGGGGGCCACGGCTCGCGACTCGCACCTCGCCGCCCGATTGGGTCACGATGCCGTGGACCGAGGCCAACCCGAGCCCGGTGCCCTTGCCCTCCGATTTGGTGGTGAAAAACGGATCGAAGATGTGGGGCAAGTCTTGGTCGCGGATGCCTACGCCTTTGTCGCTCACCTTGATAACGAACTCGCCATCGGCTCGCGGCTTGTCGGCGCCGTGAGGTAACGCGGCGGCGGGCTGGGATAGCGAAGTGACCAGTTCGATCGCGTCTCCATGTTCTTCGCTGGCGTCGCGCGCGTTGAGCACGAGGTTCATCACCACCTGCTCCAACTGGCTCGGGTCGATTAGCACCCAGCCACTCTCGGCCCGCAGGTTGACCCGCAACTCGATCGACTCGGGAATCAGGCTGCGGAGCATCGGCTCGAGCTTCGCGATCGCGTCGTTGGCGTCGACCACGGTTGGCCTGAGCACCTGCTGGCGGCTGTAGGCGAGCAGCTGGGCGGTCATCCGCGCGGCGCGCTTGCCGCAGCGGATGATCTCGTTGGCGTGGTTCAGCCGGTGTTCGCTGCGGTTGTCGGCCGATTGCAGCAGGCTGATGCGCAACAGTTCGGCGCGGCCGATCACCGCGGTCAGCACGTTGTTGAAGTCGTGGGCGACCCCGCCCGCCAGCCGGCCGATCGCCTCGAACTTAGTCGCCTCGGCGAGCGCCGTTTCGAGCCGCCGCCGTTCGCTCTCGGCGCGTTCGCGCTCGTGGATCTCGGCTTGGAGTTCGGAGGCGTGCAGCGTGAGCCAATGGACCCGCAGGCGGTGGGCGCCGACCACCAATCCCAAGATCCCCGCACCCAAGACGGCATGGAACCAAGACTGCTGGTAGTAGTGCGGTTCGATGTGAAGGCTGAGCGTGTCGCCCGATTCGCTCCAATCGCCATCGGGGTTCATCGCCTGGGCGGTGAAGTGGTAGTCGCCCGGCGGCACACGCGTGTAGTACGCCGTGCGACGCGCGCCAGCCTCAACCCAAGAGTTCTCGTAGCCTTCGAGGCGGTAACGGAAACAGATTTGCTCGGGGCTCGCGTAGGCGAAGGCGGTGTACTGGATCTCGAGATTGTTCCCGCCGGGGCCGAGCGAGACCACGTCGTTCGTCAGGTCGGCCGGCGCGTTGTTGGCCACCACCGACTCGATGCGCACCGTAGGGGGGGCGTCATCCTTCGTGTACGCCTTGGGATCGACGACGATCAAATCATTGATCGTAGGAAACCACATCCGGCCGTCCGGCGTCCGCGCCGCGGTCGGCCCGTTGCCCTCGCCTGTGGAGATCACCCGGCAGCGTATTTGGGCCTGCTTGCCGGCGAGCGTCTTGTTGAGGTCCTCGATCGCAACGACTAACACGCCGCGATTGCTATTGATCCACAGCCTGCCGGTGTCGTCGGCGAGTAAACCGCCCAGGTTCAGGTCGAGCAGTCCCTGTTTTGCGCCTATCTCATGGAAACGGCCGTTGCGCAATCGCAGCAGGCCATCTCCGTAGGTCGAGAGCCAGATGTCGCCGTTCTCGGCGCCGTAGAGTGACCTGACCGACCCGGCTCGCACTTGGGGCGGCAGGTCAAAGAATTTAAAAGCCTCTGCTTCGTTCGCGGGGGTCCAACGTCCCAGTCGACCTTCTTCGACGAACCACAACGAGCGGTCGGGTGTGAAACCGAGCAGCCTGCGGCGGTTGTTGCTCAGGTCTGGGGGCGGTGTGGCGATCGTCGTGAACCCCAGTTCCGGATCGCGCCGACACAAGGCGCCACCGAGCACGGTCCAGGCCGCGCCGTGGTGGTCGAAGACCACCGGGCCGAAGGGCAGAGGGGCGATGGGCGCCGCCTTGCTGATATGTTGCGAGAGCAAATCGAGTTCGATCAGCTCTTGGTAGTCGGGCGAGGCAAACCAAGCCGTGGTCCGGTTGCCTCCTGCTAGAAACTTGAGATCGCCGAGCAGGTCGGGTGCGACCGCCTCGAAGTGTTCGCCATCCCAGTGGACAACATCCCGGCGTGACTCGAACGCGTCGAGCCAGACTCCATCGGCTCCGTCCGTTATGACCTTGTTGACCCCGCTTTCGATTCCCGCCTGCCTGGCGACACGCACGAATGGCTCTTCTGTGATGCGGATCAGGCCTGTCCCGTTGCTGCCAAGCCAGTAGTTGCCCTCGTTGTCTTGCACCAAGTCGCGGCAGCCCACGACCGCCCCATTCGACGGCCGACTGGAAGACAATCGGTCTTTAGTCCGCCGCCAGTTTGAGGCCCTCGTTAGCGTGTCGACTCGTCCGTGCTTCCTGTCGTAAAAGACGAAGTCGCCGTCGTGGTTGATCAGCGCTACGCAAGGGGCGCCGATGTCTTCGTTCAGCATCACCTGGTATTGAGAACCTTGCAGACGACCGACGAACAACTCACTGACGACCCATATCCCCGCTTCGCTGTCCGAGACGATCCCGTAGGCCGCCGCGTCGTCGCCGTTGGGCAAGACGGCTGTCTTAACGAGTTCGAATCGATCTCCCCGCTTCGCGACAAGCCCACGATCGGTCCCCGCCCACAATTGCCCCGTCGTATCGACATGCACACAGTAAACAGCCGTATCAGGCGCGGCGGGGAACGGCGTGACTCGGCTGGGCTTGCCGTGGAAGTAGCGGATGAAATCGTCGCCGGCGGTCCAGATGGCCCCGTCGCTGGACTCGGCGATCCCGTTGATCTGCCCGAGGTGCTCGCTCTCGGCCACGTGATGGAACTCGCCGCCGCGCATCTGGCAGAGTCCGGCGTCTTCGGTGCCGATCCACAAGGCACCGTCTCGCCCTTCGAAGAGCGACAAGATGCGGTTCGATACGAGTTCGGGCGTGTTCTCGATGGAGTAGACCTGCATCCGCAGACCATCAAAACGAACCAGCCCTCCGAAGGTGCCGATCCAGAGGTAACCGTCGCTGGCTTGAAGGAGTGAAGTGACAGTGGCCTGTGGCAGGCCATCGGCTGAGGTCCAACTGCGAGCGACGCGTTGGGCCGAAACTCCATGCAGCGAGAGAGGGTTCTGCCCCTCGGCGGTTGCAGCCCGAGGAGCAAAAACGAAAGCGATCGCCAAGAGAGACCGGATAAAACGCAACCCGTAGCGAGTTGCGAGTCCGTTGTGGGCGTCGTTGGTGGGGCGGTGTCGCCGGGTCACTCGAGCCTCAAACGTTCACTCAGACGGGTGGATCAATCGCCTAGCGGTGGCATGGGGGCTGGCTGCGAGTCATTGGCTAGATGCGGGGTGGCAATGCCGGCACGATTTTAGTGCGGTCACGCCGTATCCTCTTCATCTCTTAGATCGGGCATTGAGCCGCAGAAACTTCGCAGGGTATACGGAAACCCGAGGTTATTTCGCATCCTTCGATGTTATAAATTCGTGCCCCCTAAAGTTTGGCTCGATTCGATCGCGTCTCCGGAGCGACAAGGGGCTTACGTAGAGCCGCCGTCTGCCGCGTCGCCGGCTCTCGAACACGCTATCGATTGCACACCCAGGGATGGATGCTCGTGCGTATCTCAACTCTCCCGTTCTTAGCATTCGCCCTGGCGGCCTCGGCCTTAAGCCCATCTTGGGGTAGCGGCTCGGTCAAATACGCCGATGTCGTCGGCTCGTTGTCTCCCGACCACTATTACCGGCTCGACGAGACGTCGGTCGGCTCGGTGTGGGATGCGGGCGGCTCGCCTCAGCACGGCGTGCACGAGGGCAACGGAATGGCTTCGCCCATGCCCGAGCCGCCGGTTGGCGCTCCATTCGGCTACGCCGGATCTGCGGGGCCCGATCTGTCGGTTGACGGAGAATCGTTTGCCGGGTTTGAAACCGACAATCGCTCGCTCTTCTGCAACAACAGTCTTGCCGCCAACCTCGGCGACGGGCTCCAGTTCGCGCACACGACGATGACCGTGTCGCTGTGGTTCAAAACCCCCTCCTGCGGGCCGGGGAAAGGCCCCGGCGACGAATGCAGCTACACCCCGGTCAGCGAAGGGGGCGAAAGGCTCTTCAGCAACAACTTCAACGGCGCCGATCTGCCTGGCGACTCGGAGCTCGACGCGTCTGAGGTCGACGACCTGGGGCACTTGCAGATCAATTTCGGATCGGGCGCCAATCTCGTGATCAGCATCGACAACCGATTCAGTGATCCGTTGAAATCGAGCTTTCAGGTCCCCCACGCCGACCCGTTGGTCCATGGCGAGGGCCCCTACGGCGCAGCGGGGCCGGGCTCCGGCTTGGCGGTCAAAGACAACCAGTGGCATCACCTCGTGGTCTCGCGCAACGGCGACAGTCTGGATGACGTTTTGCTTGTCGTCGACGGCCAACGCGTCATACAAGACCGCTGGGCCGACAGCACTGATAGCTGGGGCGTGACCGAGCCGTACGACGCCCGGATCGGCACCCGCACCACGGCGCCCGATCCTGCGTCGCGCCAGGTTTTCAACGGTTGGCTCGATGAGGTCTCGGTCTGGCTCGGCAAGCAGCTGTCGGTCGCCGAGGCGGTGTCACTCTATTACGCCGCTTTGGGGGTCGAATTCACTCCCGGCGACTACGACCGCAACGGCATGGTGGACGAAAGCGATTTCGACGTGTGGCGCGCCACTTTCGGATCGACGCTCGAGCTAGCAGCCGACGGCAATTTCGACGGCCGAGTCGACGCCGCCGATTTCACCGTGTGGCGTGACCACTTCGAGCCGGCGGCCGGCCTTTTCGTCGCGGTCCCCGAGCCCCACGCGGCGTCGATTTCTCTTGTTCTGGCGGGGCTCCTTGGCGTATGCTCCGCGCGTTGCATAAAACGCTAACTAAAGTCGCGAATACGGATCGCATGAAACGCCCGAGGCTTCTCGAGCCCAAAGTCCGCCGCTCCGGCTCGTTCGCCGCGAGAGCGTTTACGATCGTCGAACTGCTGGTCGTGATCGCGATCATCGGCCTGCTCGTCGCCCTGCTGCTGCCCGCCGTGCAGGGCGCGCGTGAGGCGGGTAGGCGCGCCCAGTGCAAGAATCAGCTCCGCCAGATCGGGCTGGCGTTGCAGCACCACGTGGGAACCTACGGCGTGTTCCCCAGCGGCGGCGTGGAGCCGTGGCCCGAGGTGGAGGACTACTCTTCGAACGGCAAGCCCTTCGGCCCGCAACGCCAAGGGCTCGGCTGGGCTTACCAGTTGCTCCCGTTTCTCGAGCTGCGGCAGGCGCACCAACTCGACACCACCGAAGCGATCAGCGGCACGCCGATCGAGCTCTACTTCTGCCCATCGCGGCGCCCACCCACCGCTTATGAGTCTCGGGGCCAATCGTTTGGGTGGCTGATTGACTACGCCGCCCTCACGCCGGCGCCCAGTCGCGAAGAAGTGGGCGAGTTGTACTTCGATGCTTTTCTGAAAGACTCGTTAGGCTGCTCGCAGGGATACGCGTTCTGGGGCGTGTGGAACGATTCCAACTCGTTCGAGCCTGCCGACGCCGAGACGCTCGGCGGCGCTTACACCGGCTTCCGCGGCGTGATCGTGCGCGGCAGCTACCTGGTGGAGAAGGGGACGCGCGGCGCCGTCACTCGGCTTCTCAACTACGACAGGCTTACCAAGTTCGCACGCATCACCGACGGCGCGAGCAAGACCGCAGTGATCGGCGAGAAGCGGATCAACCTTGCAGCATACGGCGGCGGTCTCACGGGCGACGACCACGGCTGGTCCGACGGCTGGGACTACGACACGGTCCGCAGCGCATTCTGTCCGCCACAGCCCGACAGCCCGAGCACCCTCAATGGGCTTGCGGAATTCGCCACCGCGGGGTCGGCTCACACCGCCGGCATGCACGTGGTGATGGCCGACGGCGCCGTCGGGATGGTCGACTACCAGGTCGATCCTGAGCGGTTCAACCGACTGGCCCACCGGTCGGATGGCTCCTCGGCGTCGCTCTATTAAGCGGCCCCTGTCGCCTGGCTGGCCGTCGCTCGGTTGACCGCAACCGCGGCTCCACCACAGGTCTCTAGCCGCCGCTTGGCCCGCAGCGATCGCCGAATAGCCCTTACGGTTCGAAGCTCGGGTGACGCCGTTTGCCCGCTGGATGGCGGAATCGCACTGGCGTTGAAACGGCAGTCACATCATACTCGTTAGTGCGCTATCCGTTTTTGGCTGCACCGCGACAACGGCGTTTCTATGCTCACCCACGATTTCGAGTCCAGCATCGGCTACTGGATCGCCCGCGCGCACCAGGAGTACATGCGGGCCTTCAACGAGATGCTGGCTCCGCACGGCATCACCTTCCGCCAAGCCCAGGTGCTTGGGTGGTTGGCCGCCGAGGGACCGATGTCGCAGTCGGAGATGGCGAATCGGTTGATGATCGAACCTCCGAGCCTCGTGGGCATCCTTAATCGCAGCGAGGCGGCTGGGTTGGTCGAGCGGCGGCCCGACCCGGAGGACGGGCGGGTGAAGCTCATTCATCCCTTGCCCGAGGCAACGCGGGTGTGGGAACTGGTCGCCGAGTGCGGCCAGGTGATGCTTTCGCGGGCGTCAGCGGGGCTTTCAGAAGAAGAATTGGCCACCCTCCATCGGGTGCTGTTGAAGGTAAGAGAGAATGTCACGGCTTGTGAAGCGGCGAATCCTTAAGCGGCGGACTGCGGGTTCGAGCGGGTTTGTGGTTGGGGTATTTGCGGCGTGCGTGCTCAGCACGTGCGGCGCGCTCGCCCAGCCCGGCGGACCGGCGGTGGTGATCGCCGCCCGACTGGTCGAACGGACCGTGGCCGCCAAACAATCGTTTGTCGGCAGCATCGAACCGACCAAGCGCGCCACGATCGGCAGCGCGGTCTCAGGGCGCGTGACCGAGTTCCCCGTCGAGGCGGGCGACCGCGTAGAGAAAGGCGAGAAGCTCGCGCAGCTGCTCACGGCCACCATCTCGCTCGAACTGGCCGCCGCCGAGGCGGAGCTCGAGTACCGGCGCCAGATGCTCGCCGAGCTCGAGAACGGCTCGCGCCCCGAAGAGGTCGAGCAGGCCCGCGCTCGCATGGCGGCGGCGAATTCACGCTTCGAGTTCGCCACCGCGCGCCGCGACCGGGTGCAGCGTGTGTTTCTCGAGAATCGTGCTGTGACCGACGACGAGGTTGGCGAGGCTGTGTCGCTCGCGGCCGAGGCCGAGGAGGCGTACGCCGAGGCAAAAGCGGCCCACAGCTTGCTCGTAGCCGGCCCACGCGAGGAGGTGATCGCCCAATCGCGGGCCCAAGTCAAAATCCAAGAGGCGGTCGTCGAACGCCTCCGCGACCAACTCGCCAAGTACACCATCATCACCCGGTTCGCCGGCTACGTGGTCACGGAGCACACCGAGATCGGCGCGTGGGTCAGCAGCGGCGATCCGGTGGCCGAGGTCGTGGCCGTCGACCGCGTCGAGGCGGTCGCCCAGGTCTCGATGCAGAGCGTCAACTACCTGCGGCCGGGCGAGCGGGTGGAGATCAACATCCCAGCCCTCGAGGGACGCAGCTTCGAGGGCGTGGTGGTCACCACCGTTCCGCAGGGCGACCTGCGGTCACGCACTTTCCCTGTGAAGGTGCTGCTCGAGAACGAGATCAACGACGCCGGCCCGCTGCTCAAGCCGGGCATGATTGCCCACGCGGTGCTGCCCACCGGCGCGCCGCGGACCGTGCTGTTGGCGCCCAAGGACGCGGTGGTCCTCGACCAATCGCGGCGTTCGATGTTCGTCGTCGACAAGGCGTCCGGCGAGGGCCAAACGGGCGCCGTGTCGCTCGTGCCGGTAACGCTCGGCGTCGCCAGCGGCCCTTGGATCGAGGTGCTCGGCGGCGTTTCGGCCGGCCAGCTCGTCGTGGTGCAGGGCAACGAGCGGCTGCGTCCTGGCCAGGAGGTGAAGGTCAGCCGCGTGGTCGATGACCCGCTCGCCGCCGCCGCTAAGCCATCCGTTTCTCCCGTCTCGAGCCGATAGGTTTCGCACGATGAATCTGCTGGAAGGCTTCGTCAAGAATCCGGTGAAGGTGTCGGTCGGCGTGTTGCTGCTGGCGCTGTTCGGCTGCGTGTCGCTGCTGCGCATGCCGATGCAGCTCACGCCCGAGGTCGAGACCCCCACGATCACGATCACCACCGACTGGCCCGGCGCCAGCCCGCAGGAGGTCGAGCGCGAGATCGTCGTCGAGCAGGAGGAACAGCTCAAGGGCGTCGAGGGGGCCCGCAAGCTCTCGGCCGAGTGCAACGACTCGCGCGGCGTGATCACGATCGAGTTCAACGTCGGCACCGACATGGACCAAGCGCTGCTGAAGGTGAACAGCCGCTTGCAGCAGGTCCGCGAGTACCCGGTCGAGGCCAACCAGCCGGTCATCACCACGGCCAACAGCTCGAACCAGCCGATCGCTTGGTTCATCCTCAGCGCCACGCCCGCCTCCGACGCAGAGATCGACGCGTTCGCCGCCAAACACCCCGAACTCGCCGACCGCGTCCGCCGGGCGACCTCTTCGCGGAACGTGGGGCTCAGCATGCTGCGGTTGCGCAAGTTGGCCGAAGAGGAGCCGGCCGTCGCCGAACTGCTGCCGCCCGCCGACCTCGAGGTGCAGAAGCTGCGACGGTTCGCCGAGGACGAGATCGAGGCCCGTTTCGAGCGGGTGAGCGGCGTCTCGCAGGCCAACGTCATCGGCGGGCTCGAGGAGGAGCTGCAGGTCGTCGTCGACCCCGAAGAACTGGCGGCCCGGCAGCTCACGCTCGGCCGCGTGCGCGACGTGCTGCAGGGGCAAAACCGCGACACCTCGGCGGGCGACTTTTGGGAGGGCAAGCGTCGTTGGGTCGTCCGTTCGCTCGGCGAATTCCGTTCACCCGAGCAGGTGGGCGACCAACTGCTCGCCGTCCGAGACGGGGCGCCGGTCTACGTTCGCGACGTCGCCGAAGTGACCCTGGGCTACAAGAAACCGACCGGCTTGGTGCAGCGGTTCGGCGAGTCAAACATCGCCGTGAACTGCATCCGCGACACCGGCGCGAACGTGCTCGACGTGATGGCCGAGCTGCGGCAAGTCAACCACGATCTCAACCAAGACATCCTCGGGCCGATGGGGCTCGAGCTGATGC
The DNA here is from genome assembly GCF_007859945.1 of Pseudobythopirellula maris. Taxonomy (GTDB): domain Bacteria; phylum Planctomycetota; class Planctomycetia; order Pirellulales; family Lacipirellulaceae; genus Pseudobythopirellula; species Pseudobythopirellula maris. The sequence continues at coordinate 379,861 of NZ_SJPQ01000001.1, read as the reverse complement.
AGGTCTACGACGAGACGGAGTACATCGATTCGTCGGTGAACCTCGTTCAGCAGAACATCTTCATCGGCGGCGCCCTGACGATGGTCGTGCTGATGTCGTTCCTGCACTTCGGCGTGCGGACGCTGCTGTTCGCGCCGCTGATCGTGGCCACCGCGATCGCCGCGACCACCTTGTCACCTTGGTGGTTCGCGGTGACGCTCGCGCTGGTGCTGTTTGCCGGCTTCTGGTTCGCCCGCGGTGCGCTGGTGGTTGGGCTCGCCATCCCGGTGAGCATCATCGGCACGTTCTTGGTGCTCGGTTTGCTGGGCCGCTCGCTCAACGTGATCAGCCTGGCCGGCTTGGCGTTCGCCGTCGGCATGCTGGTCGACAACGCCGTGGTGGTGCTGGAGAACATCTATCGGCGTCACGACACGCTCGGCGAGCCGGCCTGGATCGCCGCCGTGCGCGGCGCGGGCGAGGTGTGGGGGGCGGTCGTTTCGTCGACCCTGACCACGATCGCCGTGTTCCTGCCCGTGGTGTTCATTGAGGAAGAGGCGGGCCAGCTGTTCCGCGACATCGCCCTGGCGATTAGCGCCGCGGTCGGGCTCTCGCTCATCGTGTCCATCACGATGATCCCCACCGCCTCGGCGCGGCTGTTCCGCCGCAAGCCGGGGCACGAGGACGAGCCGCTGCCCCAGGGCGACGCCGCCGACCGCGCCGCCGAGGCCTTCGGCGGCCGCTACGCCGGCGCGATCGTGGGCCTCAACGGCTGGATCCTCCGCGGCGTCTTCCGGCAGCTCGCCACCGTGGTCATCCTGGTCGGCTTGGCGGTGGGTGTCACCCTGGCGTTCTGGCCGCAGGTCGAGTACTTGCCGACAGGCAACCGCAACCTGATCCTGGCCCTCATCCTGCCGCCGCCCGGGTACAACGTCGACCAGCTTCTCTCGATGGGCGAGCAGGTCGAGGGGATGCTCCAGCCTTACTGGGACGTCTACCCCGACACCGACATGGAGGAGCTCGACGGCCCGGCGATTTACGACTTCTTCTTCGTCGTCCGCGACGGCGGCTCGGTTTTCTTAGGCGTGCGTGCGGCCGACCCGCTCCGCGCCAGCGAACTCATCCCCGTGCTGCAAGGGCTCGGGGCCCGGTTGCCCGGCACCTTCTTGGTCGCTTTCCAGAAAAGCTTGTTCGAGCAAGGCTTGCAGGGGGGGCGGACGATCGACATCGAGATCACGGGGCCCGAGATCGAGCGCCTCGCCGAGTTGGGCAACAAGATTCTCACGCCCAAAGAGGCGGGCGGCATGGGGGTCAGCGGTCTGTACCCGGGCACGCAGGCCCGTCCCGTGCCGAGCACCGACCTGTCGAGCCCCGAGCTGCACATCACCCCCAAGCTGTTGACCTCGGCCGAGTTGGAGATGAGTTCCGCCGAACTCGGCTTCACGGTCGACGCGCTGGTCGACGGCGCCTTTGTGGGGGACTACTTCCACGAAGGAAAGAAGATTGATCTGCGCGTCATCGGCGAGGCCAAGTTTGCGGACGAGACCCACCGCGTCGCCGCCGTGCCGGTGGCGACGGCCCGGGGGCAGCTCGTGCCGCTCGACACGCTCGCCGATGTCACGCTCTCCAGCGGTCCGGAACAGATCAACCACCGCGAGCGGGTCCGAGCGATCACGGTCCAGGTGTCGCCCCCGCCCGAGGCGCCGCTCGAAGAGGCGATGCGTCGCATCAATGACGAGATCGTCATGCCGATGCGCGAAGGCGGCGACCTCAATGGCGGCTACCGCATCGCCCTGGCGGGAACGGCCGACAAGCTCTCTGAGACGTGGAAGGCGTTGCGTTTCAATGTCATGCTGGCGGTGCTGATCACTTACCTGCTGATGGCCGCCTTGTTCGAGTCGTGGGTCTACCCGCTGGTGATCATCCTCACGGTGCCGCTCGGCGCCGCGGGCGGTGTGCTCGGCCTGGCCGCGCTCAACCAGTTCGTGCTCCAGCCGCTCGACGTGCTGACGATGCTCGGGTTCGTGGTGCTGATTGGCACGGTGGTGAACAACCCGATCCTGATCGTCCACCAATCGCTGATCCACATGGACGAAGAAGCGATGGCCCCGCGTGAGGCGATTCTCGAGAGCGTTCGCACCCGCATCCGGCCGATCTTCATGACGACCACCACCACGGTGCTGGGGCTCGCCCCGCTGGTGCTGTTCCCTGGCGCCGGCAGCGAGCTCTACCGCGGCCTTGGCAGCGTGGTGCTCGGCGGGCTGCTGCTCTCGACGGTCTTCACGCTGGTGCTGGTGCCGACGCTCTTCAGCTTGGCTTTGGCCATCTGGCGACGCCCCGAGACGGCCTCGCTCGGGCACACGCCCCGCGATCTCGATGGCCATCACGGTTCTCTAGAGGGCGGCGTATCTGAGCAGAGCGACTCGGCCTCGAATCTGCCCGCTCAGCTGCGCTGACCAACGCGCTTCTCTGTGGTTCAGGGCTACCGTTGCACGAGCCATTGAAGGCTTGTGCAACAGCTGCGCGCCCTGCAGCTCCCTTGGATGGGGCTCTCTAGAGCGGTTTGCTCATAGGTGTAGACGCTCGGCTCGCGATCGGCGTCATGGCTTCGTCAGCCTGCATCGACAATGCACCGCATTGCCTGCTTCGGCTTCCTCGCCACGCCGCCAATCGCTTCCCCGCTCGTCCACACCTATTCGAAAACCGCTCTAAGGCTCGCCACTGCGCCCGCAGAATCGGTCTCAGCGTTGCAGCCGGCGCCCGAGAGACGGTTGTCAGCAAGTTCGGGCTCTCTGCCCAGCTCAACGCTTTTAGCGACGTACATTTACGCACCAGATTTTAGAGGGAAGTCTTGCGCTAAGGTTGCGCGAGCCCAAGCTACCGTTCCGCCACACTGATCCGATGCGATTTATTCTCATACCAACCATCCTCACGCTCTGGGCCGTCGCGCTCGGGTGGCAGTACCAGGTGATGCTCGCCTACGGTTACGCCGCAGAGGCTGCGGACGCGTACGCGAAAGCGTGGCGCCCCCACAGCGCGATCGCCCTCGACGCGAGCCGGCAAACGCTGCTGTTCTTCGTCCACCCCAAATGCCCCTGCACCCGCGCCTCGGTCGCTGAGTTGCGTAAGGTGCTCGCAGGCAGCGACTCCCCCCCGGCGGTGCGTGTCATTGCGACGATTCCACGCGAGATCTCACCCTCCGACGAGGCTTGGCGCAACACGCCGACACGACGCGATTTGCTCGCGTTGCCTGGCGCCGAAGTGTTTGAAGACGTCGGTGGTGTCGAAGCGAGCCGCTTCGGCGTTTCCACCAGCGGAGCCGTGCTGCTTTTTTCGCCTGAGGGAACGCGTCTTTTCGGCGGCGGGGTAACCCTCTCCCGGGGGCACGAAGGCGACAACATCGGCGCCAAATGGCTCGGCAAGGCGATCGCACACGACGCAAGATATCCGGTGTCGCACACGGCGCCGGTGTTCGGCTGCCGCCTTTGCCTCGCTCCGGAAGCCGAAGAACGTGAGGGAGGTTACAGGCAAACCGCAATGATCGAGCAACCGCCGCGTAAGGTGAACGGGCAGTAATACCGATGAGCGCTGAATTCAAACTCACTGGCGAGCACAACGACACGGCGCGCGAAGCGGTCGAGCGCCGGTTTGCTACGCACTCGCAAGAGATCCATACCCGCACCGACCGCATGTTCGCGGTGCTGCTGCAGTTGCAGTGGATCGCGTCTCTGCTGCTAGCCGGTTGGTACACGCCCTACACCTGGATCGGCGCCAAGAGCGACGTGCACCCGCACGTCGAGTTCGCGGCGATCGTCGGTGGGCTGCTGGCTTGTGTGCCGACGGCGCTGGCGGTGTGGCGCCCCGGGCGGCTGTCGACTCGCATCGTGATCGGTTGTGCTCAGGTGCTGTTCTCCAGCTTGCTGATCCATCTGTTGGGGGGCCGGATCGAGGCGCACTTCCATATCTTCGGCTCGCTGGCTTTCTTGGCGGCGTACCGTGACTGGCGTGTGCTGCTGCCGCCGGTCTTGATTGTCGCCGCCGACCACTACATACGTGGCGTGCTGTGGCCGCAGTCGATCTTCGGCACGATGATCCCCGGCGAGTACCGCTGGCTCGAGCACGCGGGCTGGGTGTTGTTCGAGGTGGTCGTGCTGTGGATCACGATCTCGCAAAGCGTCCGCGAGATGCGTCAGCTGGCCGAGAACGGCGTGGAGCTCGAACTGGCGGCCGGCGAGGTGCTGCGCAGCGAGCGCCGGTTCCGCGCCAGTTTCGACCAAGCCGCCGTCGGCATGTGCCACACCGATCCCGATGGCCGCATCCTGCGGGTCAACGACCGCTACTGCGAGATCATCGGCTACGACCCCGAAGAAGCGATCGGGATGCACTTCCAGGACTTCACACACCCCGAAGACCTGGACAGGAACCTCCACAAAATCGACAACCTCCTCGCGCGCAAGATCGACAAGGCCGAGTACGAGAAACGCTACCTCCGCAAGACGGGCGAAGAGGTGTGGGTCAAGCTCACCGTCTCGCTCTGCTTGAACGACGACGGCGAGCCCGACCACGTCATCGCGGTGGCCCAAGACATCCACCAGTCGCGTCTCGCGGCCGAGCGTCTGCGGGCCTCGAACGAGGTGATCCGCAAGCTCTCGCTGGTGGCCGACAAAACACGCAACTCGGTGATCATCGCCAACAGCAACGGCCAGACCGAGTGGGTCAATCGCGCGTTCACCGAGATGACCGAGTACAGCCTCAGGGACATCGTCGGCCGCAAACCGGGCGAGTTGCTTCATGGCCCCGACACCGACCCCGACACCGCCAAGCGGATCTCCGAGCGGCTGAAGCTGCGTCAGACCGTCAGCGAAGAGATCGTCAACTACTCCAAGAGCGGCGAGGCGTACTGGATCTCGCTCGAGATCGACCCCGTGTTCGACGAGAGCGGCGAGTTGACGCACTTTATCGCCACCCAGTCCGACATCACCGAACGCCGACAGCAAGAAGAGGAGATCCTCAAGGCGAGGGATCAGGCGGAGCTCGCCAACCGGACGAAGAGCCAGTTCCTCGCCAACATGAGTCACGAGATCCGCACGCCGCTCAACGCGATCCTGGGCTTCACCGACATCTTGTTGCGTGACGACGACGGCCGCGATGCGGACCGCAGCGACCACCTGCGCACCATCGCCAGCAGCGGCCGGCACCTGCTCACGCTGATCAACGACGTGCTGGATCTCTCGAAGATCGAGGCCGGCCAACTCCAGGTCGAACGCGTGGCGTTCGCGCCGCACCAGGTCGTGGCCGAGGTCGTCTCTGCTCTCCGCGTGCGGGCGCAGGAAAAAGGCATCGACCTCGACTACAGCTGGGAAGGCGGGGCCCCCGACTTCGTCCAGTCCGACCCGCACCGTCTCAAGCAGTTGCTGCTCAACGTGGTTGGCAACGCCATCAAGTTCACCGACCGCGGCGGCGTGAAGATCGTCGCGAAGCTGCACCACGTGGGGCAGGGCGGCGTGCTCAAGATCACGGTGCTCGACAGCGGCGTCGGCATCGCGGACGACAAACTCACGCAGATCTTCGATCCCTTTGTGCAGGCCGACAGCAGCGTCACACGCCAGTTCGGCGGGACGGGGCTGGGGCTCGCGATCAGCCGCAACATCACCCGCGCCCTGGGCGGCGACCTGACGGTCGCCAGCCAAGTGGGCGAGGGAAGCGAGTTCACCATCGCCTTGGACGCCGGCGACTTGACCGGTGTCGAGATGACCGACAACCCCGAGGCCCAGTCGCGCGGCGACGTGCTCGTTGGCGAGCGGGCCGACGCCGATCTGGGCAACGTCCGCGTGTTGCTGGTCGACGACGGCGACACCAACCGCAAGCTGATCGCGTTGCTGCTCCGCCGCCGCGGGGCGGAGGTCGTGATGGCCGAGAACGGCGAGATCGCCCTACGGCGTTTCGACGAGAACCCCGCGGACGTCGTGCTGATGGACATGCAGATGCCGGTGATGGACGGCTACACCGCCAGCCGCAAGCTCCGCGAACGCGGCTTCGAGGGCCCGATCATCGCCTTGACCGCCCACGCGATGAAGGGCGACCGCGAACGCTGCCAGGAAGCCGGCTGCTCGGACTACCTTTCGAAGCCGGTCAACAGCGACAAACTGATCGGCATGATCCATTCCTCGCTCATGGACACGGCCGCCCCGGCCGAGGCCACCGAGACCCGCCCCCGCACGACCAAGGTCGAGTGCTCGCTGCCGCTCGACGACCCGGAGATCCGCGAGATCGTTGTCGATTTCGTGAAGGGGTTGCCGGAGAGGCTCGGCGCGATGCAGGTCGCGGCGTCGGGGGGCGAGTACGACCAGCTGCGCGACCAGGCCCACGCCCTCAAGGGCGCCGGCGGCACGGCCGGTTACGAGGCGTTCACCGATACGGCTTCGCGTCTCGAGCAGCTGGCTGCCGAGAAGAAAGCCGAGGGCGTCGATACTTTGATTGCAGAGCTGAATTCGATTACGGAACGGGTGACCGCTTCCATTTGATTTCAGGTGACGCGTTCACCCGAATAGATAAGTACTGATTATGAGCACCATGACACCCTCCGCCGCCGACACCTGCGCGGTCCCGCTGCCCCCCACGCCTACGATCGAAGAGGCGGTGGAGCCGTCCCCGGGAATGCCGGTCTCGGACGCCCAATGCCAGCCCTCGGAAGAGTCGCTGCTCGGATCGCGGTTGATGATCGTCGACGACGAGCCGGTCAACGTGAAGGTGGTCCGGCGGTTGCTCGAGCTGGAGGGCTACGTCAACTTCGTCACGACCAACCAGGCCGAGAACGCGGAGAAGATGGTCGAGCATGAAAAGCCCGATCTCTTGCTGCTCGACCTGATGATGCCCGGCGTGAGCGGTTTGGAGATCCTCGATCGCCTCGGCCGCGCCGACAAGCTGCGCGAGACTCCGGTGATCATCCTCACGGCGGTCAGCGACCGAGAGACACGCAAGCAAGCGCTCGAAGCGGGCGCGGCCGACTTCCTCAACAAACCGATCGACCCGACCGAGCTCGCGCCGCGCATCAAGAACGTGCTGCGGTCGAAGGCTTACCAAGACCGGCTCGCCTCTTACAGCCGCAACCTCGAGGAGGCCGTCGCTTCGCGCACCGCCGAGCTGCAACACGCCCAACGCGAGGTGGCCCATTGCCTGGCCCGCGCCTCCGAGTACCGCGACAACGACACCGGGTTCCACGTGCTGCGCGTGGGCCGCTACGCCCGGTTGATCGGCGAGGCCCTCGGCATGAACCCGCACGACGCCGACCAGCTGGAGCAGGCCGCCCAGCTCCACGATGTCGGCAAGATCGGCATCGGCGACGACGTGCTGCTCAAGCCGGGCAAGCTGACCGAAGAAGAGTTCGCGTTCATGAAGAAGCACTGCAACTTCGGAAAACGCATTCTGCAACAATGCACGATCGAGGAGGAGGGCATGATGCGCGAGCACTCTTCGATCGGCGCCAAGATCCTCAGCGGCGCCACCTCGCCGTTGCTGGCCATGGCCCGCCGCATCGCGCTGACCCACCACGAGTGGTGGGACGGCAGCGGTTACCCGGTGGGCCTGGCGGGCGAAGACATCCCGATGGAGGGCCGCATCACCGCCGTGGCCGACGTGTTCGACGCGCTGAGCAGCCGACGCTGCTACAAGGAGGCGTTCCCGCTCGAGAGGTGTTTCGCCATCCTCCGCGAGGAGAGTGGAACCCATTTCGACCCGCGGGTGATCGACGCCTTCTTCTCGCGTCGCGACGAGATCGTTGCGGTGCAACTCGAGTACGCCGACGAGAACTAGGCACGCTGAGCAGACGCTAGCCACTACTGCCGAACATGCTGGCCCACTAGAATCAGAAAGCGGGCCGCGCCTCGAAAGACGCGACCCGCTTTGTGGTGTGTAGCCAAGTTGTCGAATCTGCTGGATGCAGCGTGCTGAAACAGCGGCACGCCGCGATGTGGTCAAGGTGCGTGAGTTCGTCCGAGTGCCGAGGAGAGACGCCGGCGTTCTTTGATGCGTCTGCCGCGGCATTGGACGCTAGCTGCATCCGGAGCCAGCTGCATAATCCGAAGAGTCCGCCTCGCACGAGCGATTTATAACCGTCAGCGTGGAGGGCTGCAAGGAAATAGAGTCAAAAAAACCGTCAGAAATAGGGCGCCAGCGGAGTGGCCATTCAGCCTGATTCGCCGTCGCACCGATGGGCCCAATACCGTGGCTTCTCGGACGAAGAACCTTCTTCCTCGGCCCGCACTACTTAGCTTCTATCCCCAGGATCATACTCCCGATGCAAATCAATCCCGCCGCCGTTATCGCTTTGGTCGTGCTCTTCATCGCCGCCTTGATCGCCACGAACGGCGTGGCCGTCGTCGAGCCGGGCACGGTGGGGGTGGTCTCGCATTTCGGAGACGTACAAGACGAGTCATTGCAGCCGGGGCTGCATTTCAAAGTGCCCGTCATGACCGACGTCATCCCCGTCAACACGCGGGTCAAGAAAGTCGAAGAGGCCGCCACGGCTAGCAGCAAGGACCTGCAGATCGTCACCTCGAAGATTGCGCTCAACTACCGCATCGACTCCGGGCAGGCGGGCAAGATCTTCAAGGAGTTGGGGCTCGACTACCCGATCACCATCGTGCAGCCCGCCTTGCAGGAATCAATCAAGGCCACCAGCGCCAAGTACACCGCCGAGGAGCTGATCACCAAACGGGCCGAGGTGGCTCAGGAGATGGAAGAAGATCTCATCGCGCGGTTGAGTTCCAAAAGCATCATCCCGACCGACCTGTCGATCATCGACTTCAACTTCTCGAAGGAGTTCAACGACGCGATCGAGCAGAAGCAGGTGGCCCAGCAGGCGGCCCTGCGGGCTTCGAACGAATTGGAGCGGATTCGTATCGAGGCCAAGCAGGATCAGACCAAGGCCGAGGGCATCGCCCAGGCCGAGTTGGCCCGGGCGCGGGCCGAGGCCGAGGCGCAGCAGATGCTCCGCGAGACGATCAGCGCCGAACTCTTGCAGCTGCGGGCGATCGAGAAGTGGGACGGCGTGCTGCCGGTCTACACCGGCGGCGGCGAATCGCCCATGCCGTTCCTCTCGATGCCTTCCGCCGGCGCCCCCAGGTGAGACGCGGGCGTTGAGCGTCGCCGGTGACGGCTCAGGCGGCGCCGACCGGGTCACGGAACCGGTAGCCAAGGCCGCGGACGGTCTCGACGAGATGGGCGTGCCCGGCCATCTTCTTACGCAGCGCCCGCACGTGGACGTCGATCGTGCGCTCGAGCACGAGGGCGTCGCCCCCCAGGGCGGCGTCGATCAGCTCCGAGCGGCTGAACACACGGCCCGGCTGGCGGATCAGAGCCTCGAGCAGGCCGAACTCGCTCGGCGTGAGATCGAGCACCGAGTCGCCGGCGGTGACCCGGTGCCGCTCACGGTCGAGCATGATGCCCTGGCTGACGAGCGTGTCGCCGTCGTCGCGGGCGCCACGCTTGCGACGCAGCAAGGCCCGCACGCGCTCCAGCAAGACCTTCACGCTGAACGGCTTGGTGACGTAGTCGTCCGCTCCTACGGAGAACCCGGCCACCTGGTCGGTCTCTTCGGCCTTGGCGGTGAGCATCAGCACCAGGCTGCCGCGCGTGACCGGGTCGGCTCGCAGCCGGCGGCAGATTTCTAGGCCGTCAATCACCGGCAGCATCAGGTCGAGCAGCACGAGGTCGGGCCCGTGGAGCTTGGCCTGCGTGAGGCCGTCTTGGCCGTCCGAGGCGACTGAAGTTTCGTAACCGTCCTGGGTGAGGTTGTAATCCAGCACGTCCGCCAGCGAGCGGTCGTCTTCAATAATCAGGATTCTATGCGTGGCCATCGGATTCTTGCCGTCGGACTTAGCCGGGCGAGAGTTTCGCTCCGGCGTTTGGAGGTCAACCATGGTGTTCTTGCCCCCGACGTTGGTGCCGGGTGATCTCGCCGTCGACGAGGTAGATCACGTCTTCGGCGATGTTGGTGGCGTGGTCGGCGATGCGTTCGATGTTCCGAGACGCCGAGAATAAATGCAGCACCGGCTGAGCCAGCTCGGGTTCGTCTTGGATGACCGAGTAAACGGCCTCGATGACGGTGCGGTTGTAGGCGTCCACTTCGTCGTCGCGCAGGCAGACCTGGCGGGCCGCGTTGGGGTCGAGCTCGACGAACGCGTCGAGCGCGTCGCGCACCATCTCGATCGCGCTCTCCGACATCGCCTCAACACAGTCGGGCAGTTCGAGCGAGGGGGCCGCCGAGAGCGACTCGGTCCGCTCGCTGATGTTCACGGCAAGATCGCCGATCCGCTCCAGGTCGGTGTTGACTTTCATCACCGTGGCCACGCGACGCAGGTCGACCGCCACGGGTTGGTGCAGGGCGAGGATCTTGAGGCACTCCTCCTCGATCTCGACCTCGCGTTCGTTGATCGTCGGCTCGCGGCTGAGCAACTCGTCGTACACGCCGAACCGGCGCTCCACCATGCCGCGGCAGGCGATGCGAATCATTTCCTCAACGAGGGCGGATTGCTCGAGGATGTCGTGCTTGAGCGACTCGAGGTCGCGTTCTAGATGAATACTCATCGTGAGGTCCGTGGTGCCACTGAGGAAAATCCGGCGCCGATAGGCGGCGGCGTAAACGGCTAAGGTTAGCCGAAACGCCCCGTGATGTAGTCCTCGGTCTGCTTCTTTTCGGGGGTGGTGAACAGGTCGTTCGTCGCCCCCGCTTCGATCAGCTCGCCCTGGAAGAAGAAAGCGGTCTGATCCGACACCCGCGCCGCCTGCTGCATGTTGTGCGTGACGATGACGATCGTGTAGCGGTCCTTGAGCTCGAAGATCAGGTCCTCGATACGCGAAGTCGACGCCGGGTCGAGCGCCGAGGCGGGCTCGTCCATCAGCAGCACGTCCGGGCTCGTGGCCAACGCGCGGGCGATGCAGAGCCGCTGCTGCTGCCCGCCCGACAGGGCGAACGCCGAGTCGTTCAGCCGGTCTTTCACTTCGTCCCACAAGGCGGCCTGCTGCAGGCAGCGCTCGGCGATCTCTTTGAGCTTGGCCCGGTCTTTGAGGCCCGCCACCTTGGGCCCGTAGGTCACGTTCTCGAGGATCGTCTTCGGGAACGGGTTCGACTTCTGGAACACCATGCCCACCCGCTTGCGGAGCTCGACGACATCAACCTTGGGGCCGTGCAGGTTGTGGCCCCCCAGCTCGATGTGGCCGTCGACCCGCGTCCCCTCGATCATGTCGTTCATGCGGTTCAGGCACCTCAGGAAGGTGCTCTTGCCGCAGCCCGAGGGGCCGATGAACGCCGTGACACAGCGTTCGGGCACCGACAGGTTGATGTCGAACAGCGCCTGGTGATCGCCGTAGAAGAAGTCGAGGTTGCTGACCGTGATCTTGGACCGCGCGTCCTTCAGCTCTTGGGCCGTGCGTACCGATCGGTTCTGATCGAGCTTGGGAGCACGGACCAAGGAATCGGTCGCTTTCGCGTCTGGAGGCATGGCGGCAGTGTGGTGTTGGGCCGAGGCGGTCATCATGGATAGTTCCCGTGGTTCAGCCGGTGGGGGGCCGGTCTCGGTTGGTTGCGTTGCTTCTGAGGGCGGTCACCATTTCACCCGTTTGCCGTAGCGTGAACGGACGAAAACCGCCCCGGCATTCAGCAGGATCAGCACGGCGAGCAGCACGATGATCGCCGCCGAGGCGAGGCCGTGGAACTCGGCTTGCGGCCGCGACGCCCAGTTGTAGATCTGCAAAGGCAGCGCGGTGAACTCGTCGCTGAGGGTGCGCGGCACGTACGCGATGTAAGCCACCGCGCCCACGGCCAAGAGCGGCGCCGCCTCGCCAAGCGCCCGGGCCATCGCGAGGATGACTCCGGTCATCATGCCGGGCAACGCCGCCGGCAGCACTTGGTGCCAGGTCGTTTGCCAACGGGTCGCGCCCAATGCGTAAGAGCCCAGCCGAATCGACTTCGGCACGGCCCGCAACGCTTCCTGGGCAGAGAGGATAACGATAGGCAACACCACCAGAGTGAGAGTGAGCGCGCCGGCGAGCACGCTACGCTGCAAAGACATCGCACGCACGAACAGACCCAGCCCCAAGATGCCGTAGACGATCGAGGGCACGCCCGCCAGGTTGGCGATGTTCAGTTGTACGAGCCGACGCCACCGCGATGGCTTGGAGTACTCTTCAAGGTACAGCGCCGATCCGATGCCGATCGGCACGGAGATCAGCACCGTCAGCGAGATCAGCCAAACGCTGCCGACGAGCGCCGAGAGGATGCCGGCGTTCTCGGGGGTCCGTGAGGGGAAGCTGCTCAGCAGTTTCCAGCTGACCCAGGGCAAGCCGTTGATGATCACCATGGCGAGCAGCCCCACCAGGGCAAGCAGGCAAGTGGTCATCGCCAGGAAACAGAGAACGCCGAAGGCGTCGGACGCCAGATAGCGGCGACGGGTGTCGATGCCCGGCTCGTTCTCTCCGTCCGGAGGGACCACGCCCATGGGGGCGCCTTGAGTCAGGTGTGCGATAGGTTTCTTTTCGCTCATTCGTATTCCTCCCGCATGCGGTCGAGGATCCACTGAGCGAGGATGTTGAGCAGCATCGTGCTGACGAACAGCGTGAGGCCGACGGCGAAGATCGTGCGGTATTCGAGCGAGCCGGCCGGCGTGTCGCCGGCGCTCACCTGCACGATGTAGGCGGTCATGGTCTGCACGCTCTCGAGCGGGTTGAGGGTCAACTGCGCCGTGGCTCCGGCGGCCAGGGTGACCGCCATCGTCTCGCCCACCGCACGCGAAATGGCTAGCAGGAACGACGCCATGATGCCCGACAAAGCGGCGGGAGTGACCACGCCGAGCGTCACTTGCAACTTGGTCGCGCCCAGGGCGTAGGCCGCCAGGCGCAGGTCGCGAGGCACAGCCCGCAGCACGTCTTCGCTCAGCGAAACGATCATCGGCAAGACCATGAACCCCACCACCACACTCGCGCTGAGGGCGTTGAAGATGCTGTCCGATTGAAACAGCCAGCGGATCACCGGCGAGACCGTCGTTACGGCCATCACGCCGTAAACCACCGAAGGGATGCCGGCGAGCACCTCGAGGATCGGTTTAACGGTCTCGCGGACCACCGGGTTGGCGTACTCGCTGAGGTAGATCGCCGTGCCCAGTCCGATCGGGCCCGCGATCAGGATCGCGCCGGCCGTGACCAGGAACGACCCGCACAGCAGCGGCAAAATGCCGAAGTGCTTCTCGCTGAAGAGCGGCGTCCAGCGTGTCCCGAACATGAACTCGAAAATCGAGACCTCGCGGAAGAACTGCAGCGACTCGGCCAGCAGCACGACGACAATGCCGATCGTGGTGAACACCGAAACCGCGGCGCACGCCAGCAGGAAGGCGTGGATCGCCCGCTCGTAGCCGTGGCGATTCGAGGCCGAGGTGAGCCAGTCGTCGTCGGCCAGCGCGGCGGTGTCGGCGTTGGGCAGGGAGGAATTGGTCAAGTCGATCTCGTTAAGGCGTTGGCCAAGGTCACGGAACTCCGGCTGTTCACTCGCCGGAAGTAGCGCCGTTGAAGCTCTCGAGGTTCTGGGCGACGATGTCCTCCGAGACCGGCACGTAGCCAACCACGGTCGCCATGTCGGCGGCGTTGTCGAGGTAGTACTGCACGAACTTCTTGCCCTCGGGGCGAGCGAGGGTCGAGTTCCGCACGTAAACGAAGAGCGGACGCGAGAGCGGTTTGTAGGTGTTTGCCATCACGGTTTCGATCGTCGGCTTCACGCAGTTCCCGTCGCCGTCGTCCACGGACAGCAGCTTGAGCTTCTCTTTGTTCTCGATGTAGTAGGCGAAGCCAAAGTAGCCCAGGGCGTACTTGTCTTCGGAAATGCCGGTCACCAACACGTTGTCGTCTTCGCTGGCCGTGTAGTCGGGGCGGCTCGACTTGGACTCGCCGACGATCACTTCGGTGAAGTAATCGAACGTGCCCGAATCCGTGCCGGGACCGTAGAGTTTGATCTCCTCGTCCGGCCACGCCGGGTCGAGCTCGTTCCACTTGTTCACCGGCGAGTCGGGGCGCCAGATCGAGGCGAGCTGCTCGACCGTGAGGCAGTCGCACCAGTCGTTCTCAGGGTTGGTGATCACGGCCAAGCCGTCGAACGCCACGGTGAGCTCGATGAACCCCACGCTCGCCTGCGCGCAGGCGTCGGCTTCCGACTGCTTCATGCCTCGCGAGGCGTCGCAAATGTCGATCTCTCCGGCGATGAATTTCTTCATGCCGCCGCCCGTGCCCGAGAAGCCAACCGTGACGCGAGCCCCCGGGTTCTCGTTGCTGTATTTCTCAGCCACCGCTTCACTGATCGGGTACACCGTGCTCGAACCATCAATCTTGATCCCCTGCGGGGGCGCTCCGCAGCCGGCCAGAGCGATCGTCAGCGGCGCCAGCAGCGTGGCGACAAACGGGGCGGAGGGGCGACGGAAGAGATTCGTCAGCATCGTAGGGAAGGTCCTTCCTTGTCCGCAGCAACGTCCAGCGTAAGGACGCGACCTTGGGGGTGGGCTAAGAGTTCGAAGGTCAGGGGGGAGGTTCTGAGCCGCGAAGTCTAAGGCGCCTATGTGAAGGAACTGTGAAGACGGCGTGAAGGACGAGGGGCTATTGGCCCGAAAACGACCAAAATGGCTGTTTTTACCGGTTCACCGGATTGCCGCAGGCGATAAAAACCACCTCGTGACTCGGCTATCCCGCCGCAAGCCTTACGCCGTCGGCAGAGTCACTGTGAAGGTCGATCCCTCACCGGGCGGGGAGCTCACCGCCACCGTTCCGCCGAAAGATTGGACCAAGTGCTTCACGATCGACAGCCCCAGCCCGGTGCCCCCGAGCTCACGCGATCGGGCCTTATCGACTCGGTAGAAGCGTTCGAACACGCGGGCCTGGGCCGCCTCGGGGATGCCTGGGCCGGTGTCGGTCACGTTGATCTGGGTCATCTTGGGGTTCACCGTGGAAGCGCCCCACAGCACGCGCACCTCGCCCCCCTCGGGCGTGTATTTGATCGCGTTGTCCACCAAGTTCTCTAGGATCAGCCGCATCCCCTCGGTGTCAGCCTTCACACGCAACTGCGGGTGATCGGGCAAGGCCGTGAGGGTGATTTGTTTCTGCTCGGCCTTGGGACGCAAGTCTTCGATGCAGGCCGCCACCGCTTGGTCGATCGCCACGGGCTCGATCTCGAACGGCTGCTGCGCCGATTCGATCCGCGCCAGCCGCAGCATGTCTTGGATCAGCAGGTCGAGCCGGTCGGCCTGTTCCTCGATGCGGCCGAGGAACTTGGTGCTGGTCTCCGGGTCGTTGACGGCGCCGCCGAGTAGCGTTTCGGCGTAAGCCTTGATCGAGCTGAGCGGCGTCTTGAGTTCGTGGGAAACGTTGGCCACGAAGTCGCGTCTGAGCGATTCGAGCCTGCGTAGATCGGTCGTGTCGTGCAGCACGATCACCGCGCCGTCGCTCGCCGAGCCGACCAACGGGGTGACCTGCACCGACAGGGCGCGGCCCTCCCAGTCGATCTCGAGCCGCTGCGGCTGGCGTGTATCGAGCCCCACGGCCACGGCCTGATGCAGCGGGTGGCTGCGGACCATCTCCAGCAGCGGCCGTCCCTCGGCTTCGAGGGGGTGGAAGCCGAACTGCCGCCCGGCGGCGTTGTTCACCAGCAGCAGGTGCTGCTGGTTGTCGATCGCGAGGACCCCCTCGATCATGCCGCCGAGCACGGTCGCTTGGCGGCGGTCGCTCTCGCGCAGTTCGGTCACGAGGGCGTCGACCCCGGCGCCCATTTGGGTGAGCGACGCGGCGAGCGAGCCGATCTCGTCGTTGTGGGGCGTGAACACACGCTGCTTGAACCGCCCGGCCTCCATCTCCTTGACCGCGGCGTCAAGCTTGCGGATCGACCTCAGGATCGGGCGAGCGACGCCGTAGGCGATGCACATCAGCACCAGCCCAGCCAGCACAACGCAGGCGAAGATCTGCACCCCGCTGGGCTGAGACCGCTTGGAGCCGGGCCGGTCAGCGCCGAGACCGCCGGAGGCCTCGGCCCCTGCTGCTGTCGCAGCTTCGGACGACGCCACGGCAGAGAGTTCGCTGATGTCGAGCGTCACGAAGTGCCAGAACACCGCCGCAGCGAGAAACACGCAAGCGAGCGCGAAAAAGAGGTTCCAATACAATCGGCTAGCGAGCATGCCCCTATCATCCTCGCCATCGCCCGCTTGTCGAGACGGCAAAACTCAACGCGAGCCTGTTGCGAGCGGAGCCAACAGCTTCGGCGCCGATGCGGGGTCTCGTTTCAAGGGCTCGCTGTAGCCCACTGGCTTGAGTTCGACCGGCCGAAGGATATCGGTTGGCGGCAGAGCACGGGCGCCATCGCTCAGCGGCGCGGGCCAATTGGCCGGTGGGGCGGGCACCAAGGTCGGGACGTCTACCGGTGACGGCAGCGGTGTGGGCCTGCTGGCGCGGATCTGATCGAAGGGCGCCTGCGCGACTTTCTCAGGGCGGTCAGCAATGTAACTCAGCTTGCGCGGCCGGGCGCGTCGCGACTCGAGGTCCGCCGCGTCGTGGTACGCTTTGCTGGGCCAGGGGCCCTCGGCGAGCGCCACGCCATCGTACTCCAGCAAGGTCCCCTTCACGAAGTGAACGTTCTTGACCGCCAGGGCGTGCTCCACCGTGCTGCGGAAGAACCGCGACTCGGCCTCGGCCACCTTGCGCTGCGCTTCGAGCAGCAGGTCGAGGGGCGCCTTGTCCGACTCGAAGGCCGCCGAAACGGCGTCGAGCTGCTCGCGGCTCGCGATCAGGCGGTTGTAGCTGGTTTGCGACACCAGGTAAGCACGATCGACCTCGGCCACGGCGCCGGCGACCTCGTGGACCACTTCGGACTGCTGGTCGCACAGAATCGCCCGCTCGCGGGCCAGGTGGAGTTCGGCGTTGCGCACGCCGGCGTGGGCCTGGCGGAAGCCGATCGGCACGCTGAGCTCGACGCCGACCTGCCACTCCTGGAAATCGCCGGTCGTGAGGTCCTCGAGCGAGTTGTCGAACCGGCCGTTGTTGCCCCCCGAGTGAGCGAAGTCATCGCCGAATCCGCGGAAGCGGTAGCGGCCGACCGCGTCGAGACGCGGCAGCAGGTGGTTCTTGCTGGCGACGTACTCCAGCTCCCGGCGGCGGATCCGCCACCGCTGGCGGCGCAACTCGGCCCGACGCTCGACCGCCTCGCTGGCCACGTGTTCCCAGTCGAACACGACCTGCGAAACAACCGGTTCGGTCGAGGGCCGTAGCAATTGTCCGTCGCTCGTGGGCAGTCCCATCAGCCGCCGCAGCTGCCGCTCGGCCGCGTACACGCCGCCGGTGGCTCGGAACGTGCCGCCTTGGCTGCCGTTGCCGGTGCGGGTGCCATCGACGAGCTTGCCGCTCAGTGCGTTCTGGACTTCTTCCTGGAAGCGGTAGTACTGCTCGCGAGCCTGGGCTTCTTTCTCCGCCTCGCCGCCGCGGCGACCCGCTTGGTAGAGAGCTTGCACCCGCCGCCATGTCTCCAGCGACGCGTCGCGGGCCGCGATCTTGGCGTCGAGGTCGCGGTAGGCGAAGTAGAGATCCCAGTAGGCGTTCTCGAGGTTGCTCACCAGGTTGCGGACGGCGATCTCGAACTCCGCCAATTGCACGTCGGTGTTCGCCCGCGCGATCAGCACGCCGTTGTAAACGCCTGGCGTCGTCGATGGGCCGGCGATGCGGTTGTACTGCACGCCGCCGCCTTGCAGGAACGGGTGGCGCACCTCGCCTTCGACTTTGGTGGTCCAGGCGCTCTGGAAGAAGTTGCCCGGCGCGTTGTTCGAGTCGAACTCGATCAGGTTGCGGAGCGTCATCTCCGTGCCGGTCACGCCGCGTTTGCGCAGTTGCATCTGCGTGACGCTCGTGTCCTGCAGCAGGATGCGGGTGCCGCCGCCGAAGAACTGGTTGTTGATCGCCCGGTCGTTCTTCTCGTTGAACACGCTGGTGGTGAACTCGGCGTCGAACGCGCTGAGGGCCGCTTCGATGCCGGTGGCCGGATCGGTTTCGCGGATCGACGGGTCCCAGCGCGTGCGCGTGGCGTCCGGGGCGCGGAGCACCGTTCCGCCCAGATCGTGCAACACGGCCGAGTGCTGCAGCCCGATGCGCACCGCGTCCTCGAGCACCAACTCGCGATAGTCGGCGGGGGTCGGGTCGCTGAGCATGTGAGGAGCGGCCGAGACAAGCGGGTCGTTGCACGCCTCGAGCGTGCAAAGGCTCACCGCCGGGTACTCGATCTCGCTGGCGGCCTGCGTGTAGCAGTCCTGGTCCACGACCGACGAGCAAGCCTTGAACTTGCTCGACGCGCCCGAGCGGCAGCCCGCGGCTGGGGCGACAACGACCGCCACGGCGAGCAAGGCCCGCAGCGTGTTTGCCTTCGGTCGACTATTCCGCAGGAATTTCACCGGACGACGGTCCCCGTGGGTTGTGCTAGCAGCTGCCCTGGGTGATGGCGTCGCCCATCCCTTGGCGGATGCAGCGCACCGTTTCTTGTTGTAGCCATCGGCGCCGGCAGGCGATCGAACCAGTAAAAGCGGTGTAATCGGCCGGATCGCTACGGCTCGCCGAGTCGGCAAAGAATCCGCCGGCTCGGCGCGCCCGGGGAGGGGGGGATTTGCGAGGCGTTGATAAACTGGCGTGTATGGCCCCCACCTCTTCCAACGCCGACACCGCCGCTAGCGAGCAGTCCGATCGGCCATGCGATCGCGACGGCGAGGCGGTCTGGAGCGTGCTCGGCGAAACGCTTGAAGAGCTGGCGTTGCTGGCTGCGGGGGCGGGCGGGGCCGAAGCCTTCTACGAACAATTGCTCCGGGCGAGCAGCGATCGTCTCGCCGCGGCTGGCGGGGCGGTGTGGCTTGTCGAGGAACCGGGCCGTCTGCGGCCGCTGCTGGCGCTGGGCGTTGGCGCCGAGGATGAACAACGCGAACTCCGCGAGGCGGACCTCTCGCGGGCGGTGGTGCATCGCGAGGCGACTTATGTGGGCTCGTCGTGCGTGATCGCGCGCGTGCCGTCTGGTGGGGGATCCGCGGCGGGCGGCACGGCGGCGCTCATCGAGTTGCTGTTTGCCCCCGACACGCCCGCCGAGCGACTCGATTGCGCTGCGGAGTTCTTGGCCGAGGCGGCGGCGATCGCCGCTGCTCGCCATAAAGCGACCGGCGTGGGATCTTCGCAGCACGATCTCGCCGCGTTGCTCCGTTTTGCGAGCGACACGGGCCGCGACACGCGACTGACGCCCACGGCGATGCGAATCGTCGAGGGCAGCCGGCGCCTCGGCCATTGCGACCGGGTGAGCCTGGTGCGCACCGCCGGCGCCGGGCGGCTGACGCGTTGCGAGTTGCTGGCCGTGAGCGGCGCCTCGCGCGTCGAACGGCGTGGCCAAGCCGCTCGACGGCTCGAAAGGTTGGCGCGTCTCTGCCGGCACGACGGCGAGCCGCTGTGGCTCGACCAAGATCACACCGAGCGGGGCGGCGCGGAAGCCGAGATCGCCACGGACCTGCTCCACGAACACGCCGACGGCTCGCACGCCCGGCAGGTGCTCGCCGTGCCGATCCGCCTGGCGCCGGAGCCTGGCGAGGAACTTGCTCCCGTTCTCGGCGTGCTGATTGGCGAGCGATTCGACGGCGAGCCGCTCGACAAGCCCATGTTGCTCGAGTCGGCCGCCGTGTGCGCTCCGGCGCTTAGCGCGGCGATCGAATACGATTCGCTGCCGCTTTTAGGATTCTCCAAGGCGTTGCGTGCTTTAAAACGTCCCGGCGGGTGGCTGCGGGTTCTGCTGGCGGCGGTCGTCACGGCCGCGTTGGCGGCGGCGCTCTTGTTGATTCAAGCCGACGACGTCGTGGTTGCTCGCGGCGAGTTGCGGCCCGCGGTGCGGAGCGATTTGTTCGCCCCGGCGAGCGGTCTGGTCGATCGCGTGCAGGTCGCGCACGGCGACCGGGTCGCCGAGGGGCAGCCGCTCGTCGTGCTCCGTGATCCGCAGAACGATCTTCAGCTGAGCCGGCTCACGGGCGAATTGCTCACGGCCGAGCGGCAGCTCGACGCGATCGCCGCCGCGCGGGCGAGCCTCGATTCGAGGCGGGGCGAGCCGACCGACTCTCTGCGACTCTCGGCCGAGGCCCGCGAGCTCGGCCAACGGCTCGAGAGCTTGCGTGAAGAGCTGGCGTTGTACGAACGCGACCGCCAGGCGCTCACCGTGCGCAGCCCGATCGCCGGGCGCGTGATCAGTTGGCGGATCGAACAGAAGATCGACGCGCGACCGGTCGAGCGGGGCCAGCTGCTCGTCTCCGTCGTCGCCGACGACGCCCCCTGGCGTCTGGAGTTGGCGGCGCCAGACGACCGCATCGGCCGGTTGCTGGCGGCCGAGCGTGAGTCGGCGGAACCGCTGGCGGTTGAATTCCGCTTGTCGACGCTGGGCGACAAAGAGCTCACCGGTCGGGTCGTCGAGATCGCGGCCAGTGCAACCGCGCCTGTAGGCGATGGCGCCCGCCCGTCGGTGCTTGTGACGGTCGAGCCCGACTCGCCGCTGCTCTCCGAGGCCGAGGGGCGCCGCACCCTGCGGCCAGGCGAGACGGTGCTCGCCCGTGTGCATTGCGGCCAGAAACCTCTCGGTCGCGTGTGGTTGGGAGACCTTGTCGACGCCCTCGTGACATGGTGGCGATTCTGATGCGTTCAATCTTTACTAGAACGATGTTGCTCTCGCTCGGGCTGGCACTAACAAGCTCTGGCCTAGCCTGGGGCGGCGAGCCTGTCGTAGTCGAAGGGGTGGTGCTGCGGTTGATCACCGAGGCCGAGGCGCCTTCGCGCGCCAGCGGCGCCCTCGAAGCGGTGCTCGTTCGCGAGGGCGACACGGTCCGCCGCGGCCAGGCATTGGCGCGCATCGACGACGCCGAAGCGCGGCTCGCTCTGCTAGCCGCTGAGGCGCGGCGGGCGATCGCCGAGCAGGCGGCCCGCAACGACGTGCAACTCCGTTTCTCCGCCAAGGCGGGCGAGACCGCCGCCGCCGAACTCGCCCGCTCGCGCGAGTCGATCGAGCGGTTTGCTAAAAGCATCTCGCAGTCGCAGATCGACGTCGAGCGGCTCAAAGTCGAACAGGCCGAGCTCGAGCACGAGCAGGCCGAGGAGAATCACAAAGAGGCGTTGCTGGAGCTCAAACTCCGCGAGCACGAGCTGTCAGTCGCCAAGCTCGAGGTCGAGCGCCGCCAGATCACCGCGCCGTTCGGCGGCGTGGTGGTGGAGTCTTTCGTTCGCCTCGGTGAATGGGTCGAGCCGGGGCAACGCGCCTTCCGGCTGGTCGACACGAGCACGCTCAAAGCCGAGGGGTTCGTCGAAGCATCCCGGGCCACAGCAGTCCATCCCGGCGACGTGGTACGGCTCGAATTGACGGGCGCCGGGCCGCCGACCGTCGTCGAGGGCCGCCTCGCCTTTGTGAGTCCCGAGGTCGATCCGATCAACGCGCAGGTGCGCGTGTGGGCCGAAGTCGACAACCGCCACGGGCGACTGCGGCCCGGCGCGCGTGGCGAGATGACGATCAGCATTGGGGAGTCCCAGGGCCGCGGCGACAGGCAGCCGCGCGACGCCGGCGAACACCGCGAGGCGCCGCGATGAACGCCTCGTTCGCCTCGGCGGCCGATCGACCGCTCCGCCTTACGCCGCGTCGCGATGTGCTCACCACGAGCCCCGGCGCCGTTTCCGGTCGTTGCGTCGTGACCGATCCGGTCACACTCGCCCATTTCGAGCTGAGCGAAGAAGAGCACGCGCTCCTAGTCGGACTCGACAAAGAGGGCGTGACGCTCCGCCAGTTGCGGCGGCTGTTCGAGCGGCGTTTTGCGCCGCGGCGGGTGAGCGAGGCGGAGCTTCAGGCTTATCTGTCTCGGCTCACCGAGGCGGGGCTGGTGGTGTCGGAACTGCCCGGCCAGGCCGACGCCTTGTGGCGTATGGAGGAGAAACGCCGTGCGAACTCGCGCCGCTGGGGCTGGACCCGGTTGCTCGCCATGCGCACGCGCGGCGTCGACCCCGACCGTTTCTTGCAGGGCGTTGCGCCTTGGTTGGGAGGGATCTTCTCATTCGCGGGCCTCGTCACGATCGCTGTGCTGGCGGCAATCGCCGCGTCGATCTTGTTCACGAACTTCGACCGCTTCCTGGCCGACCTGCCGCGTCTCGATTCGCTCTCTCAGCCGGGCGTGTGGCTGCTGTTGCTGGCGACCGTGGCCGCGATGAAAACCTTGCACGAGCTTGGTCACGCCGTCGGTTGCAAACGCGGCGGCGGCGCCGTCCACGAACTCGGCGTCATGCTGCTCGCCTTCACGCCGTGTCTCTACTGCGACGTCTCAGACGCCTGGCGGTTGCCGAGCCGCGCGGGGCGGATGCTCGTCAGCGCCGCGGGGGTGCTGGTCGAGATCGCCCTGGCCTCGATCGCGGTGCTGGTTTGGCGTTACAGCGAGCCGGGACTCGTGCGACTGTTGGCCGTGAACACCATCGTGGTAGGCGCTCTGGGCACGCTGGTCGTGAACGCGAACCCACTGATGCGTTACGACGGTTACTACCTGCTCTCGGACCTCACGCGGACGCCCAATCTTTGGGAACGCTCGCGAAAGGCGAGCGCAGCTGTCGTGGGCCGCTGGTTCTTCCGCCCTCCGACCGGCCCCCCATCGCCCGCCGAGCCGACTTGGATGGCCGCTTACGGGGTTGTTTCTCGTGTTTATCTCACGGTCGTGATGGCGACCATCGTGATGCTGCTGTTCGCCTCGTTAGCGCCGCTGAGGTTGCAGGCGATAGCCTGGGGGCTCGCGATCTTGATGGCGTCGGCCATGATCGCCGGCCCGATACGCCAAGCGGTCGGCTTTGCCGGCAACCCGATCGCGCGGCGGCGGTTGCGCGGCGGGCGGGCGGTGTTGGCGAGCTTGGCGGCGATCGTGATCGCCGCCGCGGCGCTCAACACGCCCCTGCCTCACCGGGTGACCGCCGCGGCCGTGGTGGCGCCCCGCGGGGCGACGGCCGTGGCCGTCACCATGGCGGGTCGCTTGGTGCACGCCGCCGCGCCGGGTGACTGGGTCTCCCAGGGGGACGTTGTCGCGCGGCTCGCCAATCCCGACACCGAGCACGCGATCGCCCGCCTCCGCGGCGAAGTCGCCGAGCAGCGGCTCGTGGTCGAGCACCTCGGTGTCTTGCGCGCCGAAGACCCCCAGTCGGGGACTCGCTTGCCAGCAGCTCGCGCGACGCTTGAGGCCTTGAGCAAACGGCTGACCGACCTCGAGGCCGAATCCGAAAGGCTCACCCTGCGAGCCCCGCGCGACGGCGTCGTCACAGCGCCGCAGAACCTCGCGTCCCCGAGCGAGGCGTCGGGAGCGGAAGCCGACGATCGGGAGCTTTCGACTTGGCGAGGGAGCCCGCTCGACGCGGCGAACCGCGCCCCGCTGGCTGGCGCTTGGCTCGAGGAGGGAACCGTGGTCTGCCAGGTGGGCGAGCCGAGCGACTTGGTCGTCGAGGCGTTTGTCGACGAGTCGCAATCCGACCTCATCCGCCCTGGCCAGCCGGTTCGTTTAGCGATCGGCGCCCTGGGCCCCAAGGTGGTCACGGGCAAGCTCGTCGAGGTTTCGCGGCGCACAGCGCACACCGACCGGGAAAATCCCGCTCAGGGATTGTGGTTCGCTCGCTCTCGCGCCACGCTCAGCGAAGAGGCGATTTGCTTGGCGCTCATCGAGTTCGACGAGCCGCCGGCCGAGTTGCCGATCGGCGCCCTGGGTCGCGTGAAGATCGACGCCGGCGCCACGCCGCTCGGCGAGCGGCTGCTCGACACGCTCAGCCGGCTCTTCTGGTCGGCCTATTAAGAGACCTAGTGAGGTTATTCGGCTTTACGGCGTTCTGCCAACTCGTTCTGGTAATCAAAGTCCCAGAGAGCCGGTGCAACGAAGGAAAACGGGACGGTAGTACAAGCCCAAAATCAGCTTCGAACGATGAAGCCGAGGCCGATTCGATCACTCCGAAATCCTCGTCGGTCGTTTCGACCTCAGCGTCATCGCGAGCCGCCGCCGAGCCCGAGGATGGTCCAACCGCTGCAGCTCAAGAGTTGCCCGAACTGCATGAGATATCCCCATCAAAGAGAGACCGCTGCAGCTCACATAAAAGGCTCAGTTGCCGGCCGCCCGCGCAGAGTAGGCTCCAAACCGACAACTACATCATATCGCGGGCGTCGCCGGTCAACTGCAGCCGGTGGTTAGGTCGCCCGCCATGTGTCCACATTCAAAACATTTGGATGCAACAGGTGTACGTAGATTCTTGCCGCATTTCGTGCATGGTGGCCCAAACTCCTTCAAACGGTGCTTAACGATCTCGTCGTGATGTATCTCTGTTTCACCGGTGAGATCTCTATGGAATTCGTAGAGTGGGCTGTGAAGTTCTGCGATCGGAGTATCCGCAAGTGTGCAGCCATGCTGCTCGCGGTAGGCTTTTACAGCTTTTATGCCGTCGTAGTAGAGTCGCTCGATACATGCATACTCTTCCTCATGGTAAGCAGTGACCGATCGTCGGCATCGCCAGCAATAGACGCGCTCCATGGCGACCTAACGTTACGGATCACGCGGTCGCCGCGAGCGATCCTCCACTTCAAAAACCACGACTCGGCGACTCGTCGTGCATCCGATTGTTCGCTGCCTTCGCAGGACGTTCCATTCGATCAGAAGTCGACCTGCAAGTGCCACTTCAGTTCTCTTTCTTTGGCTTGTGCCAGTACGGTTAGCATCGAATCCAAATCGTAAAGGACGGCATCCACATCCTTCACGGATTCCGGGTTCTGTCGAATGTAATCCGCGATTTGCTTCGCATAGTCAATTCCGTGATCGGCGTCGTACCATTCTTCAGGCGGCATGTTCGCTAAAGTCTCTTCCGAATCGGGCGGCAGATCGTCCCCGTCTTCCAGTTCCATCAACCCGGCCATCATCGCCCGCGCGTCTTCGGGAGATTGGCTGCAATGTTCATCGAGTGATTTGAATCCCAGCTTGGTCGCAATGGCGTTGATTCGTGCCGAATGACGGGACAGAGCCTTGCCGTCGACGGTCGTGTCGAATCCAGGATCGTCAGAGTTAAGTACGATGAAATACGCGGCACCCACGGATTGATCCTTTCAGTCAGCGAACACCCGGTTAAGCGGCGAAGACGCCGAGGATCAAAATGTGATCCATATTTTGATCGCAGGTGCTTCGTCTGAGTGAGCGTAGCGAACGACTTCAACCGCATGTTAGGCGCCGCGCCCTGATATAGATGCCCTTCGAACTAACGGGAATCCAGCAAACAAAAGTAAAGATAACGCATAAACGCCTCCCGCTATCGGGTCTCTAGACTCGAAATACTCCTGCACAGTTAATCCTCGAATGCCCAGGACAACGCTGAACTCAACTGCTAGTAGCAACATGAGAGCTACAACGCCGGTAGTTGCTGCACTCTGAATTGTATCAATGGAGAAGCGCTCCAAGACAAACCCAGCCGCGGCAAAGGACACCGCTATCATCACAGGGGCCTCAAGTAATTCTGCGTTGCGCTCACCGAGAGCCTGCACAAGCCAAAGCGTTCTTACAGTTCCAAGCACGAAACCCACCGCGAAAACGATCCCGAAGTAGGTGAGCGATGCTAGGCCGATCGCACGCATCTAAGGCGCCTAACGCTTGAGCTCAGTTGCCGGCCGCCCGCGGAGAGCAGACTCCAAACCGACAACAACATTCTACTCGCGGGCGTCGCCGGTCAGCTGCAGCCGGTGGTTAGGCCCTTTCTAGCCGTTGCCAGGCCCTCTTGAAAGCACGACCAACCTCTCCCCGTATGTCAGAATCCGCAATAACCTTTTGGATGCCATCAACAAAGTCACGGTCGCTCCAAGATTCGTCCCCACGCTGGAGTGAAAGCAACTTACCGAGGACGCGATGTTGGAGTTCGTTGAATCGCTTCATCGCCGCGACCTGTGATTCGCTTGAACGCTCAGTGTCAGACCACACTGCCCGAACGTCAATGGTCAATTCGTGGGCGAAGAAGGCATAGAAGTAGAGGCGATCCGCGATTGGTCTCGCACATAGCTTTTCCGCGATCTCAAATGCGTTGGGCATAACAACAGCCGTAACCGGGCGGCCGCCAAAAGACCATGATTTCAAAACCCGCGTCGTCGGCCGCTCCGGCACGGCATGGTAAGAATCGCTACTTGGCGTCTATTTGAGCTATCGCGTTATCGAACGCAGCCGCCAAATCGAATATATTCTTTTCGTCCAGTGTGACGCGCACTTCTTTTCCTGTTTCTACCGCGACGGGAATGCACCAGCATACAGGGGCCCCTTTCAGGCGCACGATCTTGCTTACTATCCATTTCTTGCCGGCGGGGGAATTTGATGAAAAGGTATGAGCGACACCCGGTGCGGATGTCAGTAGGTATACTTTGTCCCCAGTTACCTGCCGGAAACCAAGGTCCCAATTCACCGTCATCTCCGACAAACGTATCAGCTTCTCCCTTGTGTCGTCTGACGCTCCCGACAATCGTGAGTGATAGTTGCTTTGCGAAGTCCTTACGCTGTCGCTGAAATCGGCAAGCGGATCATTGTCGAGTACAGTCCATTGCACTGCTGCGGGCACAAGGTTCGGCGTGTTGAGATCAAGGGCTATTTGCCACGTGGACTGTCTCCAACGATCCACGTCGTCTTGTGCCGAGACGTGGCAGCCCCACTCCACACCGATCAGGGCGAACGCACAAATTGTCAGGATATGTCGCATGATTTTCTCACTCTCTTTTCCGCCGGCTTCTAACGTAAAAGGCTCAGTTGCCGGCCGCCCGCGGAGAGCAGGCTCCAAACCGGCAACACCATCATATCGCGGCCGCAGCCGGTCAACTGCAGCCGGTGGTTAGGCCAGACTACGGCTGTCGATCGTTCAGGGACTCAGACACAACCCGATCAACTTCTGCCCGCGATTCGAAAATATCGAGAGGCAAATCGTCTTTCACAACCGAGATTCCAGCGGGACTCCACCGCAAAACCGGGCGACCAGGGAAGCGATGAACCCTTCCGTCAATGGTGACGACGGTGTCGCCCGCATCAAAGGTGATGCTTATATCTGGTCGGTCATCCCACGGCATGAGCACAACGCCGCTTGAGTCAAGAATTTCCGAATCGGTACTTGAGGTGAGGTAAAGGCCGTAAAGTCGCTCGTCGCCAGCGTGGATATCGAGCCACCCGGCGGTCGAAGTCTTCGGTTGCTGGGGTGAATCGCTGCAACCTGTAGCAACGAGCACGACCGTGAAGCAAAGGGCGAGATAACGCATGTGGCCTAACGTCTGCCGTGTCCGGGCGCGAACTGAAGACTTTGATTTCAGTTGCCGCGTGAATGAGTGCTCCAGTTCACGGCTTTGTTAGCTGGAATTGAATCAAGTTGGTCGTCGATTTCCGGGCGGAATACCATCACCGGTATACTTGCCGGGTTTCGTTTCTGCCGTTGTTGCCCAGCCTTCGTGATTCTGAAAGCTCTCGTAGCTTACTGCAGTACAATGATCGAATTCGTTTCCTGCAGCACGCTCGAACGAATTCGGCCCGAGCGACAAAAGGGCTTCAAACTCCATGCCCTGCGGAAACTCACTGGGGTTGTCAAGTACGTCGTTGTAGAAATCTCGCCCGTTTGCGACAACGACGCACCGCTGATAGAGGAAGTCGTCTGCAGATATGTAATCGTCACCATTGTCTGGGTCGAGTTCACCAGCATAACAGGCTTTGCAGTGGCGACGTGTATCTATTGCGTGAAGCTTCGCTGCCAGTATGTCCTCAAATTGGGTGATGCTGTCGGGGCCTTTTTCCGACAGTGCCACGCACGCGGGCTCCAGAACTGCTTCGTCGTCGCCAGTCTTGTCCCAGTCGAAGAGAGATACGACTTGCCAGAATTCCGATTCGGTCATTCGTGTGTTCCAGCTAACGCCTAAAATCACCCGGTCGCGACGAGAGATTCTCCATTTTCAAAACGCCCGACTTCGCGACTCGGGTGCATTTTTTCGTTACTTTGCTGTGGCGGCAGGTGAACCAAGCGCTGTCAGCAGGGGATCAAGCGCTGCTTGATTTGATGCGATGTCCTCGCTGCGTGATGTACAGCGAAGCTTGAAAAACGTATTGTTCTGTGCCCACACGTAAATGTCTGACGCCAGAATCATGTCGTCGACAGTGAGGTGAAACTGGGACCACAACGCTTGCTGCTCGGAGTCCCCGAGTTTGACAGTCTTGAATTCAGTTTCTTTAGCAGCCTGCCAGTAGCCGAGCTGAACTGCTTGTTCGATTCCTTTCTTTGCGTGCTGCATCTCTTCCTTGAGTAACGGCGAATTCACGTCGTTGGAAATCGAATTGTGGCCTCGGGTAAACTGATACAGTGTGACGGCCAATCCTGAGTCATGTTCGTAGGCGACGGTGAATCCGTGATCAGCTGGTGGTAGCGCTCGTGTCTCCGTTTTCGACCATCCGGACGGTGTGGTAAGAGTAATATTGGGCGCGGGCGGTTTTGAGTCCAGCGATTCAAGTTCGGCCCGAGCAGCAGCGTCGAGCAACTGCTGTCGTTCAGATGCGGATATCTGAGATGGCGAATCAGACGTCGCTCTTCCAGACTGGTCGCAGCCGCTGATGCAGACAAGCAGAAGGCCGAGGAAGATAATCGTTCTAAACGCTGAGTGTATCATTTGCAAAATAACGCCCGCGTTAACCGAGCGGACCTAAAAATGTAAATAAGTGAAAACGGAGCCGGATACAATGGTGCGATAGCAACATCCGGCGATTTGCCAACCGCGAAGGCCTCTCCGCTTCGGTTCAACGCATTGTTATGTCGCGATCTACGAGTTCGCGTTGCGTTGGTTGGCGGTTCGGAGCATGCGTGCATTGACAGAGCACTCCGTTCCTTTTGGTGGCAATTATTGTTCAAAACAGCGAGCAAATCAAATTGCACTAAGCGGTAGTCGGGTATCACATTATCCACCCGTTCTATTCTCTAATTCTTGTTCGGCTTCGATCCCGCTCAGTCTCCATCCGCGACGAGCCTTGGCAGCACTAACCCATTGCTCCATTATGAGGCAAGCGTCGATCCAATCACGAAGCTGCTCTTCGGTCATGTCACAAATCTTGCGGCCCCGTAACGATTGTTGTGATTTGCTGAGGGGCTCCGCCATGCTGACATACTTTGCGAGTTGCAGTCGACCAAGCGACATAACGTCTAAAATCACCCGGTCGCGACGAGAGATTCTCCATTGTCAAAACGCCCGACTTCGCGACTCGGGTGCATTTTTTTGTTATGCCGCGCAGACGTTGGCCATTAGGAGTTGCCCGGCGGACGGACCCAAATGCCCAACACACAATGGCTGATTTCAAAACCGGGTGACGGACTCTTGAATTTTTGCTTGACGTACTGAAGCCGTACGGCATTGCCTTCGTGATAAAGCTTCCATTTCTCTTCGTCTGTGAGCGTGTCGTTGTCGGTTGGCGACAGTTGTCTGGTCCACGATGTTTTTGAATCGCCATCGTCGATCTCGAATTCAGCGTAGTCGTTGTGGCCAGACATAAAGACGCGGCTTATGTCACCGTTGATTTCGATAGTGGGAATTAGCCCATCGGATATTGCGGACCACCATGTAGGGGATCCAAAAAATCCGTTTTCGGGAACAAGACCGAATCCATCGCGATGCAAAGTCGCATGTTGGACGTGACCGATTTGCTCGGTGTCGTGGCGTAGATCGTACAGTTGAATAAGCGAGTCAGACATCGATACCGACGATTTATTTGTCGTCATACCCATCGTGATTTGCATAGCGGCATAACGTCAGGGTTCACCGGGCCGCGGCGAACAGTATTGATTTCAAAGCCCGCGCGGCCCGCGGCTCCGTGTGCAATCCATTGTTATGCGGCGTTTTTCGGGATGGGTTCAACATCGAGGAATTCGGCAATCCTGATTTCTCTGCACATTGATCCCATGTGACCATATTGTCCGCGGTCCGTCGGTGTACCAACGAATTTGATTAAGAAATTGCTGTCGTTTTCGAGTGTATCAAAATTAACTGGAAACTCAGCGATAAAGTAAGGTGACCAAGATTCAAATGAAGGAATAAAGCCGAGCCATCGCTTGGTCAGAGCGATTTGAATGTGTCCGATTTCCCAATGCGGTCGATACAGCCCAACGAATGTTGCTGATTCGCCAGCTTCGATTTGATCATATTGTTGGCCAAGCGTTTTGATTGTCCGATATCTGTTTCGGATATCCCACACTGCGGAAGCAAGCCAAAGCAATCCAAGAGCGGGAAAGAAAAATTGCGGCCATGTGACCGCGAGGAATCCAATCAACGCGATGCACACGAGCAGAATCAAGCCAAATGCGATGAATTGGAGCGTGAGTGAAATTGCAAGCCTCTACATTGAGCTGCATAACTTGTTATTAGACGGGATTTCGCTGCGTAATCCTACTTACGCAGAAACTGTCCGCGTAAGCGGCTTGACGCCTCGGCAGCCGAATAGTGTACATGGGTGCACATCCCGGACTCCCAAAGACACTGGTGCAACGATGGCGTCAATCTACCGTGCCCCGGAGGCTGGAGCAATTATTGCTCAACCGCCGCGTCTTTTGGACGCTGTGCGAGAAGCCCTTCGTGCGAAGCACTACGCCTACCGATCTGAACAGGCCTACGTCTATTGGGCTCGCCGCTACATCTTGTTCCACGACAAGCGGCATCCGCGTGAGATGGGCGGGCCGGAGATCGAACGGTTTCTGACCCATCTAGCGGTGCAGCAAAACGTGTCTGCAAGCACTCAGACCCAAGCGCTATGCGCGCTGCTGTTCCTCTACAAGCACGTGCTCAAGATCGATTTACCCTCGCTTGACGCGGTCCGAGCAAGGCGGCCAAAGCGGCTTCCTGTCGTGCTTGCCCAATGCGAGGTATCTCGGCTCCTCGACACGGTGCAAGGAGCCCACGGAACCCACCGGCTCATGGCTTCGATCATGTATGGCAGTGGCCTGCGGCTGATGGAATGCTGTCGGCTGCGGGTCAAGGACGTTGACGTCGTTCGTAGGCAGTTGATCTTGCGACAAGCGAAGGGGGATAAGGACCGGGCAGTCCCGCTTGCCGAGTCGGTCTTTTCCGCAGTCGAGCGACAGATCGCTTGGAGGTCGGAGCTGCACGCGTCAGACCTTGAACGTGGCGTCGCCCGTGTTGATCTGCCGTCCGCATTCGAACGGAAGTCTCCGTCGGCCGCCCAGTCGCTGGCGTGGCAATTCGTGTTCGCATCCGAACAGTTGTCTCGATGCCCTCGAACGGGTCGGTTGGGCCGCCACCATCTGCACGAGACGTCGGTTGGGACTGCGGTCCGTAAGGCGGCTCGCCGCGCTGGGATTCGTAAGCGGGTTACCTGTCACACCCTGCGGAACTCGTTCGCCACGCACCTGCTCGAATCGGGTAGTGATATCCGCACAGTGCAAGAATTGCTCGGACACAATGACGTTTCAACAACGATGGTCTATACCCATGTCTTGCAGCGAGGCGCCTGCGGTGTGCGAAGCCCGCTAGACTCCCTCAGCGTCGCAACGTCTTGAGTGCTGCGGCTCTTTTCCCCGCCCGCAATTGAACTTGGCAGGAGATCTCGTCGGTTGCCTCAACCGCGGCGCCCAAGCCGAATCGCCAACTCGCAGCGGTCTGGCCGACCGACGCGGTTTAATGCGTTTCGCAAACAGCGTTCGGCGTGAAACGCCTCAGCAGTTTTCACCTAGCGTATATCGCTGCAGAAACTGCTTAGGACCCCGCTCTGACGCTCTGCCGCTTCACGGCACGAGCAAGATGAGCCCCGCCACGGCGCCCCCCTCGGCGGCGGCGCCCAGCAGGTCGACCGGCCAGCCGTGGCTGCGGTACGGCGCGCACGAGCCGGGGCGGTAATGCCCCAGCGTGTAGACGCACTCACGCGGGCAGTCGCTCGCCATCAAGTAAGGCAAGTAGGGGACCGTCCCGAAGAAGTGGACGGTCGACACGACCGGCTGCAAGCAGCCGCAGGCGTAGCCGTAGCGTTCGGCGTTCACCTCTTCGAAGTAGAGCGGGTTGCTGCGTGAGGCGCTGGCGGCCCAGTGGTAGCAGGTGATAGGCCAGCTGCGCGCCGAAGCCAGCGGCGAGGGGCTCGCCACGCCGTGCTCGGCGGCGTAGTTGGTCGGCAGCACGCCGGGCTTGGCGCCGATCCCCACACCGAGCGAGTTGATCGGCCGGATGGCGTAAGCATCGGGCCCCGGCTCGGCCAGGGGCTTGGCAACCGGGCCCAGCGGCGCGGCCGCAAGCGTGGTCGCACAGGCGGCGCAGGCGACCAACGCCAGCCACGCGTGTATCCGTATTCTTGCCATGACGCCGCTCCCCCAAGCGCGTTTAACTCCGGGCGCAATTCGCCCACCCCAAGGTCGATCGGCCCGATTCGACGCCCGGCTGCAGCCCAATCGGCGCATCCGGCACAATCGTTTGTGGGATCCGACAGCATTTATTTTGACAGCACCGAAGCCCTCTCGTGATAATGGGTAGTGCTTCCACGGGAGCCCGCCGAGGGCCGAATGCCCCGTTTTCCATCACACGATCGCCACCGCCTCCGGGTCGCCGTCTTGCGTATGCCCTCAAAACCCGCCGCCTGGTTCGGCCGCCGAGTGCGTCCCACGCGTCCGCCCGGCGACCGCGCCGACGCCCTGGTCGTCCGCCGGCTCGAGCCACGCCGCGTGCTCGACGCCACGCTGACGAATGTGGTCGTGCCCAACACGGCGTTGGAGGGTGACACGGTCGAGGTCAGCGCCGAGGCGACCGGCACGGGCGACTTGCAGTTCGAGTGGACGATCTTGCAGGCGGGCGTTGTGATCGAGACGTCCAACGACGCCGCTTTCCGGTTCACCCCCATCGATGACGGCATCTACCGCACCCGGGTGGTCGTGACCGACTCGACCGGGGCGAGCGACCTAGTGACCGATTCGGTGCGTGTCGGAAACGTCGCCCCGGCACTCGAGAACGTGACGGCGGATGACATCGATGAGAACGGCGTGACCACGCTTTCCGGCGACATCGTCGACCCCGGCTTGGCCGACAGCTTCACCCTCACCGTCGACTGGGGCGACGGCACGGTCGAGACATTCAATTACGCCGCCGCCGACCGCAGCTTCAGCGAGACGCACCAATACCTCGACGACAACCCCTCGGGAACCCAGGTCGATCCGGTGACGATCCGGCTGACGGTCGAGGACGACGACGGGGGCGTGGGCGAAGCTAGCGTCGCGATTGAAGTATCGAACCTGCCGCCTGAACTTGCGGACGTCTCAGCGACCGATGCCGATGAGAACGGTGTCGCGACCCTCAGCGGCGTGATCGTCGACGGCGGGACGCTCGACACCCACACGCTCCGCGTCGATTGGGGCGACGGCACGGTCGAGACTTTCAGCTACGCGGCCGGCGAGCGCGCCTTCAGCGAAACGCACCAGTACCTCGACGACAACCCGACTGGCACGGCGACCGACCCGGTCGTGATCCGGCTCTTAGTGTTGGACGACGACCTCGACCGCGGCCTCGCTAGCACGACGATCAACGTGGCGAACCTGCCGCCGACGTTGCAAGGCATCGGGGCCACCGATGTCGATGAGAACGGCTCGACCACCCTCACCGGCGTGATCGTTGACCCGGGCTCACTGGACACGTTCACTCTCACCGTCGACTGGGGCGATGGCTCGACCGAGACGTTCCTCTACTCGGCAGCCGAGCGTGCGTTCAGCGAAACGCACAAGTACATCGACGACAACCCGAGCGGCACGCCGGTCGATTCGTACACGATCACACTCACGGTCACGGACGACGACACCGGGACCGATTCGGCGAGCGTGATGATCAACACCTCGAATCTGCCGCCGGTTTTCGACCCGATCGCTGATCCCACCGTGGACGAAGGCGCGGTGTTCACGCTGACTCCCGAGGTGATGGGCGCGTTGGCGCCGATTGTCAGCTTCACCGATCCGGGGACCAACGACACCCACACCGCCACGATCGATTGGGGCGACGGTTCGGCGGCCGAGCCGCTCGTGGTCACCGAGTCGGGTGGCGCTGGCTTTCTCAGCGGCGAGCACATCTACAGCGACAACGGCGACTACACCGCCACAGTCACCCTGACCGACGACGACGGCGGCGTGGCTGTCGCGGCGTTGACGGTCCATGTGGAGAACGTGGCGCCGACCCTCGTGCTCACAGACGAGCCTTTCACGATCAACGAAGGCGAAACGCTCGACCTCACGGCGCTCGGCGTGTTTTCCGACCCGGCGTTCGACACCGAGACCTTCAGCTACACGATCGACTGGGGCGACGGCACGCAAGACGCCCCGCGACCGCCCGAGTCGACCGTCAACGGATCCGAGGGCACGCCGACAACCGGCGCCCTCGCCGCGAGCCATTTCTACACCGACAACGACACGGACGAAGAACTGCTCGGCGAAACGGTGAAGGACAACACTTACACGGTCACGGTCACGCTCACCGACGACGACGGCGGCGTGACCGTCGAGACGATCGAAGTGACGGTGCTCAACGTCAACCCGATGCTCGACCCGGTCGCCGCGACCGACGTCGGTGGCGACGGCAAGACGACGCTCACACTCACGTTCGAAGACCCCGGGGCCGACGACTTCGTGGTGCTTGTCGACTGGGGCGACGGCGCCGGGTTCACGCCCGAGGAGACGATCGCCGGGCCGACTCCGCAGACGGTTGTCATCGAGCACACGTACACCGGCCCCCCCGACCCGCTGAATCCCTCGGCCGATATCGTGATCACCGTGAAGGTGCAGGACGACGACTTCGGCTCGACCGCCCTGCAGGTGGGGGAGAGCAATCTCGAGTCGGTGGCGATCAAGAACTCCGGCATCGAGGACAACACGGTGGTGTTCGTGCTCGCGACTGGGGGCGGCCCCGCGGAATTGCCCCAACGCGAGGTCGTCGCTTTGCCGCCCGAGCGCGTCAGCGATGTCGACCTCGAGTCGCGTTCCGCGAGCGAGGGCGCCGCCCGGTCCGACGCCTCGGTCGCCTCGGAACGCTACCTCGAATTGGTGGTCGTTTATCCCGACGGCACGGAGGGCGAGGGGCATCGGCTCAAGACCGAGTCGCTCGACGACCTGCCGGCTCTGTTCCGCACCTTGCCAGAGAACCGCTACCGGGTCTACGTGGTGCGGACCGAGAACAGCTCACGCCGGCTGGTGATCGATGTCTACGTCCGCTCGGGCCGGCTGATCGA
This sequence comes from Pseudobythopirellula maris, assembly GCF_007859945.1. Taxonomy (GTDB): domain Bacteria; phylum Planctomycetota; class Planctomycetia; order Pirellulales; family Lacipirellulaceae; genus Pseudobythopirellula; species Pseudobythopirellula maris. The sequence continues at coordinate 344,576 of NZ_SJPQ01000001.1, read as the reverse complement.
CCCCTCGGACGACTCCGACGGCGCCCGCGACCGACCGCCCACCAGCGAGGTTGGCGAGAGCCAGCTCGAGCAGCCCAGCACCCCGCCGGCCGATTCGCCCGCCGACGAGGACCCCTCCCAACAGCCGCCGGAAGCCGCGCCGATCGAGAGCATTCCGTTCCCGGCTCAGGGGGCCGAAGCCGCCGAAGGGGCGTCCGAAGCGTCGGCCGCCCCGCTCGTCGCCGCAGCTGCGCTCGCGCCGATCGCGATCGACCGCAGCCGGGCCAATCGCGCTTGGGCCCAGCGGCTCGACCGCGCGCTGGCGGGTCGCGACGCTAAAGCCCAGTGGGCTCGCTTTCGCCGCGTTTGGCGTCGAGCGAACCGCCAACCCCGCCCCTGAAGTCTGCATCCGCTTTTCAAGCAGCGTCGCACGAGGCGCCGCTGCCTTTCGCAAGTTCCGCAAGAACCGCGCCGTTCCCTATGCCCGTTTGCCCGTTCTGCCAAACCGAACTCGACGACCGCGCAGCCGCCTGCCCGGCGTGTGGCCGCACGCCGCCCGATGACGCATCGTCCGATGCCGGCCGGACGGTCGAGTTTTCGGGTGAATCGACCGTCGACTTCGACGCCCCGATCATCCCGGACGAAGCGACCGAGGGGAGCCCCGAGAAGCAGAAGAACGCCACGGTGACCGGCGCGGACGCGACGGTCGAGTTCGACGAGCTGCGGCTCGACGGCGCCGACGAGGGGGCGACCGTCGAGCTCCCGCCCGGCCGACAGACGCACAGCGGCGCCGGCGATGCGACGGTTGATTACGCCACCCTGGACGGCGTTGGCCCTGCGGGCGACGGGGAGGCGTCGCTCGATTTCGAGACACTCGAGTCCGACGACGAGCTCGGCCTGCGGATGACCGGCGAGTGGGCCGCCGCCGCCGAGGCGAGCGAGGGCAAGACCGGCGCCACGCTCCGCGCCGCCCTTGGCAGGACGGTCGGTGGCCAGCGGTCGACCTTGCCGATCAAGTCGCGTTCGCTGCAATCGACCAGCGATGTGAAGCCGCGGTCGCTCACCGGCGCTGTGGAGGGGATCGAGGCGCCCGACTACGAGCTGCTCGACATGCTGGGGCAGGGGGGCATGGGCGTGGTCTACTCGGCCCGCCAGTCGTCGATCGCCCGCACCGTGGCGGTGAAGATGCTCAAGCCGGGGGGCAAGGGGAGCAAGAGCGGCAGCGGCGACGCGGAGGCGGCCGCAGCACGCGACAAGTTCATCTCCGAGGCGGTCGTCACCGGCGAGCTCGAGCACCCGAACATCGTGCCGATCTACGACCTCGGCGCCAACGCCAAGGGCGCTCTCTTCTACTCGATGAAGCGGGTGAAGGGGACGCCGTGGGACGAGGTGCTCACCAAGAAAACCCTCGCGGAGAATGTCGGCATCCTGATGCGCGTGGCCGACGCGGTGGCGTTCGCCCACGCCGGCGGAGTGGTGCACCGCGACCTGAAGCCCGAGAACGTGATGCTCGGCGATTACGGCGAGGTTCTCGTGATGGACTGGGGCCTGGCGCGCGTGAACGAGTCGTTCCGCAGCGCCGGCTCGGTCGTGCAGAGCGACAGCCTCGGCGGGACGCCCGCCTACATGGCGCCCGAGATGGCCCGCGGCCCGGTCGAGACGATCGACGCACGCAGCGACATCTACCTGCTCGGCGCCATGCTGTTCGAGGTCGTCACGGGCGACCCTCCGCACACCGGCAAAGACGTGATGCAGTGCCTGATGGCGGCCGCTCGCAACGAGATCGTCGAGACCGACAAGCGGGGCGAGCTGATCGAGATCGCCCTGCGGGCGATGGCCACAAAGCCCTCCGACCGCTACCCCACGGTCAAGGCGTTCCAGGCGGCGGTCGAGCGTTACCAAGCCCATTCGGAGAGCCTCGCGCTCACCACCAACGCCCAACGCAACCTCGAGCTGGCCGCCGAGAGGGCCGACTACGAGATCTTTGCCCGCGCCTTGTTCGGCTTCGAAGAGGCGATCGCCCTGTGGGAAGGCAACACCCGGGCCGCGACGCTCGCGAACGACGCCCGCCTCGCCTACGCCCGCTGCGCCTTCGGCAACGAAGACTACGACTTGGCGGCCTCGCTGCTGACGACCGACGGCGAGCCGACCGACGAGGCGGCTTCGCTGCTCGCCGAGGTCAATCGGGCCAAAGCCGAACGCGCGGCGCGACAGCGTCGGCTGCGCAACGCCAAGCTGCTGGCCCTGGGCCTCGTGCTGCTGCTTATCGGCGGCGGCACATACTCGTACCTCGAAATCAGCAAGCAGAAAAACGAGGCGGTCGCCCAGCGTGAGCGGGCCGAGGAAAACGCAGAGCTTGCCCAGAAGAACGAGGCCGAGGCGGTTGCCCAAAAGAACGAGGCCGATCGGCAGCGAGGCATCGCCGACGACAACGCCGAGAGGGCTAGGCTGAACGCCGAGCAGGCCGAGCGAAACGCGGAAGAGGCTAACCGCCAACGCCTGGTCGCCGAGCAAGAGGAGGCCAAGGCGGTGGCGGCCGAAGAGAGCGAACGCTACGAGGCTTACGTCGCCCGCATCGGGTTGGCGGCGGCCAAGATCGACGAGAACGCTTTCGACTACGCCGCCGACTTGCTCAAAGACTGCCCCGCCGAGCTGAGGCACTGGGAGTGGGGCCGGCTGCGCTACCTCTGCGATCTCGACGAACGCACGTTCACACTGCCGGCGCCAGCCGACGCGGTCGCCTACTCGCCCGATGGCTTGCGGGTCGCAAGCGGCGACTGGTCGGGGCAAGCCGCGGTGCGCGACGCCGCTACGGGCAAGGTGCTCCTCGCCTTCAGGCAGGGGCAATACGTCCACGCGGTCGCCTTCTCGCCGGATGGCCGCTGGCTCGCCACGGGCAGCAGCGACGGCAAGGCCCGCGTGGTTGACGCCGCCACGGGCGACATCGTTCGCACCCTCACAGGCCACGACGAAGCCGTGCTCACCGTGGCGTTCTCGCCCGATGGGCTTCGGCTCGCCACAGGAGGCTACGACAACACCGCGCGGGTTTGGGACCTGGCCACGGGCCGGCAGACCGCCAAGCTCGAAGGGCACAACTGGTGGGTCTGGGACGCCGAGTTCTCACCCGATGGCCAGTTCTTGGTCACCGCCAGCCAAGACGGCAAGGCGATCGTCTGGCGCCGTTCCGGCGCCGATAGCGGGCCGTTCGACGAGCGCGCCGCCGAATTCGATGGTCACAGCGGGCCGGTTTACGCCGCGGCGTTTTCGCCGACCGGCGACCGAGTCGCCACGGCGGGTTACGACGGCGCGGTGTGTGTTTGGGATCCCGAGCGGGTCAGGCCGGTCGACATCGACCGTCGCCTCGACGGCCTGCCCGACCCGCCGCACGATTACCTGCGGATCGAGGGCCACGACAAGGCGGTCCGCGCGGTCGCCTTCTCGCCCGACGGGCGCCACGTGGCGAGCGGCTCGCACGACAACACCGTCAAGCTGTGGGACGCCAGGACCGGCGCGCCGATTAAAACGCTCCGTGGCCACGGCGGCCGCGTGCGCGGCGTCGCCTACTCCCCCGACGGTTCGCACGTCGCCTCGGCCGGCCACGACGCGCGAATCCGTGTGTGGGATGTAGCCGCCTACGCCGAGTCTCGCGTGATGCGGGGCAAGGTGCTCGACGGGCACGCCGACGCCGTGCTAGCCGCCCGTTTCTCGGCGGACGGCTCGCAAGTGCTCACCGCCAGCCGCGACCGCACCGCCGTGCTCTGGGACGCCGACTCGGCGGAGCCGCTGCGAGGATTCAGCGAGGGCCACGAGTTCCTCGCCTCGTCGGCCGTCATGTTCGATGGCGGGCGGATGCTGGCCACGGGCGCAGGGGACAACACGGTCAGGCTGTGGAGCGTCGCGACCGGGGCCGAAACGCAGGCGCTCACCGGCACGGGCCGCAGCGGCGCGCTGGCCGTGTCGGCCGATGGCCGCACGATCGCCACGGGCGGACCGAATCGCGGGGTCAGGCTGTGGAACACCGGCGGCGAACTCCAGGAGTCGCTCGCCGGGCACGAGGCCGATGTCACCGCGGTCGCTTTCTCCGGCGCCGACCTGCTCGCCACGGGCGACGAGCGGGGACGCATACTCCTTTGGCGACAGGCGAGCGAGGGTGGTTGGCGCCAAGAGCGTGAGTTGGTGGGCCACAGCCGGGCGGTCACGGCGTTGCGATTCACCCCCGGTGGCGAGCGTCTCGTCTCGTCGAGCGGCGACCTGACCTGCGCCCAATGGGACCCGAGCACCGGCCGCGAATTGCTGAGCCTCGTGCTGAAACACCCCGATTGGGTTTCGGCGCTCGACCTCTCTGCCGACGGCCGACTGGCCCTGACCGCTTGCGACGACGGGGTGGCGCGTTTGTGGCGACTCGACGACGGCCGACTGCTGGCCGAGCAACCGCTCAAGCTCCCCTCGGGCGAGGCGGCCGTGTTCAGTGCGGTCGATCTGGCGGCAAACGGCCGGCGAGCGCTGCTCACCTCGGCCGCCGCCGCGGCGGTTTACGAATGGCGCCTCGCGCCCGGCGCCGAAAGAGCTTTTGAACAGTTGATCGATTTCGATCAGGGCGCCGGTTACGTGTGGGCCGCCCGCTACGCCGGCCAAAACGAAGAAGACCGGGGCGACGGCGGCGCTCGGAGAGTGATCACTGTCGGGGGCAACGACGCCCGTCTCTGGAGGCTCGACCCGTTGCAAATCACCATGCGTTTCAGCGCCCACGGCGCCGTGGCGTCGGCCGATCTGTCGCCCGACGGGCGCCGCGTGGCCACCGGCAGCTGGGACCAATCGGTCAAGCTGTGGGACGCCGCCACGGGCTCGGCGCTGCTGAAACTCAACGACGCCCACCAGGGCGGGATCAACGGCGTCCGGTTCTCGCCCGACGGCTCCGAGCTGCTGACCTGCGGCGACGACGGCGTGGCGCGTCGCTGGGACGCCTCGACCGGCAAACGCAACGGGCCCGAGCTGCGAGTCCATCGCGGCCGCGTGCTCGACGCGATCTACTTCCCCACCGGCGACCGGGTGCTCACGGTCTCGGCCGATGGCGCCGCGGCGATCAGCTCCACGGCTACAGGGGAGAGCCAATTCACGCTCGAAGGGCACGCCTGGGCGGTGCTGTGTGGCGCCGTGTCTCGCGACGGCCACTGGGTCGTTACCGGCAGCGAGGACAACACGGCCCGTGTGTGGGACGCCACGACGGGCGAAACCCGGGCCGAGCTTTTGGGCCACACGGCGGGGGTGTCGAGCGTGGCGATCAGCCCCGACGGACGCCGCGTGCTGACCGGCGGCCGCGACAACGCGGTGAAGCTGTGGGACGCCGCCACGGGCAAGGAGATTCTCTCGCTCGCCGGGCACACGCAGGAAGTGACTGCGGTCGGGTTCGCTCCCGATGGCCTCACGGCCCTTACCGCTAGCCGCGACGGCGCCGCTATCTTGTGGCCAGCCGACTCCTGGGGGTCTGGGCAGGCTGGGGCGGGGGCGCAGGCCTCTCGCGGTCCGAGCGCCCGGTGAGCCCGCGGATAGAGGCCCTCTTAAGGGGCGACGCTGGCGGGGCGCGGAACAATCCTCAAGACCCCCCCAACCCGCTCCGATACCTGTAACGTCGCAGTGCGCGTCCGCAGCGCAAGGTGTGCAGGGTTTGCTGCCGCGTCAGCCGCCCGGCCCGATCACGCAGGAAGAGTCAATGAGCGAGCCGTATTCGACTTTCGACACGTTCACCGTCGAGGGATACGCCCCTCCCGAGGCCGCCGGCGCCCCGTTGCCGCCGACGCTTCTCAAGCTGCCGTGGGTGGAAGTTGAGTCCCACACGTCGGAAGCGAACGCGACCAAGAGCGACGCTACGAGCACGCGGGTCGACGCGAACTCGCAGCCGCGGCCGAGTTCGCACTTCGCCTTGGCGAATGACCCTTCGACCCAAGCAACGCCCGATCAGTCAGCCGCCGATCGAGCAGTCGCGGTCAAGGAGATCGCGCCAGAAGCCGTTGCGGCGACGGACGAAGCCGTGCGTATCGACATCGGTCACGCCGCTTCAGCTACAGTCGGCGACCGGGTGCGGCTTCACGAGGGCGAGAGCCCCGTCGCGATCGAACTCAGCGGGCCTTGGTCCGAGCGTGTCGGTACGACCGCTCGCTGGGCCGTTTTGCTCGGCTTGCTTTCGGCAGCGGGAGTGAGCATCGCTCTGCTGGCGGGCGCCGCCAGCGGCGTGGAGGCCGACGCGCCGGGACCCGAAATCGATTCGGTGATGGGCGATTTCGACGCCACGCCCTGGGGCTCCGACCCCGCCGGTTGGGGCGGCGGCGAGTTGCTCGCCAACGACGGCCTCAGCCCGATCGACTCCGACGCCGCGAGCTTGCGGAGCGGCGCGCGGCCGGGCTACGTGCCGCCCGCCTACGAGTCACCACAAGAAGGCGTGGCCCGGCGCCAGACGCAATCGCCAACCGGTTTGTCCGCCTCGGGCCCCGTGGGCCTTGCCGCCGCCCGCGACGCGGCGCCGCGTGCGGTCCTCGGCGAGCGGCTGACGCCCCTTGAGCCCCACCGCGTGGTGGCGAGCGACCGGGTAGCCATGCTTCCCGCCGAGCAAGCCGCTAGGCCATCGACCGCGACGCAGCACGCCGAGCAAAGCAACGACGCGCAGGGGTATCCCAAGACCCCCCACCGCGCCACACGCTGGTCGCCCTCCTCACACTGAAGCTCACTCAGCAGAAGCCAACCGCGATGCCGACCACCGACCAAGCTTTTATCGACGCCTACCGACGCGTTCCCGCGGCGACTGCCTCCCGGCAGAGCAGCCCCCAACAGAGCGACGCGACAAGCGAACGCCAGACCCACGCCGCCGAGGGCCCCGGCGCGAGGTCGCCGTTGTCCCAACTGATCGGCAAGTCGCCCCTCGGTCCGCTCGGTGCTGGCCCTCCGGCGCCTGGGGCAAGCGGCACGCAAACCACAGCCGAGGCCACGCCCACGCGATGCCGAGCCGCGGCCGAGTTGTACGCGACCCCCTGGCCGGCGATGGCGGAGCGTCTCTACTGGGCCGCGGGGGCTGAGCTCGCACGGCTCATCGACCGCCTGACGGGCGATGGCGCCCGCGTGCTCGCGTTGGCCGGCGTGGCGCCCAAGGCGGGCGTCACCACCGCGGCGATCGCGCTCGCCCGGACTTGCTCAGCGGCGGGGATGCGATCGACCTTGGTCGGCGCCAACCCCCAGAACGCGGGCCTGGCGCGTGCGCTCGGCGCCCGCCCCTCGCAAACGCTTACCGAGTGCATCGGACGCGGCGACGCGTACGGCGAGGCGCTGGTCTCTTGGCCGGACGCACGCCTCGCGCTCGCCGAGGGGGGCAGGCTCGAGGCTCTGCCGCCCGGCGCCTGCGAAGAGCTCGTTGCGTCCAGCGACCTGGTCGTGATCGACATGGGGGTCGTCACGCAGCGATTGACCCACGGGCTCCAGCCTTTCGGCAAGCTCGAGACACGCGTGGCGCTCATCCACAGCGAGGGCGACGACGCCCGGGACATTGACCACGCTCGGAAATCACTCGAAGGTCTCGGCATCGGGCCGTGCGGGCTTATCGAAGTGGCCGCCGCGTCTTGAAGCTCGGGGATCGAAGGGGTTGCTGTGCGACGCGCGGCTTGGTGGGCGACAGGGCCGTGTTGATTCACGTCGTCACGAACGCTAAACATTCCAGCGACCCTCGTTAGCGAAGAGCAACACTCAGGACGCAGCGACTGACGGCCCGGGAGGGGCCTTCGATGTACGAAGACTACTGGCAACTCGACAGCAAGCCGTTCGAGGCCGACCCCGGCCCGGCCGGCTACTACCCTTGCGAATCGCACGAGGGGGCGGCGCTCAAGCTCCGCTATGCGATCGACCAAGGCCGCGGCGCCGCGGCGCTCGCCGGCCCCAGCGGCGTGGGCAAAACGCTGCTGCTCAGGCGTCTCGCCTCAGAACTCGATCCGGCGACCACGCCGGTCGTGCGGCTGGCGTTCCCGCGCCTGAGCGACCGTGAGCTGCTCGCCCTACTGGCCGATCGGCTGGAGGCCCCCGCCGACCCCGAGGGACGCGTTTCGGCCGACGCCACGCTTGGCCGTCTTGAGCGTCTGGTGGAGCGCAACGCCGAGAGCGGCGTGCGGCCCGTCGTCGTACTGGACGAGGCGCAATTGCTCGAAGACGCCGGCCTGCTGGAGACGGTGCGGCTGCTGATCGACCTGTTCGATGGCGGGCAGGCCCCTTGGACCCTCCTGCTGGTGGGGCAGATGGGGCTGATCTCGACGCTCGCACGCACGCCGGGCCTCGACGAGCGGCTGGCGGTCAAGGCGTTGGTCCGCACGCTCACCCCCGAGGAGACGTCCGGCTACATCGGCCGTCGCCTCGAAGCCGCGGGCGCCACCCGCGAGGTCTTCTCCGCCGAGGCGATCGAGCGGATCTCGCAGGTCACCGGCGGCGTGCCGCGGAGGATCAACCGCTTGGGCGACTTGGCCTTGGTGGTTGGCTTCGCCGACGGGTCGCCTCGTATCGAGGCGCATCACATCGACGCGGTGAACAACGAGCTCGTGACCGCCTCTCTCGAGTAAGCCGGCTGGCGCTAGAAAATCAGCTACACACAAAAAAAGGCCGCGGCCCCAAACGGGGGCCGCGGCCTTGTTCTTTAGCTTTGCCGCGAGCGGCCTCAGCGGCGGCGACGCGACACCAAGCCGGCCAGCCCCATGGCGAGCACGGCCAGGGCCGCGGGCTCGGGAACGGCGGCCGAGGACGCATTCGACATCGCGTCGAGCGTCTCGCCGAAATTCGCCACCCAGGCGGCGTAGTCGTCCATCGAGATGTCGCCCGAGAGACCCGGGTCGCGGTTGGGCAACGAGGCGTCGGTTTCGAAGTTGTCACGCCACACGGTGAAGTCGGCCGCGTCAACCACGCCGTTGTCGTTGTAGTCGCCCACAAGGATCGGCTGGGCCAAGAACAATCCCGGCGAGCCCGTGTCGTCGGCCGGGTAGATGATCAAATCGCCTTCGACCGATGCGGCGGGGTACCCAACGAAGAGGTCCGGGCCGTCTCCGGAGACGCCCCAGCTGGCGGGATCGCTCGGGTCGAAGCTGAGGTCCTCCAGGTAGATCGAGGTGCCTGAGTTGAACACGTAATCGTCCCAGCCGTTCTGGCCGAATTCGTACTCAACAACCACGGTGGCGTTGTCGAAAGTGCGAACCGTCTCACCCTCGTCACCGGTGGGATCGGGATCGTCATTCGGCTCCGCCTCGTAGTCGGCAAGCGACGACCAGATGCCGATCTTGTCGCCCACCGAAGTCTCGCCCTGCAAGTTGTTGAGACTCGACCATGTGGAGACGGGGATGAAGTTGATGCCTGAGCCCCAGGCCCGCTCCATGAGCACGTCGGGAGCGGGGTTCTCGCCCAGGTCGTTCGCCAGATCAAAGAGGTCGCTGTTGGCCTCGTTGAACAGCACCGCCGTCGAGCCGTCGGGGATCACGCCGGAGGTGATATTCGCCTCGGTGAGGTCGTTCCCGCGGAAGTCGTCGAACACGTAAGGCGTGCTGCCGAAGTCAATCGCCGCCCCGGTGTTGTTGTGAACCTCGATCCATTCCCACTGAAAGTCGGAGAAATTCGGGTCCATCATGATCTCGGTGATCACCAACTCGCCGGCGGGGGCCGCGCCCGTGCCGTGGGTGATGCCGGGGCTGCCGAAGTCGGTGCCGTTGAGCACGCCTTCACCCTCTTCGGCGATCACATTGGTCACGACGGCGCCGGCCACATCGGGCTCGGAGCGGACCCAGTTATTGAAATCCTTGAAGTCGCCGACGCCACGCCACTGCACCGACCTGGTCGTGGGGGGATCGCCGTAGTAGACGCCCGAAACGGTGTTATTGGTCGTGAAGTCGTCGGCCAGGCTGCCGGGGCCATTGAGCGGCGTCTCCGAGCTGTAAGCGGAGTAGGACGACCACAAACCGACTTGGTCGTCACTGTTCGACAAACCGGGGAAGAGGAAGTTGTAGTCCACCGGGCCCGAACCGGCGGACGGGTTGTCGTTGATAGTGAAGGGGATGTAGGTGATCGGTTGTCCCTGGCTGTTCTGCGTGCCCCAGGCGTCCTCGAATTGGTAATCGCCGTCGTAGGTGTCGTCCAACTCGAATTGGTTGTAGAGCACGGCAATCCCGCCAGCGGGGATCACGCCGACATTCAGGTTGGGCTGAGAGAGCTGCGCGTAAGTGCTCGAGTTGAAGTCGTTATCCGCGTCCGCGTCGTCGTCATCGATGACATAGGGCGTCGCCGAAAAATCGATGGCGTTATCGGTATTGTTCCAGAGCTCGATCCACTCCCAGGCCGGGTCGCTCGAACTGGTGTTGGTGCCAGGGTCGGCCATGATCTCGGTGACAATCAGCTGGGCGTGCGCGGTTGTCGCGAGGAGAATCGTCAGGGCGACGGCGGCCGCCACGGTCCGCAGGTATTGGGTGATCTTGGTCATTTTCCACTTGGCCTGAGGGGGAGTACTAGCGGACGAGAGGCGTTGTCTACGACTCGAGGTTCTTAAGGGGGTAGCTGCATGAGTCGGGTTGTCTCGCAAACCGCCACATTCGGCGACTGGCGGCTCGTTCAGCAGCGGGGCGCACGCGCGACGGGATTTGCGCCAGCTCGTGAGCTCCAAGGCTGGACGTCCCCCCGACTTCCTTGGGGGGCGTGAGAGTCAGCGAATCAACGCGACTGGATCTAAGCGACGGGTCGGGAGGGCGGCCAAAGACCATACTTCGAATCATCGAAGGGCGATTGATCGAAGACGCGATGGCGACGTGTGCGGAGGGAAAGCCCTTGGCGGCGTCAAATCGCCGGCCAGGGCGTATTAAGGTTTGTCGTAAATGCCGTAGGCAGGGGCCGAGGTAGCTACACGGGGCGACGCCAGAGCGATTGCCCCAAACAGCCCACTACCTCGCCCTATAACCAATAGAAACGATCCTAACCGTTCGCGAGCCTTGGTCAATGAACGAGGGGATATGTAAGGCAAAATTCATCAAAAATTCGTATACCCACTACCCAGCGTTCCTGATCGCCTCGGTATAGTGAGGCTTTGAGGCGCCGCAACGCCGTCCCCGCTCTCGAGTCGATGCGGGTCTGTGCAGACCCGATTTCCTTGCTATCCCTCCTGATTGAGCTCCCCCCTCGGCTGGAGCGATCGAACCCTTGCACCCGGAAGCAGCTTGGTCACTTCTCTATTTTCAGGCCTGGCAAACCATTCGAGCGGCGCCCGGCGTAGGGCTGGCTCGTTCTGCGTAGCCATGCTGATGGTGGCTGCCTCTTTAGCTTGCGGCTCGGCTGCCCAGGCGCAGTTGCGGATCGTTACCTACAACACGCTCCAAGGCCCTCGGCCCGAACTCGAGACCGTGCTACGCGCGATCGGCGAGGAGAGCGTCGGCGGCGTCGCCAAGCCGATCGACGTGCTATTGCTCCAAGAGCAAACCGATCCGGACGAGAGCACGCAAGACATCGTCGACATGCTCAATTCGCATTACGGGGCAGGGGTGTACGCCCGCGGCGACTGGGCGGGTGCGCCTTCGAATTCGAGTATCCGCCAAGGCTTGGTCTACAACACGCTCACAGTCGAACTGATTGCCGAGCAGGGGCTTGGTGCGCCGACGACGAACCGCAACCCTCGTCAGCCGATCCGCTACCAACTCCGCCCGGTGGGCTACGACGAGACGGCCGATTTCTACGCCTACAACAGCCATTACAAAGCGGGAACCGAGGGCGCGTCGAGCAGCGGAACAACCGTAGGCGCCCGGCGTCTGTTCGAGGCGCAGCTGATCCGCGCCCACGCCGACAACCTGGGGGCCGACGCCCACCAGATTTACGCCGGCGATTTCAACATGCGCAGCAGCAACGAGGACGCGTTCCAGCACCTCCTCTCCGCCGGGCCGGCGCAGGCGCACGACCCAATCAACCAGCTCGGCACCTGGCACAACAACTCGTCCTACGCCGAGTGGCACACGCAGAGCCCGTGCGAGTTCAGTTGCAGCGGCGGCTTTGCGAGCGGCGGGATCGACGACCGCTTCGATCTCCAACTGATCACCGCCACGCTGCAAGACGACGAGGGGCTCAGCTACATCGCGGGGTCGTACCACACGTTCGGCAACAACGGCTCGACCTACAACGACGCGATCAACGTCGGCAACACGATCGACTTGGCGGCGCGGGGCGTTACGTCTTACACAACATCGCAGGTGCTCAACGCGTTGGAGGACGCCAGCGACCACTTGCCGGTCGTAGCCGATTACCAACTACCGGCGATCATGACCGCCCAGTACGCCACGGGGCACGCCCCCCGCGTGATCCGCGGCGCCTTCGGCGGGGCGGGGCAGAGCGTGGCCGTTTCGGTCGAGAACACCGCCCCGGTGGTCGCCGCGGTGGGGGCCGACGAACTCGACTACACCGTGTCGAAAACCGGCGACCTATCGGGGTCAACAGACCACACGGCGTTCGCCCTGGCGGGTCCCACGCTCCACGACGCCACGCTCACCAGCTCGGCTACCGGCTCTTACAGCGCCACGTTCGGCGTTTCCTCCGCCAGCCAAGGCGTGCAGAACGGCGAGTTCTCGCAGGTGATCGACTGGGACGTGCTCGATCCGGCGAACGCGTCGTTCTCGGCGAGCATGGATCTCGACGAGTTGACGATCGACTTCGGCCAGCGGGCGTTGGGTGAAGCGGCCGAGGTCGGTTTTGATATCTTCAACCTCGTCGCCTCGCCGGGGCTCACCGCCGGGTTGGACCTCGACCTGATCGGCATGGGCACGGGCGACACCGGCGTGTTTTCGACCGGCCTCGAAACGTTCGCCAATCTCGCCGCAGGGCTGAGCGACGGCGCCACCGCCACGCTCTCGACCGCCGCCGCCGGCCAGTTCGCCGCCAGCTACTTGCTGACGCTCTCCGACGAGGACCTCCCCGGGGCGACGCAGCAAACGCTCACACTCAGCCTCGTTGGCGAGGTGCTCGCAGGCGTTGCGGGCGACTACAACGGCAACGGCGTGGTCGACGCGGCCGACTTCACCGTGTGGCGTGACACGCTCGGGTCGCAGTCGGACCTGCGGGCCGACGGCAACGGCGACCTGATCGTCGACGAGGACGACTACGACCTATGGGTCAGCAACTTCGGCCAAACCGCCGGGTCGCCCTCGGCGGTCACGGCGCCGGAACCGGCCGCCTGGCTGCTCGCCGCCGCGGCGGTCGTCGCCGGTGGGCTGCGCCGACGCCGCCATGCCGGTTAAACTTGGTCCCATGGATCGAGACACCCTGCTGAACCTGGCCCAATCCGTGCGCGACGGCGCCCTCGCGCCCGAGACGCTCGCCGACCGACTCCTCGAAGCGAGCGAGCAAACGCGGCTTCTCGCCGGTGGCGACGTGTCGCTCGACACGGCGCGGCGCGACCGCTGCGGTTACCCCGAGGTCGTTTATGGCGAGGGCAAAACGCCCGATGCGATCGCCGCGATCATCGCCGCCCAGCAGGAGCGTGGCGAGCCGTCGCTGGTGACGCGGATCGACCCGGCGGCCGCGGCCGACCTGGAAGTGCTCTACCCGCTCGCTTGCCACAACGCGACAGCACGCACCTGGCGGCTGGCGGCCCCCGTCGGCGGCGCCGCTTGCGAACAAGAGGCGCCCCAAGGTTCGGTCGCCGTGGTGACCGCCGGCACGACCGACCTGCCGGTCGCCGAGGAGGCGGCCGAAACGCTCGTCTGGATGGGCGTTGCCGTGACTCGTATCAACGACATCGGTGTCGCCGGGCCGCAGCGGCTCGCCGAGCGGCTGCCCGAATTGCGCGACGCCGACGTGGTGATCGTCGCCGCCGGCATGGAGGGCGCCTTGCCGAGCGTCGTCGGCGGGCATGTCGCGGCGCCGGTGATCGCCGTGCCGACGAGCGTCGGCTACGGGGCGAGCTTCGGCGGCGTGACGGCGCTCTTGGGCATGCTCAACAGCTGCTCGTCGAACGTGGCGGTGGTGAACATCGACGCCGGTTTTAAGGCGGGCTACCTGGCCGGGGTGATCGCTTCGCGAGCCGCCGCGGGCCGCTGCTCCAGTGAGAAGGGCGCCGATTCGTGAAAGACGTTTCGCAAGAACCGTTGCCGCTCTTGGCGGGCCGTGGCGCCGAGAGCCACAAGGGCGACTTCGGCCGCGTGCTGCTCATTGGCGGCGCGCCGGGGATGGCGGGCTCGATCGCGATGTCGGCCCTCTCTTGCCTGCGCAGCGGCGCGGGGCTCGTGACCGTGGCGGCGCCGGCCGCGTCGGCGCCCGTGGTCGCCTCGTTCTGCCCCGTCTACATGACGGTTGCGATCGGCAAGGCGGAGGACTTTCGTGAGTCGCTCGAGGCCGCCACGGTTGTCGCCATCGGCCCCGGCCTCGGTGAGAACTGGGACACGCTCCTGCCGCTCGTGCTCGCGGCCAACAAGCCAACCGTCATCGACGCCGATGGCCTCAACGCCTTGGCACGCGGCTCGATGCTGGAGAACGTCCACGCTCGTTGCGTGCTGACCCCGCACCCGGGCGAGTACGGCCGGCTGGTGGGCGATGCGTCGCTCGCCGCAAAGGCGACCGGCGACGACGCCGAGCGGGTCGAGGCGGCCGGCGTGCTGGCTCGGCGGAGCGGCGCATCTGGCGCGGTGCTCCTCAAGGGCGCCCGCACCGTGGTTGCCGATGGCGAGCGACACGCGATCAACAAGACCGGCAACCCCGGCATGGCCACCGGCGGCTCGGGCGACGTGCTCACCGGCGTGATCGCCGGCCTGATGGCCCAGGGGCTGGGGCCGTTTGACGCGGCGCGGCTCGGCGCCCACGTCCATGGCGTGGCGGGCGACCTCGCCGCCGCGCGGCTGGGCCAGATTTCGATGATCGCCACCGATCTGATCGACGAGTTACCGCACGCTTTCCAGCGGCTGGATCCGACGCCGTTCTGAAGAACCGAGCGCTGAAGGGCGGAGGCGGAGTGCGGCCCGCTTGTGCGGCCGCTCGGCCGACGATTGACCCTGCCCGCGTCGAGAGCCGATACTCGTGGTATTGCTCCCTTGAAACCTCGTGAAAACCGCGTGCAGATCGTCCGCCACCTCGCCGAACTGCCCGAATCGCTGCGCGGCGGGGCGCTGACGATCGGCAACTTCGACGGCGTCCACCGCGGCCACGCCGAGCTGATCGCCCGGCTCGTCGACAAGGCCAAAGAGGTCGGCGGGCCGGCGCTGGTGCTCACGTTCGACCCCCACCCGGTGCGGCTGCTGCGGCCGGCCGAATGCCCGCCTCCGCTCACCTGGACCGAGCGCAAGGCCGAGCTGCTCGCCGACTTGGGGGTCGATTGCGTCATCGCCTACCCCACCGACAAGGCGCTGCTGTGCCTGTCGGCCGAGGAGTTCTTCCGTCGGATCGTTGTCGAGGCGATCGGCGCCAAGGCGATGATCGAGGGGCCTAATTTTTACTTTGGCCACAATCGCGAGGGCGACGTGCAGCTGCTGGCCGATCTGGCCGCGGGCGCCGGCATGTCGCTCGACGTGGTCCAGCCCGTCGCGCTCGACACGGGCGGTGGGGCCGAGTGGATTTCCAGCTCACGGATCCGCCGGTTGCTGCTCACCGGCGGCAAGGTCGGCCTGGCGCGCAGGATGCTCACCTCGCCTTACAAGTTGCGTGGCATGATCACCCACGGCGCCGGCCGCGGGGCCGAGCTCGGCTTCCCCACGGCGAACCTCGAGGGGATCGACACGCTGCTGCCGGCCCCCGGCGTTTACGCCGCCGCCGGCTGGGTGATGGGCCGGGCGTGGCCAGCCGCCGTGAACATCGGCTCCAACCCGACGTTCGGCGAGACGCACCCCAAGGTCGAGGCGCACCTCGTCGGCCTGCACGAGCCGCTTTACGGCAAGCTGATCGAGGTCGATTTCCTCGAGCGGCTCCGCGACGTGCGACCGTTCCCGTCGGCCGGTGCGCTCGTCGCACAGATCCGGCAAGACGCGGCCTCGGCGAAGAATATCGCCGACGCCTACCTCGATACGATCGGCGCCCTCCAAGCGGGCGCCGGCGACAACAAGCCCCAGGATTGAACCGGATGCCGCTCGATTGGACCCCGCTGAAAGAGCTGGTCGCCTCGTGCGACTCGTTCGTGCTGACCTCGCACATGCGTCCCGACTGCGACGCGATCGGCAGTGAGATCGGCTTGGCTCTCGCCCTGGAGACGCTCGGCAAGCGGGTGCGGATCGTCAACGGCGACACCACACCGCCGCACATCGCGTTCATCGATCCCCAGACAAAGGTCGAGACACTCGGCCAGGGCGTCACCCCCGAGGAGGTCCACCAGGCCGACGCCCACATCGTGCTCGACACGAGCGCTTGGGGCCAACTCGGTCCGATGGCCGATGTGCTCCGCGAGTCGGGCGCCAAGAAGCTGGTGATCGATCACCACCTGAGTGGCGACGACTTGGGCGGCGCCGTGATCAAAGACACCACGGCCGAGGCGGTCGGCCGGCTCGTGGCCGAAGCGATCGACGCTCTGGGCGTCGAGCTGACCACCGAGATGGCCAAGCCGCTGTTCGCGGCGATCGCCACCGACACCGGCTGGTTCCGCTTCTCGTCCGTCACGGCCGCCACTTACGAGACGGTCGCCCGGCTCGTCGAGGCGGGCGCCAACCCGGCGGAGACTTTCTCAACGCTGTTCGACCGCAACACGATCGAGCGCGTGTGGCTCCAGGGGCGGGTGCTGCAGAGCATCCGCACCGAGCTGGACGGACGGGTCGCCTTTGGGCACGCCACGGCCGAGGACTTCGCCGAGACCGGCGCCGCCCCGGCCGACACGGAGGACGTGGTCAACCGGTTGCTCAGCATCTCCGGCGTCGAGGTGGCGGTGCTGCTCACCTGGATGCCCGAAGACGGCAAGACGAAGGCGAG